>CALFSV010000386.1 GCA_937916485.1 uncultured Paracoccaceae bacterium | reverse complement strand
ATGACATCTTGGGGGAAAGCCCCCGAAAGCGCGCCAATAACAGCCGCACGCAGACGCCGGCGCTGCTGAAGGGACTGCTGTTCACCGCAACCGGCGCGGCCATGACGCCCTCCAGCACGAAGAAAGGCACGCGCCGGTATAGGTACTACGTGTCGATGGACCTTCTGAAGAACCGTGAGACGCCCGACGACGGCATCCCGCGGCGCTTGCCAGCAGATACGGTTGAAACAGCAGTCATTACCGAGATCCGCCGCATTCTGCGCACCCCTGAAACCACAGCACAGGTTATCGCCAAATTGGACAGGGATGACATTCCAGAGGCAGACGCCATCGCCGCCTTGCAGAAGTTTCCGGAACTCTGGGCGCAGCTGTTTCCAGGCGAACAGGCGCGCATCATTCAGCTGCTGGTGCGCCGCGTCACGGTGACCGCTGAAGGGCTGGTCATTGACCTGCGCACCGATGGCATCGCTGGCGTCATGCGAGATCTGATGATACCGCGTCCGCTGGAAGCGGCAGAGTGATGGGCGCACCCGACACCATCCAGGTCTTCGTGCCCCTCAAGGTGCGCAAGAAAAACGGGCGGCCGAAGATCCTGCCGCCCGCAGATTACCTGCCCAGTGAGGACCAGACCCAAGACCCGCATATCCTACGTGCCCTCGGTCGCGCCTGGAGCTGGCGGCGGCGCATGGAGGCCGGCGAGTTCGGGACAGTGCGCGATCTCGCGATCGCTGTGGGCCTCGCGGAGCGCCATGTCAGCAGGCAGTTGCGGTTGGCCTATCTGGCACCGGAGGTGCTAAAACGGCTGATCTACAAGCGTGACGCCGTCGCCATAACCGAAATCAACCTCAGTAATTGTGCAGCACTGCCGTGGGCAGAGCAGGCGAAGGTCGCCTTTGATGATGCAGAGCAGGGTGACGCCTGAATAACACGAACGGCCCAATCCGGACCCTGATACTCCATGGCGTTGAAGTCTGCTTAAGGCTCGTGACACCGAATTCTGCTATGCTCGGACGATCAAATATGTCAAGGGTGCCCTCAGTTGGATGAGTATGCGGCTTAAAAGAATTCCTAGGCGAACTCTTGGTGCTTTGGGCAAGACTTCCAAGCAATCATCGCTTGAAGAAGAGACCGTTCGGACATGCGAACGGGATCCCCGGACCTAGCGTCGATACGGAATCCTTCTTTGCCCGCCCAATCGACTCGGAAAGGAATGGGATCCCCGGGAACGCGCGAGACCAGGATTACCCGAACTGTGTCTTGAACCGGTCTACGCATAGTCGAAAACCATCTTCGAAACTGCCGTTGCCAGGATGGTAAACGCTTTCGAACGAAATCACGCCGTCATAGGCGTCGGTGCGCAGAGCATCCGCCACCGGCTGGAACTGGTCGGCCAGTTGGCCTTCGCCCATCCGGCGCACTTCCAGTGTGGCGCGCGGTGTGTCGACCTGTACATCCTTGATGTGGACATGCCCCAGATAACCGTCCTTCACGGCGTCGTAGCCATCCGGCCAGGCCGCTTCGTGGCACCAGCAGTTATTCGCTGGATCCCAGAGCACCTTGAGCACGTCCTTCGCGTTTAGGTCGTCGATCAGCTTGCGCCCGGTGTAGTTGGAATTCACCATCGTGCCGTTGCCGGTTTCTACAACCAAGGTCACCCCGGCATCGCGTGCGACGTCGCAGGCAGGTGCAATCAGTGGCAGCATCGCGTCCCATGCCCCATGCGCCACGTTCCATTTCTCGGCACCGTTCAACCCCCACAGGATTTGTTCTTTCTTTGGCGTCATGATCCTGACCAGCGGGCTTCCGACCACATGCGCCATGTCGATGACGCGTTTGAGCGCATCCATGTGACGTGAGTGCACCTCGTCCCCCGGCCGGTTGTCCTTGGTCATGCCCGCAAAGATGTGACGCGACAGGCAGCTGACCGGCTTGCCACGGTCGCGCAACAGCCGGTCAATCTCGGCAATCTCGGCGGCGGAATGGTCGCCCACCTCGGTATCGCCCACGAATTGCAGTTCGGCATAGGTCAGCCCGAACTCGTCCATGACATCGACAGCATGGGACAGGTCGCGGCTGATCCCGTCACATATGACACCCAGTTTCATCGGCTTTCTCCTTTTCAGCGGTGCAGTTCCGCGCCGACGATCTCTTCGATCACCCGCGTGCAGGCCCAGTTGTCCCCGTCGGGGTATTTCGACTTTCCGGCATGGAAGATCTGCATCGCGGTCGAGGCCATCTGCATCGGCACTTCCAGTTCTTCGGCAAGATCCATCGAGATGGTCAGGTCCTTGTGCATTGTGCCGATGCCCGAACCGGTATTGGCAAACTTTCGGTCGATGATGTTTTCCAGCGCCGTGTTGGTGCATCCGCAGCCCGCACCCGAGGTCGAGAAGACCTTGAACAGGTGCTCACCCTTCACCCCCGCCTTGGCGGCCAGAACCGAGGCTTCGAACGTGGCCGAGAAGATCGAACCGATCAGCGTTTGAAGGCAGGCTTTCACGGTCTGGCCCATGCCCGGCTCGGTCCCGATATGGTGGATGGTGGCCGAGACCGCCTCCATCGCCGGGCGGACCTGTGCGATGATGGCATCAGGCGCCGAAGCCATCATGGTCAGCGTCCCCCCTTGCGCGCCGGGGAAGCCACCGGATACGGGCGTGTCGATCAGGTGGATGCCGGTGCCGTCCATGGCGTTGCCGATCTCGACAGCTTCGCGCGGCCGGATGGTGGCGGTCAGCAGAACCGAGCCGCCGGGGGCCATATGCGCGGCCAGCCCGTCAGCCCCAAGGATCACGGCCTTGGCCTGATCGCCATTCATCACCATCACGAAGGCGGCCTCGGCCCCGTCACCGGCCTGCGCCACGCTGGCAGCGGGCCTGCCGCCCATTGCCTCGAAAGCGGCTAGGCGGTCGGGGCTCAGGTCGAACCCGGCAACATCGAACCCCGCCTTGATCAGGTTTTTCGCCAGGCCCGAGCCCATGTCACCCAATCCGATCACACATATGCGTTTCATGCATCTTTCCTTTTCTGCGCGCACGGGCGCGGTCCATCAGATCGGGGGTTTCAGCGTCCGTCTTGCGACGGTGCGAGGCACGTCCAGCAGACACCCCAGTGCCAAATTCCTGTCGCGACTACGGTCCCATGACAGCATCCGGTATCCACAAGACCAGTTCGGGGAAGACACAGAGCAGACCCAGAACCACCACATTGGCCATCAGGAACGGTGCTGCCCCCAGGAAGATCTGGCCAATCGGCAACCGGCAGATCGCGGCGCAGACATTAAGACAGTTTCCCACCGGCGGCGTGCAGGCCCCTACGGCGAGGCCCGAGACAAGGACCACACCGAAATGCACCCCGGACACGCCAAGGTTCTGGGCAACGGGCAACAGCACCGGCGTCAGCAGCAGAATGGCGGGGCTGACATCTATGAAGGTGCCCGCCAGCAGGATCAGCACTGCGGAGACCAGCAGGAAAGTGGTCGCATCCAGTCCCAGCCCCTCGACGAAATCGGCCAGTTGATCGGGCACGCGTTCCAGCGCCAGCACCGTGATGAAGACCTGGCTGAAGGCGATGATCATCATGATCTTGGCCGACATGATGATCGCGTTGCGCATCGCGCCGGGCAGATCCTTGATGACGGTGAACCCGACAAGGAAGAACCCGATGATCAACCCGTAGACCGCCGCCGTGCCCGCCGTTTCCGTGGGCGTGACAAAGCCGAAGACAACCGACCCCACAATCAGCACCGGCATGATCACCACGGCAGCGGATCGGCGCGCCTGGCGCAGGGCTTCTTTCAGTGTGAAGGGCACGGCCTCGGTCGGGTAGTCGCGTGCCTTTGCGATACGCCAGACGATCACCAGTTGCAGCAGACCCACCATGATGCCGGGGATGATCCCGCCCAGAAACAACCGACCGATCGATTCCTCGGCGGCGATGGCGTAGATGATCATCGGTACCGAAGGCGGGATGATCATCCCCATGGTGGACGAGGCCACCGTGATCCCCGCCGCGAAGCTGCGCGGATAGCCGCGACGCTCCATTTCCGGGATCAGGACAGATCCGATCGAGGCCGTGTCGGAGGCAGATGACCCGGAAATGCCGCCGAAGATCATCGAGCCCACCACGTTCACAAGGCCAAGACCACCCTTCATCCGCCCCACGAAGAAGGTGGACAGGTCCAGAAGACGCTGCGTGATGCCGCCGGAATTCATCACCAGCCCCATCAGAATGAAGAAAGGCAGCGACACCAGCGGGTAATTGTTGATCCCGGCAAAGAAGCGCTGGATCACGAAGCCGGTTCCGAAAGGCGCTTCGATCATGAAATAGGCCAGGCTCGCCAGCCCGAGCGCATAGGCAATCGGAACCCCGATGACGAGCAGAAGGAAAAGCGCACCGAACAGGATCAGCATCTCAATCCTCCGGCATCCACAGACGGTCCGTTTCGATCTCGCCCCCGAGGGCAAGCACGATCTTGACCAGGCTGAACAGCACCCCGAGCCCGCAGGAGATCGGGACAACCACGAACACATAGGCCTGCGGCATGCCGAAGGGCTGCCAGATATTTCGACCCGGCCCGGCGATCCAGTCGAAAGACAGGTAGACGAGCGCCCCGTTCATGACGGCAACCAGTGCAAGCCCGAGGATATAGAAGGCCAGCGTCACCCCCCGTGGCAGCGCCTCGATGAACACCGTGATGGCGATGTGTTCCCGCCGGCTGATGGCCACGGCACCGCCAAGGGCGCTGGTGGTCAGAAAGGCGATCTTGACCAGTTCATCCACGCCATAGATCGCCGCATCGAAAGGGCGCATCAGCACCTTCGTCACGACGATCACGAGAAACACCGTGAAGAGAACGATCATCACGTTCTCGATCAGGCGGGCCAACCCGGCCTCAAGTGCGGCGAGCTGTTTCATTCGAGGTGCCTTTCGCTAGAGACGACTGCGCGAGGCCCAAACGGACCCCGCGCAACCAGAGGGAGAGGAACCCTCAGCCGCAGGACTGCGCTGCTGCGCGGGCTGCTGCGACATCTTCGGCGGTGAAGTGACCCGCCTCGATCATCTGCTGGTAGACAGGCTGCACGCGATCCTGGAACTCGGCAAGTGCCTCTGGGGTCAGCGTGTTGATCTCCATGTGCTCGGCCAGATCTTCGATGACCGCCGTTTCCGCTTCGCGATACAGCTGATCAGACATGGCCATCGCCTCGACCGCAACCTCGTCGAAGATCTGCTGGAGGTCTTCGGGAAGGCTCTCATACCAGGCCAGATTGACGATCAACGGATCGGGGCCTGTCATGTGGTTGGTCAGCGACAGGTAGTCCTGAACCTCGTGAATATTGAAGTCCCAGATATTCTGCGGCGGGTTGTGCTGGCCGTCGATCACCCCCTGCTGAAAGGCCTGATAAGCCTCGGAAAAAGGCATCGCCACGGGAACCGAGCCAAGCGCAGTACCGGTCGCGATCATCAGGTCGGATTGCGGTTCACGGATCTGAAGGCCCGCGAGATCGGAAACCTGGGTAATCGGGTGTGTATTGGTCGTGTAAGCACGGAAGCCCTGGCTGATGCCGGTGGCCGGAATGTGATAGCCGTTAGCCTCGGCCCGTGCCTGAACACCGTCGGTAAAGTCGGACGCTACTAGGCACTGCATCTCGTCCCAGCCCGATACGAGGAAGGGCAGCTGATAGATGTTGAAGGCGCCAGAGGCATCCGCGAAGAAGCCGCCCCGCGTGCCCTGCAGCAGGCCAGAGGTTACCTGGTCCATCATTTCGCGCTCATTGCCGAGCGTGGCGCCGAAGAAGTTTTCCACCTCGATTCGGCCGCCGGAACGCTCTTCCAGCTGCTCTTCGAAATAGATCATGGATTGCGAGCGGATCGAGCTTTCAGGCTGTGCATTTCCGTAGCGGAACGTGAAGTCCTGAGCTGCTGCGGCTGTGCTCAGCAAGGCCAACGTGGCCGCACCGGCCAGAAGACACTTAGTGATCGTCATATTATCCTCCCTAGGTCATCCTTGCCCCAAGATCAGAGGCAGGTTGCGGCACCGGTATTTCACTGGCGGTTCCATTCGGGCAAGAACAATAACATCAATCCGATGAAATTGATGTTTTTTGATGTTTTGAATGGAGATTGCCATGTACTATTGATCGAAGTTGATGGACGAAAACAAAAAAGATCCGAATCAGATGATCAAGCAAAGGGCCACAGTGGCCCAGATCGCAAAGCTAGCCGGTGTGGGTACGGCGACTGTTGACCGGGTGCTTCACGGACGCGCCCATGTGGGGGCGGCCACCCGGCAGAGGGTCTTGCAGGCAAAAGAGGCTATCGAGGCCGGTGCAACCCCTGCTGAACGGCCCCGCCCATGGCGGTTGCGCGTGTTTCTGCCCGAAGATGCCGGGCCTTCGACCGAGTTCCTGGGGATGTGCTTTCAGGAATTCGGCGGGCGAGGAAATTCTACCATTGAATGCGTGTTCACCAAGAAAATGGAGCCGGGCATTCTCGCGCGAAAACTACTGGCTACTTCCGGGCAGGGTGTGGATGCGGTGGCCTTTCAAGCGCTCGACGACCCAAGGGTTCACGACGCAGTGCATGAGCTGGATCGTCTGAACATCCCTGCTTTGGCGATCCTGTCGCCCATAGAACACCCCGCGCTTGCCGGCTTCATCGGCTTGAATAACCGGGCAGCGGGGCGGACCGGCGGCTACCTGATGGGGCGTCTCACCCGTCGGCCAGGGGCCGTCGTTGTCGTCACATCCGGCCAGCTCTACCGCAGCCACGAAGACCGCGAAATGGGGTTCCGCGTCGCGCTACGACAGGATTTCCCGCATGTGCGAGAGGTGCTGACCTGCAACGCCCATGACGATGGCGAAGGTAATTATCAGGCAATCAGCCGAATTCTTTCGGACCGAGATGATGTCGTCGGTATCTACAGTGTCGGTGGCGGTAATCTCGGGATCGCGCGGGCGCTTGGGGAGGCTGGGCGCGAAAAGGAAATCGTTTTCATCTGTCACAACCTGACGCCACGCACCCAGGGTTTTCTTATGGACGGCACCATCGACATCGTTCTGCATGTCAATATGCGATTGGTGGCAGAGGAGGCAGTGGAAGCGCTTTGCGCCCATCTGGAACGCCGCTCGTTCAAACCGCGCGCGCTGCTGACCGGGGTGATCACACGCGAAAACATCGTCGGCGCGACGTTCGGCTAGAGGTTCTCCGTTGTCAGCAATTCAAAACGCTCGGGCTTCGGTAGCGGGACCGGCCGCCCGACGCTGACAGATTGTGCCATGCAGGCAGTCACGTTCTGTGCCATCTGCGAGAACGATCCGCTGATCACAATATCGGCGACACCGCTGCGCAGCGCAGCTTCGCTTTCAGGGCTTCGTGAATGGCAGATATAAGTGATCTCGCCCGCGCGTCCCGAGGCTTCCAGCGCTTGCGCGACACCACCAACACCACCGCCCGAATGATAGATCCCGGCAAGATCGCCAGACCGGGCCAGCAGCTCCTGAGCAGCCTCGAGGGCAACAGCCTCATCATCAAGGTAGATGAGTGACTCCCTGAGAACACGATCCGGGGCGTAGCGGCTCATTGCATCGCGGAAGCCCCGTTCGTTCGCCAACTGCCCCAGATAGCGTTGTGAGCCGAGAAGGACACCGATGTCGCCTCCGGGACGCGCCAGCCGGGACATCGCCCACCCGGCCGTGCGCCCTGCCTGAAGACCATCCATCCCGATATACCCCGCAAGGCCCTTGGCGCTGATCGGGCTTAGCAGTGCATAGACAGCGACACCACGGGATGCGCATTCGTCAACTGCCGCGTTGACTGCTGGATGTTCGACCGACACAATGGCAAGCGCATCCACCTCTGACCCAAGACGGGTGATCTCCTCTACCAGCCGATCCGCCGAAAGGCTGCCAACGAAGGAAAACAGTGGATCGGCCCGGACATCCTTTCGCGCCAGCGTGGCGTTTCGAAGTTGCTCGGCGAGCCGCTGATAAACCCATTTCCCTTCCTTCTGCAGCAGGAAGCCGAAGCGACAGGCAGGCGCCAGTTCCGCGATGCGCCGCTTCAGGATCGCCTTGCCATGATAGCCCGTCGCCTCTGCCGCTGCCATGACCTGGGCCGCCGTTTCCGGTGCGACCCGCGCCCGCGCATTCAGCACCCGGTCAACCGTGGCCACGCCCACACCTGCTGCACGGGCGACGTCTTCGAGCGTGGTTCGCCGGTGTCTGACCATCAGAGACTCCTATCATCAGTCGGGATCAGCCCCGTGATGGGAATGATAGAAACTATCATGCTTGCGATTGACCGATGCGGCAAGCTGATGCCTACTTGGTGCATCAACCCCTGCAATGAGGCCAGATATGACCGCCCCTGCCTTCGCCCGAGACTATCGCCTGACCGGTGCTGAGTCCGGACCCGGATTTGCCCATGCCGAATGGTATGCTTCACCGGTTCCACGCAAGCGAATGAAAGAGCTGATGAAACGTTCAGACCGCGCGGGGCTGATCGATTTCGGCCTCTGGGCCGGATTGACCATCGCCTTCGGCGCGTTGCTGATCTGGGTCTGGGGGTCTGTCTGGGCATGGCCCGTGGCGCTTGTCTACGGTGTGCTCTACGCCTCGGGTGCCGAAAGCCGGTGGCACGAATACGGACATGGCACGCCGATGCGCACCCGCTGGATGAACGACGCAATTTATCAGCTGGCCTCCTTCATGTCGCTCAAGAACCCTGTGCTCTGGCGGTGGAGCCATGCGCGCCACCACACCGATACGGTGATCGTCGGGCGCGATCCGGAAATCGCCTTTCCCCGCCCACCTAGCCTGCTGAACTGGGCGCTGAACCTGCTGCATGTGGTGGCGACCGGCAAGGAGATGTGGAAGTCTTTGCGGCTAAGTGCGGGCCTGTTGACAGCGGACCAGAAGGATTTCCTGCCTCAGAGTGAGCGACCCAAGGCATTTCGCGCTGCCCGGGCCCATCTCGGTATTCTGATCCTCGCCGGGATCGCCGCCAATCTGCTCGGCTCATGGCTACCGCTGGTCCTGATCGGGGGGCCGACCTTCTACGGATCATGGCTGCATCACGTCATGGCCACCACACAGCACGCAGGCCTTGCCGAGGATGTGCCAGATCACCGGCTGAATTCCCGCACCATCCTGCTGAACCCGGTCTTCCGCTTCATCTATTCCAACATGAACTACCATGTGGAACACCACATGTACCCAATGGTGCCCTTCTACAATCTGCCCGCGCTTCATGAGGATATCCGCGACGATTGTCCTCGGGCTTACCCCTCTCTTCTAGCGGCATATCGCGAAATCGTACCGGCCGTGATCCGCCAACAGACCGACTTCAACCACTATGTCCGCCGTCCCCTTCCTGCCGGGGCCGGTCCGACCCCCGCCTATCAGCGTCCGCTGATCGCGGCAGAATAAGGAGACGCCCCATGCCCAACTGGATCCGCGCATGCGCGGCGGATGAGATCGAGGAAGAAGATCTCATCCGCTTTGACCATGACGGTCGCACTTTCGCCGTCTACCGCAGCCCCGATAGTGAATATTTCTGCACGGACGGGCTCTGCACCCATGAGCAGGTGCATCTGGAGGACGGATTGGTGATGGACTACGTCATCGAATGCCCCAAGCATAACGGCCAGTTCGACTATCGAACGGGCGAAGCGCTGCGCACCCCGGTCTGCGTGAACCTTACCACCTATCCCGCGAAGCTGGAAAACGGCGACGTTCTGATCGACATCGGAGAGACCGGATGAAACGGATCTACGACTGGGATGCCCGCTCTGTGCTGCGCAACTATACCGCTGCCGACCTCAAGGCTCTTAAAGGCCAGCGCAAGCTGACCCAGACCACCGCAAATTCCGTCGAAGAGGCCGCAGCGGCGCGGGATGCCGGTATTGATCTGATCATGGGCAATGCCCAGAACACAAAGGCCGTGCGCGAAGGCGCGCCGGATATGTTCTTTACTGCCGCGCTTGGCCTTCCAGATTATCCGACAGAAACGGATGTTCTGCGCGCTGCATTCGCGGCAATGAAGGACGGCGCGGATTCCATCTATACCGCGCGCGGGCCGCATATCGTCGAAATGCTGGCGAGGGAGGATATCCCGGTCATGTGCCATCTTGGTCTTGTCCCCCGAAAATCGACCTGGAAAGGGGGTCTGCGCGCGATCGGCAAAACGGCGGAAGAGGCCCTGGAGCTTTGGGCCGCCTTCCGGCGAATGGAAGATGCTGGTGCTTTCGCGGTCGAGGCGGAGGTCATCTGCGCCGATGTCATGGCCGAGATCTCGAAGCGCACGTCCCTGGTCACCAGCTCACTTGGGTCCGGAGATGGCGCTGATATCATTTACCTCTTCCAGACGGACATTTGCGGTGAGACCCCGGATCGCCCCCGTCATGCACGCGCATTTGGAGACCTCCATTCCCTTAACAAACTTGTTGCGGCCCAAAGACGAGAGGCACTGTCGAGGTTTCGCGAAGCAGTGCAAGTGGGTGAGTACCCGACACACCAAGAAAAAACCACCGCAGGGGGTTCTAATTTCAAAGAGTTTCTTCAGGGTATGACTACGAGTCGCGATTCAACTGGCTAAAATTGAGCTTTGCATCAGATGAACTGAGTCAAGTTCAGTCATTAGAATGAATGCCGACAAGTCATGAACCTGCATTCCGGACATTGACCCATAGTGCAGCGAATGACTGGAATCCGCCAAAAACGACCGCCCTAAGACCCGTCCCGCGGTTTGCATCGTATTTCGATACCACTTGAGACTTCGAAAAGGGCGCTTGCCCGAAAACGCCAAGACTCTGAAAATACTATACTTTTTGAATGCGCCCTTCTGAAGGCCAAGGGCGGTCGGTTA
>CALFSV010000385.1 GCA_937916485.1 uncultured Paracoccaceae bacterium | reverse complement strand
GGCCGAAAATCCCGCGAACCAATACGCAACCATCTGTTTTCAATAATAAAAAAACGGACCGCTCACGCAGTCCGTTTTGAATTGTTACGATTTGGTGTCCTCCACAGCACCGCTGTGAAGGATGATCCTAGTTGGCCTGACGCCGCAGGAAGGCCGGAATCTCGATCCGCTCCTGCTCAGCATCCATTTCAGGCTCTTCCATCGGCGCGCTGAGTTGCGGCTGCTGTCGGGTCTGCTGAGGCTGCTCGGCCTGGTGTCCTGACATGCGATTGATCAGGGATCCGATGCCGAACCGATTGCGCTCTGTCTCGCCCGCCCGGGGGGCGGCGGCAGGCTCTGCCCGAGGGGCAGGCGCGGCCTCTGAATGGCTGCGATCGACGGCGCGACGCAAACGTGCCAGCGCTTCGGGGGTCGGGGTACCGGGAGCCGGGGCACGCGGCGCGACGAAGGTCTCGGGCGTTGCCTCTACCTGGGCGCGAGGCTGGTAGGCCGGGGGCGGCAGATCGTCGGCATCGAGGCTTGCCTGGATATCGGCAAAGTCATCCTCGTACTCGTCTTCCGCCGGAGCATCGAAGAGGGACGGCTCGACCGGTGCAGGTGCTGCTGCGACGGGCTGTGCCACCGGAGCCGCAGGGACGGGACGCGGTGCTGGTGCCGTCAGTTCGTCGCGCGACAAGCCGCGGGCGGCTACGGGCTGCGGTGCGACAGGTGCGGCGGCAGGTTCGGCCACGGCGGCCTCTTCCTGGCTGACGCGTTCGCGCAGAGGCTGCGACATCGACCGGCGGGGAAGCGGCATGTCAGCATGGCTGACAGCGGCGTCGATGCCGGTGGCCACAACGGAAACCCGCATGCGGCCTTCCATCGAGGTGTCGAGGGTAGAGCCGACGATGATGTTCGCCTCGCTGTCGACCTTTTCGCGGATCTTGTTCGCGGCCTCGTCCAGTTCGAACAGGGTGAGGTCGTAACCGCCAGTGATATTGATCAGAACGCCGCGTGCGCCTTCGAGGCTGATTTCGTCCAGGAGCGGGTTCGCGATCGCCTTTTCGGCGGCCTGAACAGCGCGGTTTTCGCCCTCGGCCTCGCCTGTGCCCATCATCGCCTTGCCCATCTCGTCCATCACCGCGCGAACGTCGGCGAAGTCGAGGTTGATCAGGCCGGGGCGCACCATCAGATCGGTGACGCCTTTGACACCTTGGTAAAGCACATCGTCGGCAAGGGCGAAGGCTTCGGTAAAGGTGGTGTTTTCATTCGCAAGCCGGAACAGGTTCTGGTTGGGAATGATGATCAGCGTGTCGACGACCTTTTGCAGGGCCTCGATGCCCTCATCTGCCTGCTTCATCCGCTTGGCCCCTTCGAACTGGAAGGGTTTGGTCACCACGCCGACGGTCAGCACGCCAAGTTCGCGGGCGGCCTGGGCGATGATCGGAGCAGCGCCGGTTCCGGTTCCGCCCCCCATCCCGGCAGTGATAAAACACATATGTGCGCCAGCAAGATGATCGACGATCTGTTCGATGCTTTCCTCGGCGGCCGCAGCGCCGACCGAGGGGCGGGCGCCAGCGCCGAGACCTTCGGTGACTTTGACGCCCATCTGGATCTTGGCCGGAGCGTTCGACTGCTGCAGGGCCTGCGCGTCGGTATTGGCAACCACGAACTCTACCCCGTCGAGTTCCTTTTCGATCATGTTGTTGACGGCATTGCCGCCCGCGCCGCCGACACCGAAAACGGTGATCCGGGGCTTGAGATCTTCCTGCCCGGGCAAGGAGAGATTGAGTGCCATGGTGCTGTCCGCCTGTTTGTTGTTGGCCCGTCCCACCGGGCGCTCGTGCCTGAATTGTCCAAATACTACCGGCTCAGGACCGGATCGTCACGGAAAAAACGAGTTATCGCCACAAAATCTGGGCCAAAAATACCCATTCGCATGCTCTATCTCGACGATTTAGCAAAATCTTGCGTGTCACCAGTTGTCCTTGAACCATTTCACGGCCCGTTTGAACGATCGGGCGGGGTAACGTTCGGCGGGAATTTCAAAATCCCACCACTCGTCTTGCGGGTGTGCGGCGAACAGGGTCAACCCCACCGCGCCGGAAAATGCAGGTCCTGTCGCGGCTTGCGGAAGGCCTTGAACACGCAACGGCCGGCCCAAACGCACCTGTTGACCCAATATCTTGGAGGCCAGGCCGTCAAGCCCGGGGATCTGGCTACCGCCCCCGGTGAGAACAATCTGCTGGCTTGGCAAGTATTCGAAACCGGCCGCGTCCAATCGCAGCCGGACCTCTTCCAGGATCTCCTCGACGCGGGGACGCATGATGCCGATCAACTCAGCCCGGCTGACCGTCCGCCTGTCATGTTCCCAATCGCCGGTATTGCCACCGATTTCGATCGCTTCGCGGTCGTCCATGCCGGTCGCGACGACGCCGCCGTAAAAGGTCTTGATCCGTTCGGCGGTGGGCATCGGCACTGACAAACCCATCGAGATGTCGGCGGTGACGTGGTCCCCGCCCATCCGGACGGCGTCGGCGTAAATCATGTGCTTGCGCAGGAAAACCGAGATGCCGGTCGTGCCGCCGCCCAGGTCGATGCAAGCCGCGCCAAGTTCCTGTTCATCTTCGACCAATGACGAGATTCCGGACACATAAGCGGACGACGCCAGACCGGCCAGTTCAAGATCGCACCTCTTGATGCAATGCAGGATGTTTTGGACCGCCGTGGCATCGACCGTCAGAAGATGCAGATCCGCCGTCAGCTTGTTGCCGATCTGGCCCCGCGGGTCGGCCATGCCGGTCCGGTGATCGAGGGCAAAGTTGACAGGTTGGGCGTGCAGCACTTCGCGGCCATGACCGTAGTCGGGGACATCGCAGGCCGCCAAGACGCTGCCGATGTCGGCATCCGTCACCACTGACCCTTCGACATTTGTTTCACCGTCCAGCCCGTAGGACCGGGGGCTGGCGCCCGAGAGACAGGCAATGACGTGGTCGACCCGGACGTTGGCCATCTTCTGCGCGGCCTGAACTGCTGTGCGGATCGCCCTCTCGGTCTCTTGCATCGCCTCGACTTCGCCAAAGCGGACGCCCCGGGACCGGGTCGTTGCGGCACCGATAACCCGGAACGATGATTGCCCGGCCATGGAACCAACAGAATCATTTTCCCGAAACCGGTCAGGGCCATCAAATCGCAACACCAGACATGCTATCTTGGAGGTGCCCACATCAAGGATCGCGATCACACCCCGCTGCATGGCGGCTTGTCGCATGTTGCGCATCGCGCGTTGGCTTTCGTAAAGGTCCCGCATCAGATCTCCGCCTGCTTTCCCGAATGTACTGCTGTAAGTTGTGTCATTGACTTATCCTTGCCGAGGCGCCCTGCAGCACCCCCACAGCCATGGGTTTGAGCCGCAGCGTCGGTCGATTGCCATTGCGCATATCGACGACAGCAACGTCCCGGCTGAGCATGTCCTGTGCCGCATGAAGTGCCATGACCCGGTCAAGTGCCGCGACCGGGTTGTCGGTTGGCAGCAAGATCCGTTGCCCGCCATCCAGGACAAGGTCCCAGCGCCGTTCCCCCATGCGCACCAGGCCCCGGATACGATCCTGGACAGGTGCAGCGGCGGCAAAGAGAACCAACGCCTCGCCTATTCGATCCTTGGCTCCATCGCCCGCGATAAGGGGCAGATCCGGCCGGTCGCTGCGTGCCGCGATCATGCCGATCATCTCGCCCTCATGGTCAATCAGGCGCACGCCGTCGACGTGCCGCCAGACGGCCACAGGACGACGTTCCGTGACGACGATATCGAGGGTGCCACCGGGCTTTACCCGAACGACGGCATCCTCAACAGCGGTCAGCTTAGTGACCCGTTCCCGCAGCGACGGAAGGTCCAGATTGAAGGATGAGACCGGAAAGGCCACGCCGATTGCGTCGAACTCGGCCCCGACAAGGTCCTTGATGGCCCCAGCGACGGCAACATCCGCGCCCGAAATCGACAGGCTTGTCACCATGAACTCTGGCCGGCTCTCTATAGCTTCGCGGGCGGTTTCGACCTGGGCTGCCAAAGCTGCACGATTGGCCGGGTTGCTGAACCAGGCGCCGGCAATGAAGACGAGCAACAAGGCCGGCAAGCCAATGCGCACAGACGCCCGAAAGACCGGGGTCAGCATCAGACGTTGATAGCGATAGCTCCACCGGGTCGGTGCGGGATCACGACGGGCGGGGGCCTCGCTGCGAACGACAGGCACGGCGCGGCGCAGAATGGCAGACATCAGCGATCGCATGACGCATCCTCCACCAGGGCCCGGCACAACTGGGGAAAGCTTATCCCGACATGGGCCGCCTGTTCGGGCACAAGCGAGGTCGGCGTCATGCCCGGTTGGGTATTGGTCTCAAGCAGGATCAGCCCGGACAGGCCCTTGTCCGCATCCCAGCGGAAATCGGTCCGGCTTAGCCCCCGGCACCCAAGGGTCTGGTGGGCGCGCAGGGCGTAGTCGAGGCAGGCGTCGAAAATTTCGGAGGGGACATCTGCAGGCAGGACATGCCGCGATCCACCTGTCGAATACTTGGCATGATAATCGTACCAGCCGTCCGTCAGAATATCGGTGACCGTCAGGCCCCGGCCTTCAAAGACGGTTGTGGTCAGTTCGCGGCCCGGCACATAGGCCTCGACCATAACCGTATCGGGCATATCGTCGGACAGTTGCGGTGGCTGGTTGGCCCGGTCGGCCACGATGTAGACCCCGACGGAAGAGCCCTCATTGTAGGGCTTGACCACATAGGGCGGCTCTATCACGTGGCGGGACCGGACCTCGTCCCGACCAGCCAGAAGGCTGGCAACGACAGGCAGGCCGGCTGTGCGATAGGCGGCCTTGGTCTTTTCCTTGTCCATCGCAAGGGCCGAGGCGAGAACGCCCGAGTGAGTATAGGGTATCCGCATCCATTCAAGCAGACCCTGAATGCAGCCATCCTCGCCCCAGCGTCCGTGCAGGGCGTTAAAGACGACATCTGGTTTGATTTCGGTCAGGCGCGCAACAATGTCGGGGCCGGCATCGACCTCTGTCACCTTGCAATCTGCGTCCCGCAACGCCGCTGCACATTCACGGCCCGAGCTGAGCGATACCTCGCGCTCAGCCGACGGACCACCCATCAGCACAACAACATGCGGGTTTGTCCTGCTCGACATTCCCAACCGCCTCGATCGCGGACCTTTTTCGGTCCGTCATTTCGCTATTTTTGGCCCTTGCCCGGGGCCACCCTTACGGGGTCTTGCTATCGTCTGGATCATGCGTCAGTTCACCTACCCGCATGATTTCCCATTCTAGCGCGATGCCGGTTGTATCGTAAACCTTTTTTCGGACCTCTTCGCCCAATCGTTCAAGATCTGCGGCCGTTGCGCCGCCGGCGTTGGTCAAAAAGTTCGAGTGCATCTCGTTCATCACCGCCCCGCCCCTGCGGGCGCCCCGCAAACCGGCGTCGTCGATGATCTTCCACGCCTTCAGATCGTGGGTATCATCGGCCTTCCCGGTCGAGGAATGCCCGACCGGATTGCGAAAGGTGGACCCGGCGGTCCGGTCCCTTGTCGGCTGGCTGGCGTCGCGCCGGGCGATCTGATCGTCCATACGGGCCGCCAATGCCTCCGGGTCATCCCTGGGCGGATCGAAAGTGGCCGACACCACGATCGCACCGGCGGGCAAATGGCTTTGCCGGTAGCCCAAGGATAGGGCCTCTGCGGCGAGGTCCTGGATGCTTCCGTCCCGCATCACAACACGGACAGAGGTCAGGACATCGGCGACATAGCTGCCGTAGCACCCGGCATTCATGCAGATCGCGCCCCCGATGCTGCCCGGTATGGTGCGCAGGAACGTCAGATCGCGCCCTGCCTCAGCCGCCTTGCGGGCGACATGGGCATCAAGGGCAGCTGCCCCTGCGATGACCTTGCCCCCTTCGATGTCGATGCTGTTAAAGCCGCGCCCCAGCCGGACGACAACGCCCCGGATCCCACCATCCCGCACGATCAGGTTGGAGCCCACACCCATGGGAAAGACCGGCACATCGGGCGAAAGCTCGGCCAGAAAATGTGCAAGATCACCGACATCGGCCGGTTGAAAGAAGACATCCGCCGGGCCGCCGACCCGCAACCAGGTCAGATCGGCCAGTGGCCGGTCAACGGTTAAGATGCCGCGCACATCAGGCAGGTCCGCAGCAGTCATCCCGTCTCGCCCGAACCCGGCAACTGCCGCCGCAGCCAACGTACCAGATAGATCACCGGCCAGCGCAAGACGCTGATCCCCGCCGCCATGACAAAGATTCCGATTACCGGACCATTTTGCCAGGTGACATAGCCCAAAAGCGGCACGCCGACCGCAACGAGGGCGTAGGCCCGCGCCCAGTGATTGTCCCGGGACGGGATCATGGCCAGGACATTGGCCAGGACAAGCCACAGGCAGGCAAGCATAAGAGATTGGGTCATCGGCGTATCTCCGGAGGCAATTCCGGTTTTTGGCCCCGCGCCCTTGCGATCAGATAGCGCAGCGGATTGCGCATCATCGACCCAAAGGCGGCAAGCCCGACCGCAACCCAGACCCAGCCATGCACCATCCCGATCCAGACCAGCAGCACCGGCGCGCAAAGCAACAGCGTCACGCCCGGAATATACTGGCGTCGCATGGGCATAAGTGCCGTGGCCGTTGCAGCCAGAACCCAAAGGCAACCGAGGAACAGAGGCAGGCTCATGGCACCCCCCGGTCGACGAACGGCAGCAGCACCGGCTCACCGATCACCGCCCCGGCGACGAGGGTAAGGGCAAGGACTCCGTACCCGATCAGAAGCCAATGACCGGCCCTTCGGCCCAGTGTTTCAGACATCGGCCCGGCCTCGCTCGGTCTCCCCCAATCGGGCAGGCAGACCGTTGGCCCAGGCGCTGATTGTTCCCGCCCCAAGGCAGACAACGATATCACCGGGACGGGCCTGTTCACGCACCAGCCGTTCAAGATCATCTTCCGAGGTGACGGCCCGGGCATGGCGATGGCCATGGCGGATCAGGCCCGCCACAAGGTCGTCGCGCGATGCGCCCGGAATGGGGTTTTCGCCAGCGGCATAAACCTCCGAGATGCCGACCACGTCGGCCTCGTTGAAACAGGTGCAGAAATCCTCGAACAGGTTGGCCAGCCGGGAATAGCGGTGCGGCTGATGGACCGCGATCACCCGCGCGCTTGGGGTGTCGGCCACCGCTTGCCGGGCGGCCTTCAGCACTGCGGCAATCTCGACGGGGTGGTGCCCGTAGTCGTCGATGATGGTGACGCCATCGACCTCGCCCACCTTGGTAAAGCGCCGATTGACACCGGCAAACCCGGCGAGGGCTGCGCGGATGTCCTCCCGGCTCATCCCCAGATGTCGGGCGACGGCGACGGCGGCCAATGCGTTGGACACGTTATGATCGCCCGGCATCGGCAGGGTGCAATGCTCGATCATCGCGCCTTCGGACTGAAGGGCGATGTCAAAGTGGGCGACCCCGGCCTTGTAGGTCAGGTTCTGGGCCCGCACGTCGGCTTGGGCGTTAAAGCCAAAGGTCAGAACACGGCGATCGGTGATCTTGCCCACCAGGGTCTGAACCTCGGGGTGATCGGTGCAGCAGATGGCCAGCCCGTAAAACGGGATGTTCGAGACGAAATCAAAGAACCCCTTGCGCAGGTTCTCGATCGAGCCCCAGTGCTCCATATGCTCGGGGTCGATGTTGGTCACGATGGCGATGGTGGCCGGAAGGCGGTTAAAGGTGCCGTCGCTTTCGTCCGCCTCGACCACCATCCATTCGCCCTGCCCCATCCGGGCATTGCTGTCAAAACGGTGGATAATGCCGCCATTCACGACGGTGGGATCAAAATTGCCGGCATCCAGAAGGGTTGCGACCATGGTGGTGGTGGTCGTCTTGCCGTGGGTTCCGGCGACGGCAACATTGGATTTCAGGCGCATCAGTTCGGCCAGCATCTCGGCCCGGCGAACGATGGGCAGGCCCCGCCTGCGGGCCTCATCCAGTTCCGGATTGCCCGGTTTGATGGCCGAAGAGATGACGACAACCTCCGCCCCATCAAGATTGTCGGCGCGCTGGCCCTCAAAGATGATCGCGCCCAGAGCCTGCAACCGTGCCGTAATGCCCGAGGCTTTGGCATCCGATCCCTGGACCTTGTAGCCCAGGTTCAGCAGCACTTCGGCAATGCCCGACATGCCGATGCCGCCGATGCCCACGAAATGGATCGGGCCGACGTCGAGGGGAAGTTTGGTTGCTGCAATCATCACAGGATTTCCGTCCATCACTCAATCTGTCCTTTCTTACCCTCGGCCAGCCGCTCCACAAGGGCAACAAGCCGGTCCGTGGCAACTGGAATGGCCTGAGAGGCCGCCGCACGGGCCATAAAAAGGGCCCCTTCTCCATCACTGAGAATAGTGGCGATATGCTCTGACAGGCTGGCTACCTGCAAATCCCTCTCCTGAACAACGATGGCAGCACCCGCCTCGGCCAACCCTCTGGCATTTGCGGTCTGGTGGTCGCCGGTCGCCGCCGCATAGGGGATCAGGATGGCCGGCCGGCCGATGACGCTGATATCGGCCACGGTCGAGGCGCCGGCCCGGCTGATCACCAGTTGTGCCTCTGACATCCGGGTCGGCACATCGGTGAAAAAGGTTTGTACATCGGCCGGGATCACCTCGTCGGCATAGAACCGGTCAACACGGTCTAGGTCTTCTTCGCGGGCCTGGTGGCCGACCCGGATGTTGCGCCGGATCTCCTGTGGCAGGGCCGAGATGGCGGGCGGGACGATGTCGGACAGGATGCGGGCGCCCTGGCTGCCTCCGATGACGAGGATCGCCATGGGATAATCGCCGGGCGCGATATAACCCGAACCACTGCGCTCGAGGATCGCGGCGCGCACCGGGTTGCCAGTGTGCAGCCCCGCGACGCCAGAGGGCAGCGGGGTCGGCCAGGTGCCGCAAGCAACAGCATCGACGCGGCGGGCAAAAAGCTGGTTCACCCGGCCCAGAACCCCGTTCTGTTCATGGATCATCCGCGGCACGCGCAGCGCCCAGGCGGCCGTCATGGCTGGAATGGCGGGATATCCGCCAAAGCCTACAACCACCTTCGGGCGATCGCGCAGCATCTGCCATTTCGCCGCCGCGATCCCGGCCATCACCCGGAACGGGACAGCCAGCTTGGCCAGAAGGCCGCCGCGGGCAAAGGTGGCGCTGCCCACCACCACGATCTCGACGGCGTTCGGAAAACCAGTGGTATAGCGCGCACCCCGTGCGTCGGTGGACAGACGCACGCGCCAGCCCTTGGCCAGCATCGCCTCGGCCAGCGCCTGGGCCGGGAACATGTGACCGCCGGTACCGCCTGCCGCAATCACCAAAAGGGGTTTGGTCATGACCATCCCCCCCTTCTTCGGATCTCAAATATCCCCGCCGGAGGCATCCCGCCTCCCATCATCCCTTGCGCCGTGAGGCAGGCACTCACCTTAGCCCCCGGCCCAGCAGGTCGCTGATTTCGCCTTGCGGGCGGGTCCGGGTAAAGGCCAGCAGCATGCCCATCGCGATGCCCCCCGCAATAAGCGAAGAACCGCCGTAGCTCACGAAGGGCAAGGTCATGCCTTTGGCCGGAAGCAGCCGGACGGCCACACCCATGTTGATCATGGCCTGAACACCCAGCGAACAGGCCAGCCCGGTGCCGGCCAGGCGGATAAAGGGATCGCGCTCTTTCATCAGGCGGCTGAGCGAGCGGACGACGACCAATGTATAAAGGACGATGATCAAAAGGACACAAACCAGACCGTACTCCTCGGCGGCCACGGCGATGATGAAATCGGTATGAGCATCGGGAAGGGACCATTTGACCTGGCCCTCGCCCACGCCAACCCCGAAGAAGCCACCTTCGCGGATGGCGTTGGTCGCATAGCCAAGCTGGGTGGTGGGATCGAGGTCGGGCGACAGGAAGCCATCAATCCGGCGGGCAAAATGCTCGCTTTCCTGATAGGCAATGGTGCCGGCAAACACCACGACACCGGCCAGGGTCAGAAGGATCGTCATCGGGGCTCCAGCGACGAAATACATCACCCCCCAGGAGAACATCACCAGGGCGGCCTGCCCAAAATCGGGCTGCATCGCGAGAAAGGCCACGATGATGACCGCCATCACAAAGGAATAGGTCTTGCCAGGTGGTCCCCCTATTTCCTGCCCAGCCGCCATGAACCAGGCAGCGACCACGACAAAGCCGGGTTTGAGAAACTCGGACGGCTGCACACTGACAAAGCCAAGGGAATACCAGCGGATCGCCCCCTTGCCGAAATCCGTCCCAAGAAAGGGAAGGAGTATCAGGGCCACAAAGGCCGCGGCAAAGCCCAGGACGGCCAGCCGCCGCACCAGAACAGGCGACATCATGGATACGATCAGCATCACCACCATGGCAACGCCGCCAAAGAACGCCTGCCGTGTGACGTAGTAAAAGGGGTCGAGGCCGTTGCGCGAGGCAAGCGGCGGGGACGAGGCAAAGCCCATCAACAACCCGATGCCGAACAGCATCAGGATGCAGGTCATCGTCCATTTATCAATTGTACGCCACCACCGTGGAAGAACGGGATCACCGGATCGAACCGGGACCGTTCCATAGACCATTTCCGTCATGGATCACCGCCATCTGCCTCAAGTCGCCCGGTTTGGCCCGGGTCTGATCATGATTCTATCCAATTCCGCCTCATCATGCCAGTGATTTGCGCATGGCACCCTTTTTGGACCCTAGGGTATCGCGTTGCAGGGCGTGGCCATTGCCCCGCAAAGGCCCCGTTGCCCCCAGTCATTGGACATGCAACTGCACGGTCAACGGCACCGTCAAC
>CALFSV010000384.1 GCA_937916485.1 uncultured Paracoccaceae bacterium | reverse complement strand
GTACGCGGGGATGGTATGGTTGCTACGGTGCTGGGGCACGCAGCGGAGTTGGCCAAAAAGCACAACGCAACGGTTGACGTGGTGCATTGTCGAGCGCAGGCGCATGATTTGATGCCACCTGGGCTATCTCTTAACGATTTTGCTCGCAAAGTTATGATGGAGCAAGCCGCTGAGCTGGCAAACCGCCAGGAAGATCACTTGCGTGGTATTTTGCGTCGGCTTTCGCGGGACTTTGGGCTGACGGACAAGCCAATATCTGGTGGTTTTGCGACCTGTACTTTTTCCGAAAAGGAAGGGCGCATGGCCGACGTTGTTAAACAGGCAGGTCGTTTGGCTGATTTGATTGTTTTGCCAAAACCACAGCGGGAGCGCAATCTTGGTCAAAGCTCCTTAAAATCAGCTCTGTATGGCGCTGGACGTCCCGTCTTAGTATGTCCGGGGCAACTACTGCCAGACGAAACCTTCGCAGAGCATGTGGCAATTGGATGGAATGGCTCCTTGCCAGCATCGCGCGCCGTGGCGTCATCCTTAGATATTGTACGATACGCGAAACGGGTCAGCATAGTCACGGATGGAAAACTCCAACCGCACGGTCCGACCGTCGAAGAACTGATAAACTATTACGCCACGCGCGGCATAAATGCCGAAGTCGTTAAATTTAGCGGGCAGGAGCCCTCAAAAGCCCTTCTTGCGACCAGCAAGGATATTAAAGCCAGCTTGTTGGTGATCGGTGCATACAGCCACAGCCACGAAACTGAAATGCTGTTTGGCGGCAACACAGGGCGCATCGTGGACAATACTGAAATGCCACTTTTGATGGCGCACTGAATACCAAAACAAACTCATACTAACGGGAGGAAAAAGGTATGAAACTATCAAAGAGAAATTTTCTTGGATTAACATTGGGAACTGCGTTAACAGCGCTGCCGTTGATCGCACTGGCCGATGGCTGGCAGCCCAAGCGGCCAATCGATTTAACGATTATGGCTGGAGCCGGTGGTGGTGCCGACCAGATTGCACGCTTCGTTCAATCCGTTGTTGATGCGAATGACATGACAAACCGTCCCTTAGTCCCAACAAACCGTGGCGGTGGCTCTGGCGCGGAAGCACTCTTGCATTTGAAAGATGCGCGCGACGCAGATCATACGATCATGGTTACGCTTAACTCATTCTACACGACACCGATCCGTCAAGAAGCATTGGGCGTTAATATTGAAACGTTCACGCCGTTGACGATGATGGGGGTAGATCCGTTTGTTCTTTGGGTTCACAAAGATTCAGGCATTACCACGTTTGAGCAATATGTCGAAAAAGTTAAATCCATGAATGG
The DNA here is from genome assembly GCA_937916485.1 of uncultured Paracoccaceae bacterium. The sequence continues at coordinate 5,486 of CALFSV010000384.1, read as the reverse complement.
CGAATATGTAATGGGTGGCACTGGTGCAGGTCAGGAAGATTCAATCGTCATCGCCTACATGTCTGGCGCATACGGGCTTGATATAAAATATATTCCTTATGACGGCGGTGGTGCAGTTGCAAAGGATTTGGCCGGTCAACAAATCATGGCAACCGTTAATAACCCTGCAGAAGCAAAGGGTTTTTACGAAGCGGGCCAGTTTGTTCCACTGCTGGCATTCTCTGACGAGCGTATGGGTGCCTATCCTAACGTTCCGACGATGAAGGAAAAAGGTCATGATTTTTCTTATTACAATCAGCGGGCAATCGTTGGCGCGCCAGGCATGTCGGACGAAGCGGCAGCATACTATCGCGACATCTTTGGCAAAGTCTATGAGAGTGATGAGTGGCAGGGTTATTTGAAATCTGAAAGCCTCTCGCCATTGCCGATGGATGAGGCTACGACCCGCAAATACTGGGCGACGCAGGTCGAGAACCACCGTCAGCTTCTTTCTGAAATTGAGAATTAAGCTGGACCTTTGGAAGGAGAGCTAAAATGCGACAAGGCGAAATTTCACTTGTAGGGGTTCTTGCTCTCTTTTCTATCTATCTAATGTGGAAGAGCGCAGAACTGCCTATTGGATACATTCGTGGGCAAGGGCCGGGTGGCGGTTTTTGGCCTTTCTGGCTGTCTCTTGGAATGCTGTTAAGTTGCGTTAGAATAGCATGGAATTGGAGCCGTGGTAAAAGCCTAGCTTCCGCTTCTGACGAACCGCTTATGGACGCGTTTGGTTGGCGTACAGTCATGCTTGTAGGGGGGGGTGTAGTCGGTTTCGTCGCTATGGTTCCAATTGTGTCGATGTATGGCGCCGTTTGTCTCTTTATGCTCTATTATTTACGCTTCCTCGGTAGGCATTCGTGGCCACTAACACTCGGATTAGCGCTGATGCTGCCTTTCGCTCTTTTTTTCTTTTTTGAAGGGGCAATGCAGATATCGATGCCACAAGGCCTACCTTTCACACAGCCATTCTTCGACTTGATGTACGACATCATCTACTGACGCCGCCCTGCTAAAAGGACTATTATGGAAGTATTCTCATTTCTTGCCGACGGCATATTTCTTGCGCTACAACCGGTCAATCTAGCTTTAATCATGATTGGCGTGACCGTTGGTTTGTTCATAGGTGCAATGCCGGGATTGGGATCCGTAAATGGTGTGGCGATTTTGCTACCTATTACGTTTTTGGTTCCGCCTGCCTCGGCCATTATTTTCCTCGCGGCGATCTATTATGGAGCCATGTATGGCGGCGCGATATCGTCAGTAACACTTGGTATCCCCGGAGCTTCAACGGCGGTGGCCACAACGTTTGATGGTCGGCCATTGGCGTTGCAGGGCAGAGCTAGTCTAGCCTTGGTTACCGCAGCCCTAGCGTCTTTTGTTGGTGGCACAGTCGCAACGGTTTTTTTCACTCTGTTTGCGCCACTTCTTGCATCTGTTGCTCTAAATTTTGGGCCACCCGAAATCTTTGCACTGATGTTGTTGGCTTTTGCTACGTTCGTTGGTCTCGGAGGGGACGATATCCCTAAAACCATCTTTTCAATATGTTTTGGTCTCGTACTTGCGACTGTTGGATTTGACACCATCTCAGGTGCACCGCGACTTGTATTATTTGATATCCAAGGATTTATCCGCGGAATTGGCTTTATAGTTTTGGCCATCGGTGTCTATGGAATCGGTGAAATGCTTTGGACGATTGAGCAAACACGTGGTGAGATCACGACAACAAACCCGAAGATGACAGCAAAAGGCCTTGCCTCTGATGCGAAAGAGGCAGTTCAGCGAGGCTGGAAGGGAACTTGGATTGGGTCCATTCTTGGTTTTTTTGTTGGTGTATTGCCAGCTGCTGGCGCGACGCCCGGATCGCTAATGTCTTATGGCGTGGCAAAGATCATCTCGAAGACCCCGCATGAATATGGGAACGGATCGCCAGATGGCGTTGCGGCACCAGAGGCGGCGAATAACTCCGCATCTACCGGCGCGATGTTGCCAATGTTGACGCTTGGTATTCCAGGATCCCCAACAACCGCGATCCTTTTGGGCGGTATGGTGATTTGGGGGCTTACACCGGGACCACGACTGTTTCTAGATGAAAGTGAATTTGTCTGGGGTTTGATTGGGTCTTTTTATGTCTCAAACGTTGCAGCAGTTTTGATCAACCTCGCATTTATCCCGCTGTTTGTATGGATGCTGCGCATGCCATTCACAATTCTGGCACCTTTGATCTTCGTTCTGTCTATCATCGGTGGTTTTGCCGCTTCTCGGAGCATGCATGACCTATGGATGATTGTGATCTTCGGTCTTGGAGCTTTCTTCTTGCGCAAATTTGACTATCCGCTTGCACCTGCGGTCCTGGCGATTGTCCTTGGCCCGATTGCTGAACCGACATTGCGACAGTCATTGCTTCTATCATCTGGTGATCCTAGCATTTTCTTTATTAGACCAATCGCAGGTCCAATAACTGTTATCGCAATCATCTTGATCCTCTTGCCTGCATTGAAGCTGTTGCGCCGCAATGGTCGGGTATCCTAAAAGTCTAAAACGCCTTATGTTCAATAGCAGATTAGTAGCCGCAACTAATGAAATAATGAAAGATAAACTATGGAAAGACTAGCAGAACTGATTCAGGACCATCCCGATACGGATAACGCAATTGGCGCACCGGGCCGGGATTGGATGACTTATGGTGATCTAAGAACCCTAACTTTAACTGTTCGCCAGACTCTGCGCGCGGCTGGTATCGGAGCTCAAGATCGTGTTGCGATAGTGCTACCCAATGGCCCAGAAATGGCAGCAGCTTTTGTAACGGTAGCGCAATCAGCCACAACGGCTCCGCTAAACCTGGCCTACAAGGAAGATGAGTTTGCTTTCTATCTTGAGGATTTGAAGGCAAAAGCGATTATAGTTGAAACGGATTACGATGGCCCTGCACGTAGAGTTGCGAAGCGTTTCGACATGATTGTGATCGAACTTACTGAAAATAATCCAGCGGGTAGCTTCACCCTGTCTACCACTGCGACAGGCAGCGCAGCTGATACTGTTCCAGGATCCGATGATGTTGCCCTTATTTTGCACACGTCTGGCACCACTTCGCGACCAAAAATCGTCCCCCTTTTACAGTCAAACGTCGCAGCGTCTGCCGTTAACGTTAGGGATTCGCTTGCTTTAACAAAAGATGATTGTTGCTTAAACGTTATGCCACTTTTTCACATTCACGGCTTGATCGCAGCCGTTAGCGGATCGCTAGCAGCAGGGGCATCTATCAGCTGTGCTCCAGGTTTTGACACGCTGAAGTTCTTTAGCTGGTTAGAAGAGGTCGGCCCAAGCTGGTATACAGCAGTTCCAACGATGCATCAGGCCATTTTGGCGCGTGCGCCGCGGAATGCTGCGATTATCGAGAACGCGCGCTTGCGCTTCTTGCGTTCGTCTTCATCCTCATTACCGGGTCCAGTTATGACCCAGCTGGCAGAAACCTTTGGAGCGCCAGTGGTTGAAGCTTATGGGATGACAGAGGCCGCTCATCAGATGTGCTGTAATCCTATCGAACCGGGCCGTCAGAAACCCGGCGCAGTTGGTCTTCCGGCGGGTCCCGAAGTGCGCATTGCTGATGAGATTGAAAACCGCTTGATTAATGGTGTTGGGGAAATCTCCATATCCGGCCCTAATGTCACACCTGGCTACGAAGCTAACCCTGAAGCGAACGAAAAGAATTTTTTCGAAGCAGAAGGTAAGCGTTGGTTCCGGACAGGCGATCAAGGCGAGTTTGATGAAGATGGCTTTTTGTCTCTTACAGGTCGTCTAAAAGAGATCATTAACCGAGGTGGTGAAAAGATTAGCCCTTTGGAGGTTGATGGTATTCTCTCCGACCATCCAGCGGTTGGGCAATGTGTCACCTTTGCTGTTCCGCATGCTAAACTTGGCGAAGACGTAGGTGCTGCTGTTGTCTTGAAAGAGGGCCAAAGCGCAACGGACCGCGAAATTCGCGATTTTGCAAGTCAACGGCTCGCTGCGTTTAAAGTTCCGCGTAAGATTCTGATTCTTGATGAAATCCCGAAAGGCGCCACTGGCAAACTGCAGCGGATAGGTCTTGCCGAGAAACTCGGTTTAGGCTGAGGAGATTCCAATGAGAATATGTGTTTTTGGTGCAGGAGCCATCGGCGGCTATATGGGCGTTAAGTTGGCAGAAGCTGGAGCTGATGTAAGCCTTGTGGCCCGTGGCCCGCATTTGGCCGCGATGAAATCCAATGGTTTGCGCTTGATCGAAGAAACCAGTGAGACGACTGTTAGCCCGATAGCATCCGATGATCCAGAAGAGCTTGGGGTTCAGGACTACATCATCGTGACGCTTAAAGCGCATTCTGTTCCTGGCGTCGTGCCAAAAATGGCTCCTCTTATTGGGCCAAACACCACCATTGTTTCTGGCGTAAACGGTGTGCCGTGGTGGTATTTCCATGGTGTTGGCGGCGTGCTTGAAGGCACACGGCTTGCCTCTGTGGATCCCGGCGATGTGCAGTGGAATGGCTTTGGTCCTGATAAGGTGCTGGGCTGTGTAGTGTATCCTGCTGCAGAAGTGGTTGAGCCAGGGGTGATTAAACACATCGAAGGCAATCGCTTTTCGCTTGGTGAGCCGGATGGATCGAAGTCCGATCGAGCGGTCGCCTTGTCCAAAGCATTGATGTCGGCAGGGCTGAAAGCCCCTGTGCGTCCCAAATTACGTGACGAAATCTGGGTGAAGCTATGGGGAAACTTGTCGTTCAACCCGATATCTGCTCTCACGCACGCGACGCTTGATGTGCTTTGTACTGATCCGAGCATACGAGAGGTTGCGCGTGGGATGATGGTTGAAGCGCAAGAGATTGCGGAAAAGCTTGGTGTGAAATTTCCGATTGATGTGGAGCGACGCATTGACGGCGGCGCGGCCGTTGGCGCGCATCGAACTTCCATGTGGCAAGATTTGGATCAAGGTCGTCCCATGGAAATAGATGCGCTGGTTAAGTCCGTGCAGGAGCTTGGAGTGTTAACGAAGACCGCCACACCCACCATAAATACGGTTTTGGCTTTGATACAGCTACGGGCAAAAACTGCGGGTTTGTATCACCCATAACAAAGCGCGTTACGGGCAAGCGGCGTGCCTGTTCTCGCTCTTGATGATGACCGTGAGCGAGCGACGCAGGTGGTTGAAGTGGAAATACGAACTGCGATACGTGAAGACTTTATCAACAGCGTCGTACCTGGATGTGCGGGCATGGTGCATATAACAGACAACCGTGGAAATACTTCGTTCAAGCTAATTGACGGCGTTCATGCATCGGTGTGTTTTGCACGAATGTTGTAATTCAAGAGGGGCGCTACCTTACAGAAATGCGTCTGTGCGTCCGTTGCGCATTTACTTTTAGTAATTCTAAGACAGCTTAAGTCCACCAAAGAAGTCTATAGAAAACTCATGCGCA
>CALFSV010000383.1 GCA_937916485.1 uncultured Paracoccaceae bacterium | reverse complement strand
CTCATTTATGCGTAAGCGTCAAAATAAGCTTCGCGGTTTGCTATAGCCAAGACACGAACTACGACAAAAATTAACTTAAAAAGATCTGGGCATTAGTATTATAATTGGCGTAAATAAAGATGCCATATTTAAAGCGCCTACAACAACCGTCAGCTCGACAAATACATTTAGGGCAAGTGGTAACCCCCAAAACTAAGGGGACGCAAAAGTAAAATTTCTCAGCAATAATTTAATGAGAAATTTTGATGAAGGGGACGAGATATAGCGAACTCCAAATTTTTGCAGTCCTACGCCAAGCCGAGGGCGGTGTGAGGCTGTTCGATGAAGATGTTGTCTGGATGGCGACCGCATCCATCAATAGAAATTTGATATCAGCCTTGGTCAAAATCGTGATCCAACCTGCGCCCATTTATTGGCTGCCTTGATCCGTATTCATGATCCTCAGCTTGCCATATTTGGCGATGGCGTCTTCCAGTGATTCAAAGCAAAAGCTGGCGTCCAGCGTGTTTGACAGCAGCCAGGGAAGCATTTCGCGCATTGCCCAATCCATGATTGCAACCAAATTCAGGAAACCTTTCTTCACTGGAATGTAGGTGATGTTGCTGCACCAAACCTGATTGGGCCACCTAGTCGGCAGCTTTCGCAGTAAATTTGGCCAGATCTTATACTAAAAATGCTTCCTGCCGGTATTTGGACCCTTGTAGATGGCCTGCACGACCATGATGCACATCAGGCGACGCACGCGGTAGCGTCCTGCCGAAAGCCCTGATCGAGATAAGTAGGCGACGATCTGACGGTTGCCCAAAAAGGATACTTCGTAAATATGCGTTGAATTTCGTGCATCAGATAAATTATCGTTTGATCGAAGCCTACTGGCGTGTAGCAGGTCGAGGACCGGCTGATCGTGAGCAACTTGCATTCGCGATCAAGACTCAAGTCATTGTTTTATTGAAGAGTAATTGCGCGACATTACCCCTCTGATCGATGCTGGGTGTTGGCTGCCGAGCAATGGCCGGGCTCACCGCTTTAGCCCCTGTAACAAAAAATCATTTTTGACCGCCAACTGACCAATCTTGGCGTGAAGCTTTTTGATTTCGCCGTCCTTGTTCTTAGCTTTCTTAACTTTGTCAGAGAAAACACCTGCCATGCCTTCGATCTTTTGCCGTTTCCACGTGCGCACCTGCTTTGAGTGGAGCTGCCGCTTGGCCGATTTTTGTGAACCATCTTGTCACCGCGCAGCACCTTCAGCGCAACAGCAGCCTTGAACTGACCTGAAAAATTCAGTCGTCTTGTCATTCTCGTATTCATTCAGTCGTGTTGGATACATCTTAGCATACGCTCCAATATTGCCGGACCACTTCACATACATCTGACTGTATTTAAGTTCTGTTGATTATGAACGCTATAAGGTCTAGATAATAAACGTAGGTCTGGATTGTTCAAATGTATGACAAGAACTTAAAAGAAAAATTACCGTTAATTGTGCCTAACCGTTACAATGATGGACGCGGTTTTTTTGCAGAGACATATAGCCGCCAAAAATATTTAGAGATGGGGATTGATGTTGAGTTTTTGCAAGACAATCATTCCCTGTCGCGCGATGTAGAAACACTACGCGGCTTGCATTTTCAGGCGCCGCCCCACGCGCAAGGCAAATTGGTGCGCTGCGGGCGTGGAGCGTTGTTTGATGTGGCGGTTGATATTAGGAGAGGCAGCAAGACCTATGGTCAGTGGGTGGGGTATGTGCTGTCAGCTGAGAGTGGGCACCAGCTTTATGTGCCGGTGGGTTTTGCGCATGGCTTTGTGACGTTGGAGCCTGACAGCGAGATTGTCTATAAGTGTAGCGATTATTATGCGCCTGAAACCGAAGGTGCGCTTCGCTGGGACGATCCGGACATCGGCATCGAATGGCCGCTTAAAGGCAATCCAACCCTGAGTGAGAAAGACGCCCTTGCACCCCTGCTCAAGGACTTTGAAAGCCCATTTGTTTTTGGTGAGAATATATGAAGATTTTGGTAACGGGCGGTGCAGGGTTTATCGGATCGGCCTTAATTCGTTTGGCGATTGCGCGCGGGCATTCGGTGGTAAATGCAGATGCGCTGACCTATGCGGCCTGCTTAGAGAGTGTGGCCTCGATTGCAAAGCATCCAAATTATGCATTTGAGCAAGTTAATATCCGCGATCGCGCAGGGTTGGACGTGGTCTTTTCTCGGCATTCACCCGACGCTGTAATGCATTTGGCCGCAGAAACTCATGTCGACCGCTCGATTGATGGCCCTGCCGATTTTATTGAGACTAACGTTAATGGCACCTTAAACATGCTTGAGGCCGCGCGCAGCTATTGGCAAAGCAAAGGCCGTCCCACAACATTTAGGTTTCACCACGTCAGTACCGATGAGGTGTTTGGAAGCCTGCCGAGCAATCCAACAGTTTTTTTTACAGAAGATACTCCCTATGATCCACGCAGCCCATATTCCGCATCTAAGGCGAGTTCTGATCATCTGGTCCGCGCGTGGCATGCCACCTATGGCCTGCCAATAGTGTTGACGAATTGTTCCAACAACTACGGACCTTTCCATTTTCCAGAAAAGCTGATCCCAGTCGTGATCCTAAACGCGCTGGCGGGCAAGCCTTTGCCTATATACGGTGACGGCGGAAATATCCGTGATTGGCTGTATGTGGAGGATCACGCCGATGCACTTCTTTTAGTTCTTGAAAAGGGGGTGGTGGGCCGCAGTTATAATATTGGAGGTGAGAATGAGCGGACGAATGTAGAGGTGGTTCAAACTCTATGCGCTATACTGGACCGCCTGCAGCCCCGTGCGAGCGGCAGCTATGCAGATCTGATTGCATTTGTGGCTGACCGCCCAGGCCATGATGCACGTTACGCGATTAATGCCAGCCGTATTCGAGATGAATTAGGCTGGCGGCCGTCGGTTACCATCGACGGGGGCCTGGAGAAAACCGTTCGCTGGTATTTGGCTAATAAAGATTGGTG
>CALFSV010000382.1 GCA_937916485.1 uncultured Paracoccaceae bacterium | reverse complement strand
TTTGCACCGAGGCTCAGCGATTTTTCTGTATCCGAACACCTATTCGAATATCGACACCTATCTGAAACATGTCCCATGTTTTGACACGGTCATCCACATTGGATGCTCGATTGACTTGGCAATTGAACGGTGCAAATCGCGCCCCAAGGGGCTGCCAAAACGTTATCGGAGTTTTTCCGAACAGGAATTATCGCAATGTTATCAGAAATTGGAGCGGCTACATCAAACTTGTCTCGGCCATCACAAGGACAGGGGGGGCAATATCATTCGGGTAGATGGACAAAAGCCCTGGGCCCAAACAACTCAGACAATTCTAGGTATTCTATCTGACGGTGGAGCCATAGGCGCCGTCCCTTTTGATATAGAGGTTTAGCCTGATGACAAAGAATATTCTCTTCATCAGTATGGATGACTGTGCGGCCTATTGGGACTATAGATCCGTATTCAAGGAAAAACTCCAAACGCCGAATCTTGATCGCATCTGCGAACGCGCAAGTGTATTTCGAGCCGCCTATTGTGCTGCCCCATTGTGCGGCCCATCACGAGCCAGTCTTATGTCTGGCATAGCCCCGCATCAATCGGGCGTGGTTTCAAACAACGACTATGTCTTCAACCATATTTCCCCAAAACAGATGTGGAGTTTTGATCTAAAGACACACGGGTATTTTTGCTCCTCCGGTGGAAAAGTACATCATTACTTTGGTGCGATGGACGAAAAATATCACAAGGTCTTATATGATGATGCGCCAAAATCATTCCCGCTTTTCGACTGGACGCCGACCAAACTTAAGTCAGCCGTTGCGCTGGGTGGCCATCGCGGCGGATATGCAACCACAGATCCAGGCGAGGATTCACATTACTATGATGCGCATTCAGCCGACTCTGCCATTTCATTTCTGAATTCATATAACGACGCCGCACCGTTTTACCGCGAAGTCGGTTTTTACAGCCCGCACGGCCCTCGGGTAACCCCAATCCGGTTCAAAGACCTCTATAATGTTGATAATTTTACGCGTCCTGCCGAATGGGAGCAGGGATTTTCAACAAGTGACTTTACAAAATATGAGCTGCGGGAAACGCCTGAACTGGCGAAGTCAGATCATAGCTGGTGGCAACATAGCGTTCGAAACTATTTTTCCGCTGTTAGCCATGTTGACTATCACATTGGTCGGGTCTGGGATGCGCTTCAAGCTTCACCACATGCTCAAAATACAATCGTTGTCATTCTATCAGACCACGGATTTCACCTTGGAAATCTAAACCGCTTTCAAAAGAAAACTCTTTGGGAACAGGCCGCCAGGGTGCCACTTATTGTTTTTGACCCCGCCAACCCGCAGGGGCAGGAGATTTATGATCCTGTCAGCTTGATTGATGTTGGTCCTACTGTTTTGGATTATACGGACAGTGTAGCACCCCGCAAGGATAGTTTAGGGAAGTCATTACGCCCATTAATTCGCGGCAGGCCCGCACCGCAAAGGGCTATTCCAACCTTCCTCCAAGATAATGTTGCAATTCGCTATGGGAAATATCGCCTTATTAGATATCGCGACGGCAGCACGCAGCTCTATAATCTCAAAAAAGACTACTGGCAGCAAAAAGTTTTGGGGATCGGACATCGCGGATTTACGCATATGGAAGCGCAACTCTACGAGACGTCCAAAGAGTGGGGCTTTGATATCCCAGAGCGAAAATTGGTACATCCGTTAGTGCCCATGGCAGAAATCGGAAAACCCATTCCAAACTACGGCCATAAAAACATTCCCCACGCAACCTTTATGGCAAATCTCAACACGGATACGGAAAACCACGCCATGAACACAGAACCGCTTTCAAAACACGGACAAAAACAGCCACTCGGCGTTTTGACCATGGTATACAAAGACTATTTTTTCTTGGAGCGCTGGTACAAATATTACAAAGATCAAATTGGTGCAGAGAATATCTACATTTATAGCCACGGAAACGACCCGAGGCACCGCGAGATCGCGCCAGATGCAAATGTCATGAATGTCCCCAGAGACGAGTCATTTACACTATTTGAAGTCAACCGGTGGCGCATGATGGGTTTTTTTGCCAGCGCTATGTTAGAATTTTACCGTTACATGATTGTGTCAGACGTCGACGAATTTGTTATTGCTGATCCGAAAACCGGTGGAAACGTCTATGACTACATCCAAAAACACTAGCTGACAGCGCAATCTCCTAAAAACATCTCTCCATTGGGATTGGAGATCATTCATGTTCCAGAACACGAGCCACTCGCGATAGAGGATGGAGAAAGCTTCTTATCGAGACGCCGTTTTTTCCGCCCTAATCGCAATTATTCAAAACCCTGCATCGTGGGCGGACCCGTTTCCTTTGGACCAGGTGGGCACAGAAATACGCTCGGACCCAGGCATATGCCCGAAGATCTTTACCTCTTGCACCTAAAGTTCTTCGATCTGCCAACAATTGAGCGGCGCGCGCAACGGCAACTAAAAATCTTGCAAACTGCCGAAGACAGTGGCGGGATTGCGGTCAATGATCACCCTTGGGCACGGACTTTGCAAAATTATCACGCAATTATCGAGAATGCCGATTTCAAAGGAACCGATGTCGAATTGAAAAAATTCCGAGATCGAATGCGAACCAAGCAGACTGAAAAGTTTCCTCGTCAATACGTTTGGGGATACTTCAAGACTAAGGAAATTTATGAGCTGCCGCAGCGATTTTCAACTGTTCTGTAGCCGGTTCCGTTCTGCTGAAAAATTGAAAGTTAAAAAGGGGGTATCCCCCTGAGATACATTCTATGATCATTATTGCATAAACCAATGCAATGTCCGCCAATTCTTCAAACAGTTCCCAGATGATGCAACCTGCCTAGAACACGTGTTCAACTCGCTGTTAGGTCAGGGTCACGAATGCCCAAAGTGCGAACGCGCCTGTCCTACCCCTCTAAAAGGCCTCTGCATAACGCTATTTCAACATGAAATGAGGGCAGCGCCGGCCTGGGCGGGC
>CALFSV010000381.1 GCA_937916485.1 uncultured Paracoccaceae bacterium | reverse complement strand
TTCGCGACACCAGATGACCTGACCGGGATGGCCGTGTTCCTCGCTTCAGATGATGCCAATTACATCGTTTCGCAGTGCTACAACGTGGACGGTGGCCAATGGATGAGCTGACGTGCCCGCGCGTGCGACGTGCACATTCAAAGGGTACCTGCCAGAGGCAAACCGCATGAAGAAAGTCGTGGTTATTGGCGAAGTTTTGGTTGAAATCATGGCCGACAGCATCGGCGATGGTTTTCTTGAAGCAATTGGGCTTACCGGCCCTTTCCCGTCCGGTGCACCCGCAATTTTCATCGATCAGGTCGCGAGACTCGGTCAACCTTGCGGCATTGTCTCGGCAGTTGGAGATGATGATTTTGGCATAATCAATCTCAAGCGGCTTTCTATGGATGGTGTGGACATATCAGGGGTCTCAATTGACCCTGATCGCCCCACAGGTAGCGCCTTCGTGCGGTATCATGCGGATGGGTCCCGCGATTTTGTTTACAACATAAAACACAGTGCTTGCGGGACGATCCCAAGAACGCCCGAGGTGGCGCAGGTTCTCGATGCCGCAGATCACCTCCACGTCATGGGGTCTTCGCTATCCAGCTCCGAATTTGTGGCGCTGAATCTTGAGGCCGCCCGCAAAGTCAAAACCAATGGCGGGACAATTTCCTTCGACCCAAACTTGAGAAAAGAAATTCTGAGCGCGCCCGGACTACGGGATGCCATGGCCGATGTCCTGTCCCTTACGGATGTGTTCCTTCCAAGCGGAGAAGAACTAACGCTCCTCACCGACGCGACCGATCCAGCGATTGCCGCGAAAGAGCTTCTGGCGCTTGGGCTTCAATATGTTGTTCACAAAATGGGGTCGGGCGGCGTCCGCATTTATGACGCGAGCGGCGACCGTTTCGTCCCCGCTTATTCGGTGACTGAAATCGACCCAACCGGCGCAGGCGATTGTTTTGGCGGCGCGTTCATTGCGCTTTGGCTTCAAGGGTTGGACATCGACAAAGCCGTTTCCCTTGCCTCAGCAGCCGGTGCGTGTGCCGTTCAGCATCGTGGTCCTATGGAAGGCGCGTCGAGCCTCGAGACGCTTGTTCGTTTCGTCAAAGAACACAAAGACCAACGAAACATCGCTGGGAGTTGAGCGCATGAATGTCCACGAGCTTATTGAACGCAATAGGAACGGAGAGAGTATCGGCTTGCCGAGCTTCTGCACCGCAAATCAGCACGTCTTGGAGGCGACGCTCGGTTTCGCGGCCGAAAATGAGCTGCCCGTTCTGATTGAGGCCACCTGTAATCAGGTCAATCAGGAGGGTGGATATACCGGCATGAAACCCGCCGACTTTGCGTCTTGGGTCGCGCGGATGGCAAGCCATGCTGGGGTCAAGACGGATCAATTGCTTTTGGGCGGCGATCACCTTGGCCCGAACCCCTGGCGTGATGAACCGGTCGCCGCCGCGATGCGCAAAGCCGAGATGTTGGTGCGCAGCTATGTCGAAGCGGGTTTTCAGAAGATACATCTAGACGCAAGTATGGCCTGCGACGGCGAACCGCGCCCGAGCTTTTCGGACATCGCGCAAAGAGCCGCGCACCTGTGCAGAATTGCGGAAGACTATGCGCCAGATCCGTCAAAATTGATCTACGTTATCGGATCCGAAGTTCCCGTACCTGGGGGCGAGACGGACGATATGCAGGATCTCCAAATCACGACACCAGAACGGTTGGATGAAACCGTCCAAACGCATGAAGCCGCCTTCCGCAAAGAGGGCTTAGAAGGAGCGTGGGAGCGCGTCGTCTCAGTTGTGACGCAGCCCGGGGTAGATTTCAGCCACAGCTCTGTTCATCAGTTCGATCCTGCCGCGGCAGTTGACCTTGTCGCAGCGATTGACCGGCACCCGCGTTTGACCTTCGAAGGTCATTCAACAGATTATCAGCCCACATCCAGCCTCGCCCAACTTGTCGAGCGTCACGTCTTCTTCCTCAAGGTCGGACCGGAACTGACTTTCCGGTTTCGCGAGGCGGTTTTTGCATTAGCTGCAATCGAGGACAGGGTTTGTCCAAAGACGGTATCTGGGATCATCGGCGTGCTCGACGAAGCAATGGACAATGCGCCCGCGCACTGGGACGGCTACTATGCTGGAACACCAGCGGACATCGCGTTGCAACGTCATTTCAGCTTTAGCGATCGGATTCGTTATTATTGGCAAGAAGCGCCCGTGCGTGACGCCGTTGATCGACTTCTCAACAATCTTGTCGCAGCAGACGTCCCCAATGGGCTTGTCACGCAGGTCTTCGGCGGACTTGAATTTGACGAAACCTCCGGCGACATCCGCACGCTTCTGGACACTCATGTGAGCAAAGCGGTTTCAAGATACTACGCGGCATGTGGCTTTGGCTTCGCGCCATCGTCAGACCGAAAACCCATGCGATGAAATTATCCAACGCCACACTGCGCGACCTGCCAGATCCGATCCTGCGCCCAAGCTATGACCGCTCTTCCCTGACCAAAGTTGCGAAAGCTGCCCGCGACCATCCCTACGCGTGGCTGGGACAATGCCAGTTTTATGGAAATCTCATCGATGAACCGCGCTTCGCGGGTGCCTTTGAGGGCTGGTTGCAGATGATTTGGGCGGATGGTTTGAGCGCTTCGTTGAACAAGTATTTGTACGGCTATCACTGAAAAGGACGCGGCTATCAAAGCAATAATTTTTCCCACTCGTGGTGAAGTCACCTACGCAAGCCTTCCCGATCCCGTTGCGGGCAACGGCGAAGTGGTGATCGCGGTCAAGGCCAGCGGACTCTGCCACACAGATTTCGAAGTGTTGAAGGCCAATTACGGAACGTCCGCATTTCCCGTGGTTCCGGGTCACGAATACGCTGGCGTGGTGGCTGATGTCGGGCCCGGCGTCACAGGTTTTGCCGTTGGGGACCGGGTCGTTGTTGACCCAAACCTCGAATGTGGCACGTGCCGCGCCTGCCTACGCGGCTGGGCTCATTTGTGCGACTCCCTCGGCGCATATGGCGTAACCGAAAACGGAGGCTTTGCCGAGTTCAGTCGGGTCAAAGCATCCGCGCTTCACCGGATCGGGGACATGGACTTCAGCATAGCCGCCTTGTGCGAACCGATGGGATGCGTCCTGAATGGGCTTGATGCCGTGCGTTCCCCAATAACGGACAATGCACTGATTTTCGGGGCCGGTCCTATGGGCTTACTGTTGGCCATGGCGTTGAGCGCCCGCAATGTGCCTGACATTGTGTTCACTGATATTGATGATACTCGACTGGAACTGGCGGCAAGTTTTGGTTTTAATTTCGTGACCTCTGGATCCTCTCAATTGGCGGCCCTGCACCACGGGGTTGATCTGGTCGTGGATGCCACCGGCGTTCCTGCGGTCGCGGGCAATCTGGTAAACTACATGGCCAATGGCGCGAAAGGCCTGTTCTTCGGCGTCTGCCCATCTGACACACGCATCGAGATGCCCCCGTTCGAGGTGTTCCGCCGTCAATTGACATTCGCCGGCTCTCATTCGTTGAACCACAACATCCCGCAAGCACTCGAAACGATCGCCGCTTTCGGTCCGGATATCAGCCGCGTCGTGTCGCATCGCATGCCTTTGGAAGATGTCTCCAATATTCTGTTGTCCAGCCCGCCGAAAGGGAGCTTAAAAATACAGGCAACGATAAGCTGATTGTGCGGTTTATGCGATGGAGCCTTGCGACAAAATCCATTGGTTAGAATTCATAGGAAGCGGCCCTTAAGTGCATGGCAACCGGCTCAAATGACAGCTTCTGATGTTGTCGTTGGGCCAGATATGACAAATGGCAACTAAGTCCGC
>CALFSV010000380.1 GCA_937916485.1 uncultured Paracoccaceae bacterium | reverse complement strand
ACTGGCAACCCGCAGGACCTGTCTGGTTGAACCCAGAAAACGAAATTAGCGCCCCTGAAATCAGAGACGCCGCATGAAATCGGCGGACAACTTGTTTGACAAACACCGCACTCACCCCTCAAATCATTAACAGAATATTCTGCTTGAACAGCTGTAACAATTAAACTCAATATAATTGAGCATGAAACGTAAGGTGAGAGAGACATAAAGACAGATGATGGATGAGGACATGAGTAAAGGTGCAACAACAGAATCTCGCATTACCCAGCTGGCACGGAATCCTTATTCACTGGGAATAGTAGTGCGCTACCTCTCACGCATAGAGCCGTTTTCGAAATTTGAATTTGGCCCGTCTGTTTCTTCCCTTATGCACCAGATCAACGATGGGACTCATCTTATTGTCGAAACAAATGATAAGCTGACCGGATACGTTGGTTGGGTGCGCACATCGATCGATATTGCCGAAGGCTGGATGGATAACACCGGCCCGCTGAACAAGGTTGTCGGCGGAGAAGCGATTGTAGTGACAATATTTCATGCTGAAGATAGCACGATGATCATGCGCATGATCCGCGCGGCAAAACAGCTCGAGCCAGACACACCAGTATACTGGAAACGTTT
This sequence comes from uncultured Paracoccaceae bacterium, assembly GCA_937916485.1. The sequence continues at coordinate 5,108 of CALFSV010000380.1, read as the reverse complement.
TTTCGATGGCGCACGCTCCCCCAAGCCACGGTCGGTTAAGCTGAATCGGGATCGTCAGGCGTCACACAGCTCTCGATGAACGATGCAATATGCGCTAGATGATGTGGCCGTGATAGAGATGGCGGGTGCGCCTCATGTTCACAAATATACGTAGTCAGATCCGAGAGCGCGGCGCGGGCGGCGGCCTGGGCTGGCGCCTGAACCAAGTGGCTATCTGAACCAAGAACAGCCAGTGTTTTGATCCCCGTTTTACCCAGTGACTTTGACAAATTAAAGGGCGCTCGTCGCCCAATCATATTCGCAAGTGCAGGGTCGTAACGCATACGATATTGACCTTCGGATTTCATGATGGAGGCCGCGACCAATTCATCAAGCTGATCTGGCGGCAAATGAAGCAAATTCCGCGTTAACCCGAAATAGATACGGGCGCTCTGCAATGAACGAAACGACATCGACGCCTCGTCACGAAGAAAGTCTTCATAAGGATAGAATGATTCACTCCCCGACACGAGCGGAGCGTCGACTAAAACGAGACCAACAACTTTTGCCCGGATATAAGGAGTGAGGGCGCCGATTAAGGCGCCGCCCCAAGACGTTCCCACCAAAATCAGCTGCGCCGTCGCAAGTGCGATGGCTTCGGCCAGAACAAGTTGCAGCAACCGGTTCGTATAGCGGGCACCGTCCCCTAGAAAAGCACTGTTTCCACGGCCTGGCATATCGACAGCAAGCGTCGTGATACCACGGCTCTTGAGCTCTGCTGCCAAAAAACAAAAATCCTGCGCATTTCCTGTAAAACTATGCAAACAGAACGCTGTCGCCACTGGGGCTTCAACAGTCCATTGATGCACAGCGACGTCGATAACATAGTCACCGCTAAGAATTTTAAGCCAATGGGTCGTGTCTGGGCGTAAATCAACGGTCATCAAGTGCCTTTCAAATCGGCGAGTAACATGGAGCCGGGTCGGCACGCATCTCGTAGCTCCATCCTATCCATCTCGGACAAATGAGTAACAGCGTCACGAGGAGGCGCAATCAATTGCTCAGATTTTTCAATCCATTCCGGCCACGGGGAAACCCCTAACTGCGCAGACAACAAGCGCAGGAAACGTTCCGGCTCTGTACATAGCTCCTTGAAATCAAACCAAGGTAGGGTCTGCGAAAGCAACGGTACACCAAGTCGAATGGCGTTCGACCAGAGTTCTCCATAGACACGCAAAGGCAGCTCTAGACGCTCGAAATGTGCCGCAGTAATGTTTTCGGGCAAGTTGTCGATCAATTGCTGATCAAGCTGTGCAATGCCCGTCCGTTCGCGACTGTAGTAAGGGTCATAGCCAAGCTGCGACTGCATAACCATTCTCAACACAAAGTGTTTAAAGAAGCTGTGGTTACGCATTGAAAGGGCTGTTTCGGTTCCATCGCGCAAATGTACGATGGGTCGGGCGTGGGGTAGCAAGTCTCTAACACGCGCGTGAAAGGCGAGAGTTCCGCCGGACCTCTCTACTATGACTTTACCAGCACAACTGAGTTGCAGTGCTTGAAAAACAGCATTCAAGTGCTGCCCAGCGGTCTGACCATCCTGCAGTCGAACATGATCCAAAATGTCACAAAACAGAGCATCTGGATCATTGGTCAGGCGCGGCAACATTGAATAAAGCGGGAAGGGTACAGGATCATTTTCAGTATAACGCATACCGTTTCGACTGAAGGGGTATCGGGTCTCCGGCAGTTTTATCCCAATGCGCACCAAAATGGCGCGTGACGGATTGGCAGAATGTAAGATGTGGCAAAAATCCGTGGCACTTATCTTTTGATCGCGGTGCTGCAAACCTGCAGCCAACAAACCAATTATGAACTCTGAAATGCTTAGGACGTCTGGGTGAAGGTCAAGGATATCACTCAACAGCGTTGAGCCGGATCTACCGGTTCCAAATATGACAAAAAATGGCAGATGCGGCGCTGTTCGTCCCAAGGCTAAATCGCCTCAATTCTAACACCGCCTAAGGATGCTGGTCGCATCGCCAAAGCATATTCATATCCGACGTCAGCTTCATCTGTGAAGATCTGCCACTTGCGCAAGATGGCTGACATGGCCGTTAGCATTTCCATTTCCGCGAGTCGTTTGCCGCCGCAAACGCGCGGACCGGACAGAAAGGGACGAAATGCCTTTGGCGCAGATTTGGAGTCTATAAATTCACTTCTGGTTGCATGAAACTGATTGGGGTCTGACCATGCATCGGGATGTTTATGAAGTCCGACAATCGATAGAACGATCTGTTGACCTTTCTTGAATTTGCGGCCGTGCCCCTCATAATCTGCAGTTAACTCACGCACAACAAATGGTATCGGAGGTAGACAGCGCATCACTTCGGACATGAAGCTTCGAATGACAGGCATATCGTCAGTGCCTGATTGGGCCTCTTCGCGCATATGTTCTTGCAGCGCCTGATTCTGGCCGACCAGCCGAAGCGCCCAACACAGAGTTGCGACAGTTGTCTCTGTGCCTGCAAAGGCATTCTGCATCAAGTCGGTGACGGCCGGGTGCCATTCATCCAGCTGGCTGCCAGAAATAGCCTGCTGAATGAAGTCCCGGCTAAGAGTATCCGCCATGAAGATGTCGCTGAATTGTGTGTCGAGCCAATTTGCGCGTTGAGCTAAGACATCGGGTTCTTTGACGCCACTCCAGGAGAAGTGTTGAAGCAATTTGGCATGTGTTCTGACTTGCGGGAAAAGACCGATGATTGCGTCAATACTGGGAGATATTCCAAGTGCTTGCATAAAGACGCGCAAGGCGGCCTTCCCCAGCAGAACTTCAATGTCATTGACGTTTTCTGGATCGAAAGCATCAACAGCGGTTTGATAATGCTTTGCAACCAAAGGGCGTTCGCTTGGTCTGCTGGCACTATTATAAGCAGGCTGGGTTCGGTTTCTGAATGTCTCCCAGCGTGCGCCATTCAGGTTGAACCGGCTGTCTCCCAATGCGGCAACCAAGGCAAAGTTCTTCTGAAACAGATCTGGATTGCGCATCATAAATTCAGCAAGTTCCGGCTCTTCCACAAGTGCGAGATTGCCAAGGTTGGGCGACCTACTTTTAACCGGAACGACCGTACGTTTCAGCAATTCCAAGATGATCAGGTTGAGCGTCTTTCGTGCGTCGGACTCAATGCTCGGTTCATCAAATGGTTGCAATGCTGTCGGGTTATTAGTGGCCAGTACCATTCCAGAACTCTTTCAAAAAGCTATTCACCGCTTGCGAACTTGTCAGATGCGGAAAGTGACTTTGACCATCCACCAGCAGTGATTGAACGGAACCATCGACGTGCACTACAGATCGCTCGTGCGCCCACGCGCCAAGAAGGCGATCGTCAAAACTATTAATCAAAGCAAACGGAATGTCTTGGGTTTTGGGTGCATTCGCTGCTGATATACTGCGGGACGCTAGTATTTCTGTATAGAGGGGGGCGAGCCTGACAATATCGGTGTCTTTAAGCGTCTCAATCAACCCTGTAGCCGCGTCAGCCTCGGTTTCCTGAATTCGCCGGCTGATATTTTCGGGGGCATTTTGAATAATGTCGTCAATATACTCAGACCGCGACGCGTAGTCGGCCGATGCGGTAAATTCGGCGTAAGCAAGCGGATGCGGACAAGATAAAATACTGAGGCTTGCAATGCGGTCTTTTAGATTGCTTTGCGCCAGCCACCACAAGACTAACCCACCTAAATCATGCCCAACCAGATGAACGGGCTCTTGGGCATTTTCATCAATCAGAATACGGCAATACTCGAGAACCATTTGCAGGTTCAAAGGGAGTGCCGGCACAGCGCTGAGCCAAGGCATTGGAATTGACTGAATATCACGTTCACTTCCGGCGCTGGATGCAAGCTCATCCCAATCGCTAGGACGGCCCGGGAAACCATGCAAGCAGATTACCCGAGCCTTTTTCTTTGGGCTTTGCTGACCCAATGTCAGCGCACTCCTAGAACTTGATGTCCATACCAATATAAACAGAATTCAAGTCATCCCGCACGGTAAGCGTCTCTTGGTCGTCCGAGAAGAAAAACGCTTCATCAGCACGTTCCATGATAGCAACGTCGCGCCTTAAACCGAACCGGAATGACGTCGCGTCGGACGCGGCATATTTGAGGCCGACATAGAGACCAGCAGTTGTGAGTTCGCCATCTTTGGTGTCTTTCGCTGATCCACCAAAAGAATCTTCGCCGTTATAAGCAGAAATGCCCTTGCTGTGTGTGTATTGACCAGAGAGCAAGCTTATGTCTGCACCGCCAACAATCGAAAGGCGGCCATCTGGACTAATCGGCGCGGTTTCAGCATCGATAGATAGACGTGGGCCGATACCTTGGAAAGACGTTTCTGTTTCGCTTTCGAAACTGTCAAACGGACCATCAGTGAAGCCTTTGTCTGCGGAAGATGTTGCATTGGCATATGCAAGACCGAGACCAAGACGCGTGTTGACGGGACCAAGTGCGACAGACCGACCGATCGTCAGACCTGCATCCGTCCGACTGTTATCATTGGATGCGCTCCCAAAACCAACTTCGCCCACTTCGCTCAGAACGTTGCTGGAATACTCGGTCCGCGACACTGATAGCTTCCAGTCCCATGTGTCGTTGATTGCTCCGCTTGCGCCAACAGATCCAACGAAAGCGCTGTCACTGTCAAACTCATCAAAGTCGTTAGCATCCAGTTTTTCTTTATAAAATTCATTTGTGTAGTTACCGGTGCCCATAGCACCATCGACGCTAAACGTAACGCCGGCATCAGCCTGCTGCGCGCTTGCTGCCACAGGCATGAAGGCTGCTCCCAGCACGCCAAGCGCCGCCTTTGAAGGATTTATCAGTAGGTTCTTTTTCATATTGGTTACCTCGAAGAAATACTTTTCTGTTGTTGGCATTATGTAAACCACGATCATCACGTCTAGTAAAGTAGCTTCTATGCTTGAGAGATTGTACGCTCACCCCTATGCCACCCAGATACGTACTGACCGATCTAGTGTTAATGGCCCCTGAGTATTTGAATCGAACTACCAACCTCCCCCTGTGTCAGGGAAGTTGTCCGCTGCTCTATTTTTCTCTAATTTTCAGGTGGGCGG
>CALFSV010000379.1 GCA_937916485.1 uncultured Paracoccaceae bacterium | reverse complement strand
AGGGAGGAGGTCGAAGCCTACATCGAAAGTGTCAACCCCGTGCGCGCCTTCGTTGAAGCGCAGGAGATGCCAGTCGAAGTGCATCTGACGACGCATGGTTTCTCGGCAGGTCTCGATGAAAAACGGCAAGAGCATGAAGCGCGCAAAGACGGAGCGCCAAACATCTTCGTCGATCCACATGCGTTGCTCAACCAAGTCGCTGGGCTGCGCGAACGAGCCGAAAAAAGACTCAAACTTGAGAAATCAAAATAGCCAAACCAAAGTGAAATTCCAGGGAGGAAACACAATGAAACTGACTACGAAATTTATCGCCCTAGCGGCGAGCGCTGTGATGGCTTTTGCAGCACCTGCAATGGCTGAGGATTGGGCCCCTGACGGGCCGCTGACGATCCAGATCGGCTTTGGCGCTGGTGGGTCCACGGACACGATGGGCCGTATTCTGGGTAAGGTTATGGCCGACAACACCGGCTGGAACATCATCGTCGAGAACAAGCCCGGCGGTGGCGGCGTGGCCATGTTCACCGGCCTGTCTCAAATGCCAGCAAACGGCAAAACAATCGGCATGGGGGTGAGTATTCCCGTTCTCGTCCAGCTTGTTCAGCGCGGCGATCAACTGCCCTTTGATCAAGACAGCTTTGACTATCTTGGTACAATCGCCAAGGCCGAGCTGGCTTTGGTGGCAGGCAAGGATGCGCCATTCGATAATCTCGAAGGCATGATCGCTTATGCCAAAGAGCAAGGGCAACTGCCCATCGCAACTATGGCACCGCCTCAGGTGCTGATGATGAAGGCAACCACTCGCACCAAAGAGGCCGAATTCAACCTTGTCACCGCCGATGGCGGCGCCGAGGTGATGAAACTGATCCTCGGCGGTCAGGTTCTGGCCGGTTTTGCGTCGGGCGAACATTTTCCCTATCTGGAATCCGGCGACATGAAAGTTATCGCAAGCGCTAACCAGTCCCGTCTGAGCTATGCACCTGACGTGATGACCTTTGTCGAGAACGGCGTGAATGCTTTTGTTGATCCGGTGTTCTTTCTTGCCATGACGAAAGGCACCGATCCTGCCGCAGTTGAAGCGATTGCAGCCGCGATGGCCGAGGCCGTCAAGTCAGACGAGATTGCGGAAATCGTCATGAATGCGGTCAAAGGCAAGCCCATCAACATGGGCCCCGAAGGCACGCAGCAAATGATGACCGACGGCCTCGCGGCTGCCCAAGTCCTGTTCGCAGACTAAGCAGAAAAACATCTTTTGCGCCCTGTTGCCTGCGTCGGCAATGGGGCGCTCTTTCGCTCGGGGAGGGGCACATGACAATCAACGCAGATCGCATTTCGGGTGCATTCTTTTGTCTCTTTGGGTTGGCAATGTATTTTTTCGTGATCCCGGTTTACGTCGAGACGGCCGAGGGTGGCAGCCTGTCGCCAAACACGATGCCAAATATCATTTCGATCATCATTGCCATCAGCGGCGGCATTTTGTTTCTCAAACCGACCAAGCAACAACTTCGCGATCCGCGCAAAATGGCGATCACCGGGTTCTATGTCTTGCTATTGGTGGCCGGCATCTACGCCATGTCACGGTTTGGTTTTGAATATGTCGCGCCCGTTCTTGCTTTGGCCATTATGTGGTTCATCGGAGAACGTAGGCCCCTATGGCTCATTAGCGGCGTTGTGCTTATGCCGACTGCAATCTGGTTTGCCGTCACCCAGCTTCTCGGGCGCGGTTTGCCATGAAGGATAATTTCCATGGTTGATCTCGCAACAATTCTGGCCGGTTTTTCGGACGCTTTCTCGCTTTACAACCTGCTCTTTGTCCTCTTCGGAGTGGTGCTGGGTCAATTTGTGGGTGCCGTGCCCGGAATTGGGCCGATCATGGCAATGGCAATCGCCATTCCCTTCACCTTCGGCCTAGACACGCTGCCTGCTATCGCCTTTCTGGTTGGCGTGAACAAAGGCGGGCTGGTGGGCGGCGCGGTGCCTGCCGTGCTTATGAATACTCCCGGCACGCCGGATGCTGCGGCGACTGCATTGGATGGTTATCCGCTTGCTAAGCAGGGAAAGCCGCTGAAGGCGACCAAAATGGCGCTGTTTTCCTCTGTCACCGGCGACACATTCAGCGACATTGTCTTGATCACCGTTTCTGCGCCTTTGGCTATTCTGGCGCTCAGGATGGGACCGATTGAGATCGTCGCTTTGATGATTTTCGCCTTCTCAATACTCGCGGGGCTGATTGGCAATTCGCTGACGAAGGGCATCATCGCGGCCGCACTCGGGTTGCTTGTGGCATCCATTGGCACAGACCCTGAAAACTTCACTCCGCGCTTGATCTTTGGCTATTGGGACCTCTTCAACGGTCTGCCTCTGCCCTCCGTGGCAATCGGCATGCTGGCGATCTCGGAAATTCTGCACCGGCTATCGCTTGCCCATGGCAGCGTTGGGGCGGCGATTATCGTCAAGGACACCGGCAACCCCGATGACCGGCGCGTGACATGGGTCGAATATTGGAGTTGCCGCTACACCATGCTGCGCGGCGCGGTGATTGGCACCGTGCTTGGCGCATTGCCCGGTATCGGTTCAACCGCAGCAGCATTCATGTCCTATTCCATGACCAAGGCCAGCTCGAAAGAGCCCCAGAGTTTTGGTAAAGGAAACCTGCATGGCATTGCTGCGGCCGAGTCCGCGAATTCGGCTGTGGTAGGGGCAAACCTCATTCCTCTGCTCACTCTTGGCATTCCAGGGAGCGTAGGCGCAGCGCTCATTATCAGCGCGTTCATGATCCACGGCTTGCAACCTGGCCCGCTGCTGTTCGAGAACCAAGGGCGTCTGGTATACGGCCTGTTCGGAGCGATGCTCATGGCCAATTTCATCAATCTCTGGGTGGGTCAGCTTGGACTGAGGTTTTGGATCAAGGTTGTTTCGGCACCGGAATCCATCATTTTCTCCTCGGCTCTGCTCTTGTGTTTTGTTGGCGTTTCCATGGCAACCAGCGGGCTGTTCGGTGTCTCGATCATGCTGATCTTTGCCGTCCTCGGCTATGTCATGGCCAGCTTTGGCTATTCGTTGGTGATCTTCATCATCGCGTTCTTTCTGGGACCGCGTTTCGAGAAATCAATCGCCCAGTCCCTCTCTTTGACAAACGGAGATCTTACCCAGGTCCTCAAAAGCCCGGTGGCGGCAGCGCTGCTTATCCTCTCGCTTGTCTCGGTTATCTGGTTCTTGCGCACAAATGTAAAGGATAACCAGGGATAATTCGGCAGCCACCGATCAAGAAAATGACCGGCTGTGCAGCAAGCTCCTGGCACAGCGTTCCAAACATCACAAAGGGAAAGACGAATGTCTGAAGACAAAGCATATATGCACCAATCCATCGCACAGGCCGTGCGCGATCACGACATTGACACGATGTTCGGCTTGGTGGGCGACGCCAATCTTTTTTTGGCCAACCATTTTGTCAGCGCCTGTGGCGGGAAAATGGTTCCTGCAGCCCACGAAGGTGGGACTGTGCTTATGGCGCTTGCCTACACGCAAGTTACGGGAAAGATCGGGGTCGCAACAGTTACTCAGGGTCCTGGCCTGACGAATTGCTTTACCGCGCTCAGAGAAGGCGTGGTAGGCCGCCGCCCCATGGTGCTGATCTGCGGCGATACACCTGTGACCGCTCCATTCCATATGCAGAACATTGACCAGCGCGAAGTCGTCACAGCAACCGGTGCCGGTTTCGAGCAGGTGAAATCACCTGAAACTGCTGCGCGGGATGTGGCAACTGCGTTTTACCGCGCCCGCAAGGAACGGCGGCCAATTGTCCTGAACGTGCCTGCGGATTTCATGTGGGCAGAAGTAAAACACCAAACCGTTGCTTTCCCCTATCTTGAGGCCCCGACCGTCGTGACCGAGGGACCGCTTCATGACGCAGCAATCGGCATGATTGCTTCGGCAAAGCGGCCACTTATCCTCGCCGGTGCGGGCGCGGTTGACGCAAAGGACCAGCTGGTCGCACTGGCGGAAAGGATGGAAGCGCCTCTGGCGACGACACTCAAAGGCACCGGATTATTCGCGGGTCACCCCAACAACATCGGGTATTTCGGTACGCTCAGTACTGCGGATGCCTATGATATAATCGCCGCGGCAGATTGTGTTATCGTCTTTGGCGCTTGGCTCCATTTCCTCACAACTGACCGTGGGGCGCTGCTCGAAGGGAAGCGCGTCATTCATATCAACAACAGTCCCTCCGAAGTCGGCAGGTTTTATCAGGCCGATGCCACATTGATCGCGGATGCGGGGCAGACTGCCGACAATATTCTGTATTGGTTGAACGAGGCCGAAATCGCCCCTTCAGGGTTTGCACGGGAATTGCCCTCTCATGATATCTCGAAGCATCCCAAAGGCGACGCGACCAAGTCCATTGAGGGCTGTATCAACCTTGAGTATGCCTTGGACCGCTTGAATGAAGCGCTTCCCGAAAACCGGATTATGCTCACCGACGGAGGGCGCTACATCACCGAAGTCTGGTGCCGTGTGACCGTGCCCGACCCCAAGAGTTTTCACATGAGCGATAACTTCGCGGCCATCGGTCAGGGGATGCAACAGGCGATTGGTGCAGCCCATGGAGCGCCGGCGCGACCCGTTGTCTTGTTCACAGGCGATGGCGGTTTCATGATGGGCGGATTGAACGAGTTTAATACCGCTGTGCGCACAAACTGTAATCTGATCGTGATCATCTGCAACGATTCCGCTTATGGGGCGGAACATATCCAGATGCTGGATCGGCAGATGGACCCTGCATTGACCGAATTCAACTGGCCGTCTTTTGCTGATGTCGCCAAATCTCTTGGCGGACAGGGTGTTACAGTGACCAATCCAGACGAACTGGAAACTGCGATAGACGCGATCCATACTCGACAAGGCCCCATCATTGTTGAGCTAAAACTGGACCCTGACAACGTGCCACGTATGCGTATCTAGCGATGTTTCTACTTCCACAATACTGTGGCACTGTGAGGTAGTTTTTCCGACGAGGCAGCGGATATTTTGAATAAGGGATTTCAACAGGGAATAACGCTTCGGCACTTGCGTGCTCTTGTGGCGCTGTCTGATCTTAAGTTGATCGCACGGGTGTCTGAGGCGCTTGGGGTGACACAGCCCGCTGTGTCAAAGCAGATTGCCGAGTTGGAAAAGATCGTTGGCGTACCTGTTGTCACGCGCGATCGCAACAGGTTGTATCTGACACCGATCGGCATCCGCCTTACCGATCATGCAAGACAGGCTCTTGGTCAACTTGATCGCGCAGCATTCGACATTGAGGCAATGACGAGCGGGATTTCAGGTTTTCGGATGACCACACGTGCCATCATGACATTCGTCTTGCAATTCTTGTTTCTTTGGCTCCGTTTATGCTGCTGCTTGGCGGGGCATTGCCAAGTTGTTTTTGGCTTCTGATTTCGGTAGCCGTTTTGGCTCGCCAAAGGTCTTAGGACTTTGGTCTCTGGTCCGGCTACGACGTAATTCCGGCCCTTAGCAGCCGGTCAGAAAACGAGACCTTAGCGGCCGCAATGGTGAATGTTCATTCTGCAGGTGAAGCTTGGCAATAAGGTCAGGCAGATGTTGGGCTTCAGATCTGCTACTGGCCAAAGTCTGCACGATAGCTGCTCGGGGTCGTGCCAACGGCTCGGCTGAATGTGCGTGCAAAATGGGCCTGATCCGCAAAGCCCGCGATGAAGCCGATCTCTGCCAGTC
>CALFSV010000378.1 GCA_937916485.1 uncultured Paracoccaceae bacterium | reverse complement strand
CAGGCCAATCATGCACTAACTTTTAAACTGGACCACTCAAGTGGGGCTGCTCAATTTTAAGTAATAATTAAAGATACCGAATAGCCAAGCGCTGATCTTGGGTCACATATTTGGGAAAGGGCTGCCTTCGGGCGGCCCTTTTTCTTTTGGGATCAAAGCACTATCTGGCCTGCTGCATGCAGCAAAAACACCGCCAGACCCCAGTTGACTGCGAAGCCTGCGAAGATCATCAGCCGCTCGCGCCCGAATGGGGCGTCGTCAAGGTAACGCTTCGTGCTGCGCCAGGCGACATAGCCGAAGGCGGAGGCGAGGCTGATGATCACAGTTTCCGTATAATTAGACGCGTTGTCAGAGGCTTGCGTTGCAAAGCTCAGACACTGATAGCCCGCGCCGAGCGCCAGAAAGACGAGCGCCTGCACGTGTTTGCGGATCGCCAGAAACCCTGCGTAAAAGAGCGTTGACAGCACAAGTAGATATATCATTCATCCGGTCCAATCAGGCCAAGCCCGCGTAAGTAAATGCCAATACCCGATTCCAGCAGGTCCTCAGGGGGAAACGGGCTTGCCGTGCCGGGAGAGTTGCGGGCGAAAAGCTCGACCACACCGTGACTCAGGGCCCAGACATGGGCCGAGAACATCGCAGGAGGCGGGCGTTTATCGGGCGGAATATGCTCTGACAGGGCGGCGGCGGCGTGCTCCAGAATGCCGCGCGCGCGCAGGCAGGCGGCCGCAAGCTCGGGGGTGCGGTTGACCGACACGCCGCTCTCGAACATCGCGATGTAATGCCCGGGATGCTTGCGCGCGAACGCCAGATAAGCCCGCCCAGTGGCCTCGAACGCCGCCAGCGCCGAAGGTTGTCCACTGTCATAGGCGTATTGCATCAACTCGGCGAAGATCTCATACCCTTGCCGTGCGGCCTCCGCGATGAGATCCTCGCGGCCGGCAAAGTGCCGGTAGACCGCCGCCGGGGTGACACCCGCCTGTTTGGCAGCCTCCGACAAGGTGAACCCCGTGGGCCCCTTCGCCTCAATAAGCGCGAGCGCCGCTTCGACCAGAGCCTGCCGCAGATTGCCGTGGTGGTATCCGCGTTTAGGCATGCCAGATCTCTGGCCCACCACAGATTTTCTCGTCTACCAGACCAATCGCGGCGGCGTCCTTCTGAGCATAGTCAACCTTGTGCAGCAGGGTCCGGATAGCTTGTAGCCGCGCGCGGCGTTTGTCGTCGCTGCGCAGGATGGTCCAGGGAGCGTGCTCGGTATGGGTGCGCTCCAGCGTCTCTGCAATCGCGTCCGTATAGGCATCCCATTTCTTGAGGCCCTCGACATCGATCCAACTCAGCTTCCAGTGTTTCAGCGGGTCACTTTCGCGGCTCATAAACCGGCGCAATTGCTCGGCGCGGCCCACGTTGAGCCAGAATTTGATCAGTGTGATGCCTTCATCCACCAGAAGGTTTTCAAATTCAGGGGCTTGTGAGACGAACTTCATGCGTTGACCGGGTGTGCAGAACTCAAATACATGTTCCACCACGGCGCGGTTGTACCAACTGCGGTCGTAGAAAACCATTTCTCCGGCGGCGGGCAGATGGTCGATATAGCGCTGGAAATACCATTGTGTCTGTTCCTTGTCCGACGGCTTGGGAAGGGCCACAAGCCGCGCGCCGCGTGGATTAAGGTTCTCGCGGAAGCGCTTGATCGTGCCGCCTTTTCCAGCGGCATCGCGCCCCTCGAACACGATGGCGACGCGTGTGCCGTTTTCCTTGGCCGAGGCCTGAAGCTTGACCAGCTCGATCTGAAGCTTGGCAAGGTCCTTTTCATAGGCCTTGCGTGGCATCCGTTCGGAATGGGGATAGCTTGGCTCGATG
>CALFSV010000377.1 GCA_937916485.1 uncultured Paracoccaceae bacterium | reverse complement strand
CAGTACGCAGAATACGAATGGTTGAAAGGAAGCATGCACTACGGTCCGTCAGACAAAGGACTTGGTGATGACTCCGTTAGGAGGAAGAAAAACAAGAGCCAGAAATAATGAATAAACTAAAGAAATTGATTAATTTGTTGTGTGTTGGTGCGTCGCTTTCGATTGCCTTGAGCACCGCTGTTTATGCTGACGAGCGTCCAAATTTCATCATCATCTTCACGGATGACCAGGGCTATCAGGATCTTGGGTGTTTTGGTTCGCCTGACATTAAGACGCCGCGGCTGGATCAAATGGCGAAAGAGGGCATGCGCTTCACCAGCTTCTACGCCCAGACCGTGTGCGGCCCATCTCGCGGCGCGCTGATGACGGGTTGCTATCCCATTCGGTTCGCCCGTCAGGACAAACCTGATTCGGTTCATCCCGAACTGCACCTCGATGAGATCACCATTGCTGAAATGCTCAAGGAACAGGGCTATGCAACGGCGGCGTTTGGTAAATGGGATTTGGCAGGGCATAGCCAAGAAAAATACAAGCCTGAGTTGCTGCCCAAGTATCAGGGATTCGACACCTTTTTCGGAACCCCGACCAGTAATGATGCGCGCGTCAATCTGATCCGAAATACGGAAATGATCGAAGAAAGATCCGATATGTCGGCGGTGACAAAGCGCTACACAGACGAGGCTATTGCATTCATTGAAAAGAGCAAAAAAGCTCCTTTCTTTGTTTATCTCGCGCATTCGATGCCGCACACCCGGTTGGCGGCATCTGCAGACTTTAAGGGTAAGTCGGCGGGCGGTCTATATGGCGATGTGATTGAAGAGCTTGACTTCAACGTCGGCCGCCTGCTCGATAAAGTGAAGGAGCTGGGGCTCGACGACAACACCTACATCATCTTCACCAGCGACAACGGACCCTGGTTCATTAAAAAGCAAAATGGTGGGCACGCCGATCCGTTACGCGGCGCAAAAACCTCCTGTTGGGAGGGCGGTCTGCGCGTTCCGTGTATCATGCGTGCGCCGGGCAAAATTCCTGCCGGAACGGAGTGCGATGCGGTTGCGGCCACCATTGATCTGATGCCGACCTTCGCCAAACTGGCTGG
>CALFSV010000376.1 GCA_937916485.1 uncultured Paracoccaceae bacterium | reverse complement strand
GCGCAAGGGTCGCGATCGCCGTGGCGATCAGCGGACCAATGCCCGGCACCGTCATCAGCCGTCGCGCGGCCTCGTTCTCCTGAGCTCGACGGGTTATCTCGGCATCAAGCTTAACTATCTGTGCCTCCAGCTGCGCCAGTGCCGCGACCAGGACCTTGAGCGTGGGGATGGCATCGGCAGGCAGACTGCATTCCGGCTCTTCGACAATTGCAATGAGCTTCGATGCATTCGCTGCCCCCTGCGGCACGATCTGCCCGAACTCGCTCAGATGGCCTCGCAGGGCATTGATGGCCTGGGTCCGCTGCCGGATCAAAAGTTCACGCACGCGAAACACCATGGCCGCGCCTTGTGTCTCCTCGCTCTTCACCGGAACGAAGCGCATCGTCGGGCGCGTCGCCGCTTCGCAAATCGCCTCGGCATCGGCCGCATCGTTTTTCTGACGCTTCACGAAGGGCTTGACGTAGGCAGGCGGAATGAGCTTCACCTCATGGCCTAGTTCGCTGATCTCGCGGCCCCAGAAATGCGCGCCACCACACGCTTCCATGGCAACGACGCAGGACGGCAGCCGCGCGAAAAACTCAAGGACCTGATCTCTTCGAAGCTTCTTGCGCAGCACCGCTTGGCCCGACGCATCGGCTCCGTGCGCTTGGAACACATTCTTCGCCAGGTCGAGCCCGACCGTAATAATCTCCGACATGACCGTCCTCCTTTGTGGATCATCGCAGACCCACCTTGGCACATTGATGCCGTCGGGGGGCGGTCACATCATCAGAGGCATACCGCTTTCTAAGACCAGCCTCATCGAAGAGGCGGGGTTATCATAAAATATAATATATTATATTGACAAAACGTAAGAATTTTCTAATGTGCGGGGGTCGAAAAAGAAAATATGTCGCGTTGTGCGATTGGGAGGATCACATGAGAAAGCCAATTCAACTCACTGCTCCCGCAGTGGCAGCTTGCCTGCTAATCGGAACGCCCGCCTTTGCGGAGCAACGGCTTAGTATGGCCACTTCTTGGGGGGGCGGGCCGCCGCTGGAGTGGGCGCAGGGTTTCGCCGATCTCGTGGGCGAACTGACCGACGGCGAAGTCACGATCGAAGTCTTTACGGCTGGCACCTTGGGTAGCCCGCTCCAGGTGACGGATACGGTTCGCAACGGTGTCGCCGAAGTCGGCCACACTTTCAGTGGATACGACTACGGGGCGGACAAGACGAGCGTGCTTTTTGGAGGCCGCCCCGGCGGTCTGAGCGCCGAGGAGATGCAACACTGGCTTAGCCAAGCAGGTGGCAACGAGCTTTGGCGCGAATGGAGGCTTGAAACTGCAGAGGTCGTGTCCATGCCCTGCGCCTATGTGCCGCGCGAAGGGGGCATGTTCTCCAGCAAACCCGTCCGGACGGTCGAAGATTTCGACGGCCTGAAGTTGCGTACCGCCGGTGCCTGGGCCGAAATCGCGGATGGCCTGGGGGTCGCGACTGTCGTAACGCCGGGTGCCGAAGTCTATCAGGCCCTGGAACGCGGTGTCGTGGACGCCGTTGAATGGTCGGCGTTGTCGCTGAACCAGTCCTCGGGCTTTCACAAGGTGGCGCCCTACATCATCCTGCCAGGATTCCATCAATCCACCGTTGTCATGGAGTGCAGCTTCAACCAGGAGGTCTGGAACAGCATCAGCGAGCGCAACCAACGCATGATTGAGCTGGCCGCCTATATCCGGGCGCACCAGGTTTATGAGCAGACTGGCAACTCAGATGCGGATGCCTATACGTTCTTTGAGGAGGCGGGCTCTGAATTCATCACGGTCGATGACCAGGTGCTTGAGAAAGTCGCGCAGCTCACGACCGAGTGGGAAGATGCCAACGCAGCGGAACTCGGCGGCTGGTTTGCCCGCGTGCTCGAAAGCCAGCGCGAATTCCAGGCACGCTGGGCCAACGACCACGAATATCGCGACAGCAAGCCCTGATAATGAACAGCTTGTCACTGTCGAACGGCAGCGATCTGCCGTTCGACGTATCCTAGCCATTCAAAGTTCCTGAAAATGCTCACACGTTTTGCCCGATCCGGTCTGGTGCCGCTGGTGCACTCGATCGACACTCTCACACAGTCGATTGGCAAGGCCGTGTCATGGCTGATCATCCCATTAGCTCTTTCGATGCTTTGGGAGGTGATCTCGCGCTATGCCTTCAGCAAGCCCACGATCTGGGCCTATGAGGCCGCTTACATGCAAATGGGGGCGCTGTTCATCCTCGGCATCGCATATGTCAGCCAGGTCGATGCGCATGTCCGAGTTGACCTGTTTTACAGAAATTTCTCGGAACGGCAGCAGGCGCTGGTAAATCTGATCGGCCTGCTGCTCATCGCGCCGCTGGCGGTCTGGCTGTGCTTCGGTCTGTGGTGGTATTTCGAGCGTGCCTATCAAAGCGGAGAGGGGTCCGGAGCCAGTATCTGGAACCCGGTCGTCTGGCCCGCGCGGCTGATTTTCTGGCTTGGGTTTGTTCTGTTCGCCGCACAGATCGCGGCGGATATCGCCAATGCGTTTCACACGATCATCACCAGGCAAAAGATTGAGCGGAGCAGCTGATGGACCTCGCCTTGTTTATGTTTCCGGCGCTGCTTGGTTTATTGCTAATCGGGATACCGGTGGCCTATTCGCTCTTCTCAGTTGCGCTGATTTTTGGCTTCCTGCGATTTGGCGACAAGGCGGTCTTTCAGTTCGTGTCGAAGGTCCAGGACGTCGGCGGCAACTACCTGCTCGCCGCTGTGCCACTCTTCGTCTTCATGGGCTGCATGCTGGAGCGGGCCGGGATCGCCGAGCGGTTGTTCGAGGCGCTTTACCTCTGGACCCGCAAATTGCCCGGAGGCCTTGCCGTGGGGGCGGTCCTGCTGGGCGTGATCTTTGCCGCGGCCAGCGGTGTCGTGGGCGCGACGGAAACGGTCATAGGCCTTCTGGCGATCCCGATCATGATGAAGTACGGCTACAACAAGCCGCTGATCGCTGGCACGATCTGCGCAGGGGGGTCCTTGGGCACGGTCATTCCACCGTCCGTCCTAGTCGTCATCCTGGCGCCGATCGCGGATGTGTCAGTGGGTGATCTGTTCGCCGCGCTGCTCTTTCCCGGGCTGCTCATGGCCACGCTTTTTGTACTCTATATTGTCATTCGCTGTGCAATCAGCCCGTCGCTCGCGCCGCGTCCGGCCGTGGACGATGGCCCGCAGGTCTCCTGGGGGGAAATGATCCGCCTGACCGTGGTGGCGATCATTCCGCCGCTGTTCCTGATCTTTACCGTGTTGGGCACCATACTGATGGGGCTTGCCACTACAACGGAGGCGGCCGCCTGCGGGGCCGTGGGCGCCGCGATCCTGACCCTTTTGAACCGACGGCTGACTGCCGCAACGATGTCTGATGCGGCCATCAAGACCCTGCGGATCACTGTCATGATGCTGACGATCCTGCTTGCGGGGAGCATGTTCGCAGGCGTCTTTATCGCGTCAGGAGGCGTGCGGGACGTGCAGGGGCTGCTGGATGCAGCCAACCTGTCGGCATGGAACACGCTGCTCTTGATCCTGTTGATCGCGTTCATTGCTGGTTTCGCGCTGGATCTGGTGTCGGTAGTGCTCGTGCTGATCCCGATCTCGATGCCCATCATTACCGGCCTTGGGTTCGATCCGATCTGGTTCTGCATCCTGTTTTTGGTGATGATCCAGACAAGCTATCTTACGCCGCCGATGGCCCCCGCAATTTTCTACCTGCGCGCCATCAGCCCGCCCGAGATCACGCTTGCGGATATGTACAAGGGTGTGATCCCGTTTATCGCCTTACAGCTTCTGACGCTTGTCCTGATCCTGTTCTTTCCGCAGATTGCCCTTTGGTTGCCTGCGCAGATAACGGGCTTCAAATAGCGCCGGTCTGCGCTCAGGACTTCAGGAATGCCTTGATGTTTTGGCTGGTGTCGGCAATGTCATCCGGGTCGGGCGATTTCCCTGCTTCGATGAGCCGTTTCGCGACCATGTAGGTCTTTGGCTCGTTGATAACATCGACGGAAATCAGCGCGTCATCCCTGTAGTACCAGTACGAGATCGCGCCATCCTTCGCACCGTCGCGCGCAACGATCCGAGTATGACCCTGGTTCAGCCCGACGATCTGGAGCTTTGCGTCGAACTGGTCCGACCAGAACCAGGGCGTCACCTCAAAGGGGCGTCCGGCGCCCATGATGTTCTCCGCGACGCACTCACCCATGGCAATAGCGTTGCCCACGCTTTCCAGCCGCATGGGTCCGTGCGGCGACGGGAAACGGGCGCAATCGCCCGCAGCCCAGATGCCGGGCCGGGAGGTTTGGCATATGTCATCCACCACGATCCCGTCGTCGATTTCGAGGCCCGCACTCTCTGCAAGGCCCGTGTTCGGCGAGACCCCTATACCCACGACAACGCAATCGGTGGCGAGGCGCGTTCCGTCAGACAGGGTCGCACCCGTTACGTGGCCATCGCCCGTGAATGCGACGATCCGGGTGTTTTCGTGGATATCGACGCCTTCGTGCCGGTGCAGCGCGCGGATGATATCCGCCGTCGGCGCAGCCGCCACGCGGCCGAGGATTCGTGGCGCCGCTTCCAGCACCGTCACCTCCAGCCCGCGGCTGCGGGCGGCGGCAGCCACCTCGAGGCCAATATACCCCCCACCGATGACCAATACACGTCTCGCAGCCCGGAAGGCGTGCTCCAGCGCCTGCGCGTCCGAAAGGTCGCGCAATCCGTAAATACCGCCAAGGTCGCGCGTCATCTGGTCGGGCAGGGGCCGGATTGTCGCCCCGGTTGCCAGTATAAGAGCATCATATCCCAGCTCTTCCGGCCCGATCTCGACCGTCCGGTCCTCGGGACGGATCCGCGTGACCTGCGCCGACACGTGAAGCTGAATATCCCGCTCTTCGTAGAACGCTCTATCCTGCAAGCGGACATCATCGGCCGTCTTTTCGCCCTTCAGGATGTCCTTGGAGAGCGGTGGGCGGTCATAGGGCGCCACCGCTTCATTTCCGAAGAGCGAGATTGCTCCCTGATAGTCTAGTTCCCTAAGCCTGCGGGCAACGGTGAAACCGGCAAGGCCCGCGCCGACAATAACAACGCGTTTCATGGCGCGGTCATGGAGTGTCCGCGCGCGCGAACAGAGTCATTCGGGGATTTTGACATAGACGTTCCCATCCTCGACCTTGGTGGGAAAGGTGTTGAGATCGACGCAAACAGGGGCAGACAGCGCTTTGCCATTGGTTACGTCAAAGCGGCCCTGATGCAGAGGGCACTCGATGACTGTGCCGATGACCAGCCCATCTTCGAGGTGGGCAACCTCATGCGTGCAAATGCCATCGGTGGCAAAAAATCCCTTGGGGGTGTTGTAGATAGCGTATTTATGACCGTTCAATTCGACACCGATGACATCCTCTTCATCGATGTCGTCGGCTGCACAGGCCAAGGTCCAGGCATCACTCACAACGTACTCCTTCTTTTTCAGTGGCTCGTCGGCATTTTCATCGCGTCTTTTTCTACGCTCAGATGCCGGTTGCGCATGGCCTTGTAGACATCCGCCGTGATCGGCAGCACGCCCTGCGGCTCGGGCAGCTTGTCCTTGATCTCTGCGTTTAGGGCAGGCAGCGCGTGAAAGGGCACCGTCGGCGCAAAGTGATGCTCGATATGGTAGGACATGTTCCAGTAGTAGAGGTCCATGAACCAGTTCGGCTTGATCGATCGGGTGGTGTGGGCGAGGTTGAGATTATCCTCTGCCATCTCGAAATGCTGCGTGCCGACATAGGTCATGTTGATCATGTCGCCGACGATTTTGGGGATCACGTAGAACCACACCAGCGCCAGACTTTGGAAGTAGATGGATACAGCAATGGCCCCGACCCAGATCGCAACGAAGATCATCGAGTTACGCTGCATGGGCCAAAGTTCGGTTTCGGGCGTGAAGCCCCTGGTCCGGTCGGAAAACTTTCCGAACGCGTGTAGAACGGCGATCTTGATAAAGAGGTAGTGATATTCGAGGGATGTGTACCAGCGCAGATATTCCCAAAGCCCGACCTTTTGCCGTACCGTGAAAGGCATCTGCGCGTCTTTTTCCCAGAACCATGTATAGGTGTGATGCTCGGCGTGGCTGTAGCGGCGATAGATCGGTTCCTGCCCAAAGAGGATGGAAGAAAACCAGAACACCGCCTCGTTGAGCCACCGCGTTTTGAACGCCGTTCCGTGCGCGCATTCGTGACTGAGCGAGTACGCGAAAAGCGACATCGTGCCGCCGAAGAGGATCACCGTCGGAATAACCCACCAAGTGCCCCACGAAATGTAGTACAGCCAACCGTAAAACGCGATCGAGGTCACGCACAAGGCAAGCCTGGCGAGTGGAATCGCATCGCTGCGCCGCATCAGTGACTTCAGCTTTTTACGTTCGACATTCGTGCCTTCCAGGCTGGGCGGCACCCAAGGTTCTGCGTTGATGGCTGGTCGCGACATGACGTTGGACTCCCTTCGAAGATCGGTCAAAAATATTATATTATATATTATTGTCAAGCTCAAGCCCGCGATCGGTGCGCGACCCGAATGCTGCTGTTGATTTCAACGCACCAGCTTGCCGGGGTTCAGGATCCCCTTCGGATCAAAGAGCTGTTTCATATCGCCCATCACGGCCCAGGCCGGCCCGTGCTCGGCCTCCATCAGGTCTTTCTTTCCGAGGCCGATCCCGTGTTCCCCCGTAATGGTTCCGCCGGCGCTCAGGGCGCGTTCGGACATCCGGCGCGCCAGGCCCTTTGCGATTTGCAGATCTGCCTGATCACCGTCCTTGACCATCAATTGCGCATGAAAGTTGCCATCGCCGACATGCCCGATGACGGCACCGGGAATCTCCGAGGCCGCGATATCCGCGCGCGCGGCCTCGATCATCTCCGACAAGCGCGACACCGGTACGCAAACGTCCGTGACGACAGACCGGCGGCCTGGATGCTTGGCGCACATCGCCTCATAGGCGCCGTGGCGCGCACGCCAGAGCGCGTTGCGGTCTTCCATAGTTGTCTTCCAGGAAAACGCCGAACCGCCGTGCTCCTCGGCGACTTGCCGCAGGGTTTCGGCAACTTCTTGGACGCCGGTTTCCGAGCCGTGGAATTCGAGAAACAAATGCGGCTTGCGGGGCAGGTCCATTTGAAAACTGTGATTCAACGCTTCTGCGTAATTGGTATCCAGAAGCTCCATCCGGGCGACGGGGATGCCCATCTGAATTGTCGCGATGACCGTCTGAACAGCCGCGTCGACATGACTAAAGCACACGACCGCGGCCGACACCGCTTCGGGGACCCCATGGAGTTTGACCGTCAGCTCCGTTATAATCCCCAAGGTGCCTTCCGAACCGACAAAGGCGCCGGTCAGATCATATCCCGATGACGATTTTCGGGCCCTGGACCCTGTTCGAATCACTTGCCCGTTCGCCAGAACGACTTCCAGCGCACGTATGTTGTCGCGCATCGTTCCGTATCGCAGCGCCGTAGTGCCGGAGGCGCGGGTCGCCGCCATTCCGCCGAGTGACGCATTCGCCCCAGGATCGACTGAAAAGAACAGCCCCGTCGCGCGCAAGTCTTCGTTCAGCTGTTCCCGGGTGACACCGGGTTCGACGACCGCATCCATATCCTCGGTGTGAACGGTTTTCACGCGGTTCATTTCCATCATGTTCAGCGTAATGCCGCCAAAGACGGGAAGGTGCTGACCTTCCAGCGCCGTGCCGGCCGCCCATGCCGTGACCGGACAGCCCTCGTCATGGCAGATGGCGAGAACTTTCGACACCTCTTCGGCGGTCCGAACAAATGCCACGGCATCGGGAAGCGCCGGGCCGAAATGTGCCTCGTTTCTGGAGTGTTCGGTCCGCACGGCCATCGACTCGACCAGGGCAGAGCCCAGAACCTCTGCGATACGTGCCTTCGCACGTGATATATCCGC
>CALFSV010000375.1 GCA_937916485.1 uncultured Paracoccaceae bacterium | reverse complement strand
GAGGCTACGAAACCGCCCGCCCCGTCTCAAGTTAGTTTTATCTGACAGTACCGTGAGGCGGGCTTTTTCCGATCAACGTCTGAGCAGCGCGTTTGCCGGGTGCAGGCGTTCAAGGGCGTTGGTTGAGGCTCGACTTTCAAAAAGCGGAGAGTAGTCTGGGCAATCAGGGGACAAGACTTGCCCGAGGTTTTCTGAATAGGGCATGTGCAGTCGCAACACCGTTCGATATCTGAAGCACGCTACCCTGCGCGGGGACCAGGCGGCAATCCAGCCCATCCGGGTCGCCAGTCAAAAGCGCCCGCATGACCACGATGGCGACTTTGTGCGACACGATGACTGCCGGCCCATCCAGCTCCGATAGGAACGAGAGCAGGCGCGCGGCAAGTTCTTTCGTGCCTTCGCCGCCCGGCCCGCTGGTGTACATGTCGTATTCCGACTGCAGCCCAACGACGACGCAAGGGTCCCGTGCCAAACGATCTTCGTGGGTCGTTCCCTCCCATGCACCGCAGTTGATTTCCGATAGGCGGGCGTCGGTCAGGAAGGGCGCGTCATCAAACGCCAGCCGTGCCGTTTCCTGTGCGCGACCCAGAGGGCTGGCCCAAAGCGTATGCACGCCTAGAGTGGGGCGGGTCCCGCGCAGAATCTCGGCCTGTTGGCGGGCTTGCGTCCGGCCCAGCTCTGTTAGGTCCGAATTTTTCTGCCCCTGTACCCGATGTTCCTTGTTCCATTCGGTCTGACCGTGACGCAACAGGAACACATCATGCGGCATGGCCAGTTTCGCTAGCCCCGTCACTACAAAACCACCGCGCTTTGCGTGTTGGCGACCAGGTGCACGTCAGCACCCGTTTCAATCCAGTCATGACCCGCACGGTGGCTCTGGTCGACGACAATCTCGGTGCCGCCGGCGGACACAAGATAGCGGATCTGACTGCCGAGAAACTCACTATGCTGAACCTTACCGGGAAGGGAGCCACTGGCCTGGGTCCGGCTGATCGAGATGTTTTGGGGCCGCAGGACAATGTTTCCGCCCTCCCCCACACTGTCATCAGGCAGGGGCAGCAGGTCACCCGTCTTGGTCACGAACCGCCGTGCGCCACCCTTAATTTCGACCTTGCCTTCCAGAATGTTGGCCGTGCCAAGGAAGTTGGCAACTAAGAGGTTCTCGGGCCGGTCATAAAGTTCCAGCGGCGATCCAACTTGCTGGATCACGCCTTTGTCCAACACC
Source organism: uncultured Paracoccaceae bacterium (assembly GCA_937916485.1). The sequence continues at coordinate 8,529 of CALFSV010000375.1, read as the reverse complement.
GCCATGCGGTCGCAGGTGGTGTTCGCCTCTTCCTGATCATGCGTTACGAAGATCGTGGTCAGCCCCAGTTGCCGTTGCAGTCGCAGAAGCTCGCGCCGCATGTGAACGCGAAGGGACGCGTCCAGATTGGACAGGGGTTCGTCCAGCAGCAGAACGTCAGGCTCAACCACCACGGTACGGGCAAGCGCGATGCGCTGTTGCTGCCCACCAGACAGTTGGTTGGGCATCCGGTCTGCTAGATGCGCCAGTTCAACTAACTCAAGCGCTGCATCGACTTTTTTCCTGATCTGCGCTGAAGGCACTTTCCGTTCCTTCAACCCAAAACCCACATTGTCCCGCACCGACATGTGCGGCCAGAGCGCATAGGATTGGAACACCATGCCCACATTCCGCGTCCAGGGATCCAACCCGACGACATCCCTGTCACCAATTAGGATGCGCCCTTCGGGAGTCGGCCCAAATCCGGCGATTGCCCGTAAGAGGGTGGATTTGCCGGACCCGGACGGGCCGAGAAAGGCGAAAAACTCCCCCGGTTGGATATCCAAGTTGACGCCCTCCAGAACCTTGGTGTCACCAAAGGCCAAATGGACATTTTCAATCGTGATGCCAACTTTTTTCATTTTGATTTTCCTTCCAGGCTCAGTGAGCGTCGCCCGATGACTTCAGTTTCTTGTCGCGTTCGATGATGAATTGCGATGCGATGGTGCCAATGGCCACGACGATGACTGCGACGATGCCCAGGGCAGCGCCCGCACCGCGACCTGACGGGGTTTGCATGAACAGGTAAATACCGTAGGACAAGGGCGCATCGCTGTTCGAATTGACCAGCATGATCGTGGCCGACAGCTCAACCGCGGCGGTGGCGAAGCTTGTGACAAAGCCCGCAAGAATGCCGCCGGTCATCAGGGGGATAACGATCTTCTGGATCGATCGCCGCTTGGTCGCGCCAAGGCTTTCGGCGGCTTCCTCGAGCGCGAGACTGACCTGTTGCAAGGCTGCCATACAGGCGCGTAACGCATAGGGCAGGCGTCGGATCATCAGCGCCAGCGCGATGATCACCCACCAGCTTGCCATCGGCTCGTCCGTGAACGGTACGTCAATCGCGTGGAAGGTGCGCAGATAGCCGATGCCCAGCACCACCCCTGGCACAGCCAGCGCCGCGGTGGCCAGATAGTCCAGTCCCTTGCGCCCAAAAATCCCGGTGCGCAGCACGATATAGGCGATCGCCGTGCCAATGATCACATCCAGAGTTGCAGCGATACCAGCATAAAGCACCGTGTTCATGATGAAGGTTTTGGACCCCTCCCACATGGTCACATAGTTCTGCAGCGTATAGCCGTCCGGCAGTGGAGCGTAGGACCAGATCGTGCCAAAGGACAGCAAAAGCAGACCAAAATGTGGCGATAAAACAAGCATCAGGATGAATATCACCGCACCATATGCTATGATCTTTTCGCCTCGTTTCAGGCTACGTTTCGCCATGCCACCACCACCCTTCTGAACGGTGGCATAATCCTTGCCGCGCATGAAGAGGAACGACGCCCAGAGCGACAGGACGGAAAACACCACCAGGATGACCGAGATCACGTACCCCATCGGATCGCTGATCCCAATGGACGAGATACGCAGGAAGGCCTGCGGTGCCAGCATGTTGTTCACGTTCAGCAAAAGCGGCGTGCCCAGGTCGTCAAACACCTTGATGAAGACCAGCGCCGCACCTGCGATATAGCCGGGCATTGCCAGTGGAAACACGATCCGTTTGAACAGGCGAAGACCGTGGCTGCCAAGGTTTTGGGCGGCTTCCTCCATCGACCGGTCAATGTTGCGCAGCGAGGCGGACAGGTTGATCAGGATGAAGGGAAAATAGTGAATGGATTGCACCAGAATGACGCCATTCAGCCCCTCCATGAAGGGGATGTCAAAGCCGAACCAGTCGCGCAGCAGTAGGTTCACCGTACCATTGCGCCCAAAGATCAACTGCATCGCAACCGCACCCACGAAGGGGGGCATAATCAAGGGAATGAAACCAAGGCTCTGGATCAGGATCGAGCCGGAGAAGTGAAACCGGGTGGTAATATACGCCAATGGCAGCGCGATTGCGGTTGCTACGACCACTGACATGGCGGAAACATAGAATGAATTCCAGAAGCTCTCGCGAAACAGCGATGTTTTAAAAAAATCCACGAAATTTTGGAGTGTGGCAGCTCCGGTCGCGGGGTCTTGAAACGCGACGATCATCACTTGTGCGACTGGCACCAGTAGCAATCCGAGCAAAAGCAACGCGATGAAGACGGCGGCAAGGTGCACTCCGGTCATGTTCGGTACTAGCCAGCGAGGTAGACGGTCGACAAGACCTGCCCGCGAGGCCACGTGGTTGGGGTCATTCAGAGACATGGATCATGCTTTCTTGAATAGCTGCCACCGCAAATCGTGCGGCGGCAGCGCGGTCAGACCCCTGGTGGGAGTCCGGCAGGGAGGAGTTTACATTCCGGCGGCTTTGTCCGCCAGTTCCCTGGCTTGGGCGTAGTTTGCGACAACCATCGCATCCCATTCCTGTTCTACTTCAGCCTGACGTGCACCAACCTCGTCAGTCGCTTTCTTGCGCTTCTTGGTGAAGATACCAGCAAACTCGGCATCAAGGCTTTTTGCCTCATTGATCGGGTTGGCGTCGATCAGGGCCCAGGCCTCTGCGATCAGGGCTTTTGCCTCTTCATTACCGCTGTCCGCATGGGCGGCTTCGGCGGCTTGAATAGCGCCAACAGCGGAGCGTAGATCATCTAGACGGTAGGTGATCATCAAGTCGAACATTGAGTTCACCAGGTTATAGCGTGCGCCGGACTTGGCTACATCAAACTCGACTGTCGCGCCAATGGTCGAATCCTCGAACGGGTTCGGGAACCCCTCAGGTGCTTTGGCATAGGTCGCTGGGTTGATCGGCAGACGCATGATCGCCGGATCCAGCAGGACCTCTTGCCCCTCGGGGGTGAGCAGGTATTCGATGAAGGCCACAGCGCCGGGCTCGTTCGGCGCGTTCGAGACAACGGCCACGTTGGCAGGCACCAGCGCAGTTACGGTCGGATAGGAGAAATCGACCGGGAAACCCGACGCTTTGGACGAGAAGCCGAAGAAGTCAATCACGATTCCCAGACCAAAGTTGCCGGTGTTCACGCCATCCGGCACGCCAAAGCTGCGTTCCGTCACGGTCGAGAAGTTTCCCGCGATGCGCTTCCACTTCGCCCAGCCTGTGTCCCAGCCTTCGCCCTGCAACAGGGTTTCAACGGTCAGGTGCGTGGTGCCAGAGCGGGACGGCGCCGACATGCCGACGTGGCCGTGGTATTCCGGCTTGGCCAGATCGTCCCATTCCTTCGCGGGCTCAAGCCCGTTGGCCTTCAGATAACGTTCGTTCCACATGATGCCGTAGCCGGCTCCTGCAAACCCATAATACTTTCCGTCGGGGTCGTTCAGGGGATAAGCGCCGATACGGTCGGGAATGCCCTCTGATTTGATCGTGACATCCGCCAGAAGCGCGTCACCTTTCAGCACTTCGAACGCATCCGGCGCCGAGGCCCAGAATATGTCGGCGGTGTTGTCGCCAGCGATTTCCTGGATGTATTTGACACCTGCCGAGGTCTTTTTGTTCAGAACCTCAAGGTCATATTCTGGGTGAGCGGCTTCAAAAGCAGCCTCGAGCGGGCCGGTCATAGAATCCGGGAATGATGTGATGACCGTCACCTTGCCATCTGCCAAGGCGCCACTGGCCGATACCGCGATCATCGCGATTGTGGAATAGAGAATTTTCTTCATGGAGTCCTCCCAAAGGTTTTTGCGCTCCTCCTGCGCATGAGAACGAAGGTCATAGGGAGTTGGATTTCGGTCAAATTTTCCGAAACGGGCTCCAAGCTGCGTTGCTTTGGGTCACTTTTGACCCCTGAAATTGGTCACTCCTGACCCGTTTTCAGAAAGCCTACAGCCTTCATGCGCAGATACAGACGCTTGCGGGGAATCGACAACCGATCGGCAGCAGCCCCCTTAACGCCGGCCGTCTCGCGCAAAGTCTGTTCCAGCAGGTCGCGTTCAAAATTCAGCATCGCTTCGTCATAGGATCGGTGCGCAGCCGCTCCGCCGCGCGATGAGCGTTGCAAGTTCATTTCCAGGCCAATGATCATACGCTCGGCGACGTTTCGCAACTCGCGCACATTGCCGGGCCAGTCGTGTTTGCCAAGTGGCGTCAACATCTCTTTCGTGACGTACGGAAGCCGCTTCTCATACCGTGCAGCAGCTTCACGCAGAAAAGCTTCCAGTAATAAGTAGACATCCCGGCTACGTTCCCTGAGCGCGGGCATCTCGACAGTTGCTACATTCAGTAGATACAAAAGTTCGTCGCTCAAGCTGGTTTGAGCAGCTGGGTCTTTCAACGAACCGGTAAATGAAAGAATGACCCGTGGACGATCCTGCCTGCGCAGATAATCAGCAAGCCAAGTTTGCCAGTTTGCATCCAGATTGTGAACGGCGCGAACAAACAGCGTGTCCGTGTCCCGAGCTATGTCGTCCAACTCATATTGCAAACCATCGGCGCTGACGGTGGCGCAGTTGATCACATGAAACCCGCCCGAACCTTCACCGTAGTCATGCAGCACCCGGGCGGCCAGCGACTTGCCGGTGCCGGTTTCACCATAAAGAGTGACCGTGACCGGCAGAGGAGCAAGGTCCAGCAGCGCCTTGCGACAGGCCCGCATGACTTCCGAGCGGCCGACCAACTGACTGGCCATACTGCCGCGCCGCGCAATGCGTCTGCGCAGTTGCTGGTTCTCGATCACAAGCTTGCGGGCATTCAGGGTGCGACGGATCAAGCTGATCATCACATCAGGCTGCATCGGCTTTTCCAAGAAATCATAGGCGCCTGCCTTGATCGCAGCGATGGCCAGCCGAACATCCCCGTGCCCGGTGATCATGACAAAAGGCACGTTCGGGGCGGTCTGGCGCACAGCTTTCAGAACTTTGAAACCGTCCATTCCCACCATGCGGATGTCGCACAGGATGACGCCGCCCCATTCCGGATCCAGTCTTTTCAGCATCGCGTTTCCGTCAGAATAGGCGCGCGGGTTCAGCCCCTCTTCCTCGAGCAGCTCACAAGTCGCTTCTCGGAAGTCCTGGTCGTCATCCACGACATAGACCTGTGCGGCATCAAGTTTCATGCATGGCTCCTTCATGTGGAAGCGTTAAGGTCGCCCGGGTACCCACGTCCGCACGCGCACCCAAAGATAGTGTGCCGTTCATTCCGGTGATGATGTTGAACGAGATCGACAGGCCAAGCCCCAAACCGCGGCCCGGATCCTTGGTGGTCACAAAAGGATCAAACGCGCGTTCAGGCGCAAGATCGCCCAGCCCAATACCAGTATCGACCACCGAGAATGCCAGCATGCCCTTTTTTCCCTGTTCCTTGCGGATCGTGATCGTGCCCGCCATTTCGGTTGCTGCAATCGCATCACAGGAATTGGAGAGGAGGTTCACCAGAACCTGCTCAATCAGGATCGCGTCCCCGACCACAACAGCGTCTTCCAACTCGGGGTCAATCACGACCGTGATCTGGTGATCCGCTATCTGTGCGTGCAGAAGCTCTTGCGCGCTTTGTAGCGTCCGGACCAGGGGAACCGCTTCGCGCAGATATTCGGACCGCCGCGCAAATTTTCGAAGGTGAGAGATGATCCGCTCCATGCGCGTCACCAAATCGTCAATCTTTCCGATTTGCATCGTTTGGCGCCCGCTGTCGCCCTTAGCAGAGGCCGTTTGCAGCAGGCGCAGGCGATGCCGGATGGCCCCAAGCGGCTGGTTCAACTCGTGCCCAATTCCGGCGGACAGGTTGCCAAGCGCCGCCATCTTGCCGACCTGAACCAGTTCGTTCTGGGTTTGCCGCAAGTCTCGGATCGCCTGATCCCGCTCAATCACCGAGTTCTTAAACGCCGTGACCGCAGATGCCAGTTGGGCAATCTCGTCGTTTCGAACCGGCAGGCCATCGAGTTTCGGTCGCCCGCCCTCGGCAATCTGGCGCATGGCGCTGGTCAGGCTTTCCATTGGTCGGATGATCGACGGGCGGATATAGGAAAACAAGATCGCCAACCCACCGGTGGCTGCCAGAATTGTCATGCCCAGCAGCAGCCGCATAGTGACCGCTGCACTCCGTGAAAACCCGTCGCTGATCGACAGGATCTCGGTTCGCTGAGCTTCGGCCTGCGTCAGCAATTGCCCCTGCATACGGGTCAATAATGTCAGCACCGTTTCAATCTGTGTACCAAGGTTTTTCCGGGCTTCATGCCAGCTTTTCCGATCCTGCACCACGCCGCTTGGATGGGTTGTCATTCGCGCCAGGGTCTCAGACGCCTGGCGCAAAAACAGGTACTCCGCCTTGGCAGGCAGTTCTTCGATGCTTGCATTCACGCGCGCCAGAGCATCGGCTACAAGGTTTTCAAACTGTTGAAGCTGGGCGATCGACTGGCTGTTCGATATCTGAATGGCAAGAGTGGTCGCGGTTGCCGTATCATTGCCGATATTTGAGAACGTCGTCTGCAATCGAAGCTCCTCGGCCAGAGTACTGGCCATGTCGCGCCGAATTTCGGGCCTGGTTTCGTCGATCATCTGGCGGGTGAGCACTTCAATATTGAATGCGAAATCCGCCATGACAGCGGCGGTTTCATCTTGCACGTCGGCGTTCAGCCAACGCAGTTGGTCAATCATTTCAAGCAGACGCATATCCAGCTGTTCGACCTGGTCGACGCTGCGGATCACAAGAGCCAACTGATGTTGCAGCGCTTCGGCATCTTGGCGGGTGATCGCGGAATCGAACCCCTCGCTTACAAATTCGCCCAACTCGGCAACGGACGCCTTGAGCATGGTCTCCAATGCCTCAGATGCTTCGGCATTGTCAGACAATATGCGATTGCTCAGCATCGCCAGATCGGCGGTTTTGGCCGACAGGCGCGTCGTTTGGGCCAAGTTCGGTACCTGGGTCGCACTCAGGCCCGTTATCACTTCCCGCGCACTGCTCAACCAATAGAACGCTGCCCCCAAAACGATCCACGTGAGCAGGATCGCCACCAGCACCATCAAGAACAGACGCGTCCAAATACGGGGCGCGATATGATCCCACAGCCGCTTCACTCGGATGCCTGCTGTTCCAATCGCAGCAACGCGTGGTCTGCCAAAATGATCTGTTCAGACACGCGCGCACGCCAAATCTGCACCAGACCTCTTGCCAGTGTGCTGGCTCCAGTCTGCGTCGAGAACTGGTCCTCGGCTTGCTGCAGACTGGCCATCAATGCCTCGTCCTCGGTCACAGGGACCGTGGTCAGAAGCAAATGGGCCGCGGACAGATCCCTGGACGGCACCTTGCTGGCCAGCGCGTGATACCGCCGCCACAAATTGCGCCGTTCAACAAGGGGGTCAGTGATCATGATGTCAAACAGGGTATTCACCGCCCAGTAGCGGTTTGATGATTGCCGGGCGTTGTAATCGAGCCAAGACAGCTTTAGCGCCTCGATAACCTCGCTTGGCAAATGCGCTTCCATTTCTGCCCGTACATCGGCGTCGAAGGGGATGCGCGAGATCTCCGGCGCAAGCAACGCGAGCTGCCCGTCCCGAGACAGGATCATACGCACGAAATCACATGCCTTGTCCGGTGCTTTCCCACCTCGCAGAATGCCCACGCGCGCAGCGGCCAGAACGATTGGGCGGCCATATCGAAAATCCAGAACGTCCGCCTCGGACTGGGACAGAAAGTCGATCGTCAGCCCGATCTGGAAGCGCTCGTTTATCAGCCCGTCCGGCACACCGTAGCTGCGCGCGGTCAAGGTGGACAGGTTGCCTGACAGCTCCAAGAGAAAGCGCCAACCGTCCTCCCACCCGCGCACCAGCAGAATTTGTTCAACTAGCATATGCGTTGAACCGGATCGCGCCGGACGCGCCATGGCAATCTTATCTCGATAGAGAGGACGTAACAGATCGTTCCAATTTGCCGGCATGAACAGAGTGCTGGTCGCACGCCGTGCCCAACCGACCGAGGACAATGCGAATGGTGCCACCGACTGAGGACCGGACGCGCCGCATACATCAATCTTGGCAAGAGCACCGTTGCGCTGCAAAAGCTCGAACGCTTCAGGTGACGACGACCAAAAAACGTCAAAGCCGCGGCTGTTGCCACGCAGGATGTCGTCAATTGCTGCCACCGTGTTTTTGTTCAGAACGCGGATTTCGGTCTCGGGTTCACGTGCCTGCCACATTGCAGTGTAAGCGGATGAGAAATCCGGCGGAAAGGAAGTCAATACCCTCAGTTCCTGTGCAGACCCGTAGTTCGGCAACAGAAGAATGTACAGAGATATGGCGGCGCGCAGGATATGCATCCCCCGATAATACGATCTTTCGTTGGAAAGGCAGCCCCCGATAAGGCTACCCCAGTCAACGTGTCAATATTGACACATGCGACTGGGCGAGGGCGAACAACTGTGAGAAGCGGTGCTGTCAGACGAATGAGAACTC
>CALFSV010000374.1 GCA_937916485.1 uncultured Paracoccaceae bacterium | reverse complement strand
CCGTAAAGCCCAATATTGGCCATTGCGAAAGCGCGGCCGGGTTCGCAGGGCTCTTCAAACTGATTTTACAAATGCAACACCGGCAAATCGTGCCAAGCCTCGGGGCCGAGCCGCTTAACACGGAAATCGACCTAGACAGCGCAGGCTTTAGCATCCCGGCTCGACTGCGAGAATGGCCAGCGGACGGACCAAGGCATGCGGGTCTGAGCTCTTTCGGAGCAGGGGGCGCAAACGGGCACTTGATACTGTCGGAGGCACCTGATGCACGCGCGCCGCGACCTCTGGCTGGTCCTCAGCTATGCGTTCTGTCGGCGCGGACGCAGGATCAATTGCGCCAATTGGCAGAGCATTTTGCGTCTCTGGACTCGCGTCCTGACTTTGCCGCGACAGCGCGGACACTGCAGTTGGGCCGAGACCAACATGTGACGCGCCTTGCGGTTGTCGCGAGCGACTGGGACGAGTGGCAACAGAACTTGCGCGCTTGGCTAAGTGGAGCGCCGACGACTGCCAAGTTGGGTACAGTTGCTGCATCCAAACCGTTGTCCAAGTCGGCGGCACAAGCTCTTTGGGCCGCGAGAGATCTTGCGGTGATTGCTGACCTTTGGACGACTGGTCATGACATTGATTGGGACGCCCTGTTTGCCGAGGATCGCTTGGCACCTGTTGCACTGCCTCTCTATCCGTTCGCGCAAGACAGCTATTGGATCGATGCGCCATCAGAGGAAACGCCAAACTCCACGGCACTCGAAGTTTTACCTCCAAGTCCCAGTGGCACAGACGTGATCGATGTTCTGCGGGCTGAAATCGCAACGCTGCTGAAGCTGCCGCCCGAGAGCATCGACGCCGAAGCGCTGCTCGAAGGCTACGGGCTGGACTCGATCATGGTGATTCACCTGACCGAGCAGCTTGAGGCGCATTTCGGTGAACTGCCAAAGACGCTCTTCTTTGAGTACCGCACGCTTCGCAGTCTGGCCCAACATTTGGATGGCACATATGACCGCAAGGCGGCTCAGACTCCCGCTAGGCCGCTCGAAAATGCGTCTGACATTGCAATTATAGGCGTGGCAGGGCGCTATCCTGGCGCCGACACACTGGATCAATTCTGGGATAACCTGCGCGCTGGTCGCGACAGCATCACCGAGATCCCGCGAGACCGCTGGGATCACACACCCTATTTCAGTTCGGACAAAGTCAAGGGCAAGACCCGCAGCAAATGGGGCGGCTTCCTGACCGATGTCGACGCATTCGACGCGCCATTCTTTGGGATGCTTCCAAAAGATGCAGAGCTTGCCGACCCGCAAGAGCGGCTCTTCCTTGAGACGAGCTATCACGCGATTGAAAGCGCCGGGCATAGACCGGAAACGCTTGGTCAGCGTGTGGGTGTCTTTGTTGGCGTCATGTACGAAGAGTACCAGCTATTGGGCGTTGAACAGACCCTAGCCGGAACGCCGACCGCCCTGTCCGGAAGTCCCGCGTCGATTGCGAACCGGGTATCCTATGCGTTGGATCTGACGGGCCCGAGCATGGCCGTGGATACGATGTGCTCATCTTCGCTCAGCGCGATCCATCTGGCAGTGCAGGCGGTGCAAAACGGCGAGTGCGAGGCGGCGGTTGCTGGCGGCGTGAACCTGACATTGCACCCCAACAAATACCTGATGATGGCCCATGGCGGGTTCGAGGCGAGCGATGGTCGGTGCCGGGCGTTCGGTGCGGGCGGTGATGGCTATGTCCCGTCCGAAGGTGTTGGCGCGGTAGTCTTGAAGCCAGTTGATGCAGCAGAACGCGACGGCGATCCAATTTTGGCCGTGATCAAGGGATCGGCGGTCAACCATGGTGGTCGTGCCAATGGCTACACAGTGCCTGATCCGGTGGCGCAAGGTGATGCAATCGCGGACGCATTGGCGCGCTCTCGGGTCACGCCGGATGAGGTGAGTTTTGTTGAATGTCACGGCACGGGCACCTCGCTTGGTGATCCGATTGAGATTGCCGGCCTACGTCGCGCGTATGGCGATACTGCGCTGTCGCTAGGCTCGGTCAAAGCGAATATCGGCCATTGCGAAAGCGCGGCCGGGATTGCAGGGCTCACAAAACTCTTGTTGCAGCTCCGGCACGCTGAGATTGCACCAAATATCCATGCGCAGACACAGAACCCTGATTTGGGCCTTCAAGGACTTGGTTTTGACATCCCTCTCACGTCGATGCCCTGGCCGCAGGGCGAAGGGCCACGTATCGCGGGGCTGAGCTCTTTTGGGGCCGGCGGCAGTAATGCGCATCTGGTGATCGGCGAATATGTGAAGCTGGATCAGGCCAACCAAGAAACCGGCCCATGTGTTTTGCCGCTTTCGGCAGCTTCAGCGGATCAGCTTGCAGTTCTAGTGCAGAACATTTCTGTTCACTTAGAGAAGCATCAGCCCAGCCTAGCAGGGGTTGCCTTTACGCTGCAAACTGGACGCCGCGATCTCAAACATCGTTGTGTAGTTGTTGCCGACAACTTGGCTGATGCGATCCGAGATTTACGGCGCGTTGCGCCCGGACTCAATCCGACACCTCTTGCTTTGCCTGCCGACTGGCAAGAGGCCGTGCAGGCTTGGTTGGATGGGCTGTCCGTGGATTGGCCAAGGAGCGAGACATGGCAGCCACAAAGGGTGACACTGCCGGGGTATCCTTTCGCCAAGCACCGATATTGGGGCGTGTCACGCAAATTGGTTGCTACGCCCGAAGCTTCTTTGCAGACGGATCCCGTAGAGGGCCTTGCCTGCTTCACCGTAGATTGGAAACCGGCTGCTGTGACAGCAACACGCGCGGCCCCCGAAGGTCGTTTGGTCGTCAATCTGACTGGAGCGCGCTTGGCAGGGGTAAAGGATGCCGAGGTCATCGACCTGAGCCCAGACACACAACCTGGCACTCTCTTAGAGGCCTTGGTTGCTGAGCTGGCACCGATCTTTGGAAGCGCGAGGGTTCCAGGTGGGTTGCAGCTGGTTCTGCCGAACGATGCGCCATTGTCACTCGTGCATGCCGTTTGTGGGTTTGTCGGCAGTCTCCGGTCTGAGCGGTCCGGTTTGCACGGACAGGTGATCCAGATCGCCGGCGATGTTGCTGTCTTGGCAGAAGACGCGCGCAGCGAGGACCGCTTTATCCGTTACAATGGTGGACAACGCCTCGTCCGGGCGCTGGTTTCGCAAACCTCGGCCTCCGTACCCGCGTTCGCACCTCAGGGCGCTGTAATCATTGCCGGAGGCGCAGGCGGCATCGGGCTGCATTTCGCGCGGCATCTGAGCAAGCAAAACGCGGGCGCGCGGCTGGTGCTATTGGGGCGCGGGGCCGCCGACGCACGCATCAACGCTGTCTTGAACGAACTGAAAGATCTAGGTGCGGTACCGAGCTACCACGCGCTCGACATCGCAGACGAAGACGCGCTGGCGCGCTGTCTACAGGACATTCGCGCGGCGGGCACTGAGATTTCGGCTGTCATTAATGCGGCTGGCGTGCTGCGCGATGGGCTCTTGATGGCGACTACGCCACAAGACGCGGCCACCGTGGCCGCACCCAAGATCGCCGGTACACTCGCCCTTGACCGGGCCACGCGAGGGGATCGGCTTGAGGCGTTTGTCCTGTGCTCTTCCCTGGCCGGGCTAAGCGGTAATATGGGTCAGAGCAGCTATGCTTTTGCCAATGGATGGCAAGACGGTTTCGTGAGCGAACGAGCCGTGAAGGTGGCCCAAGGGCAGGGGGGCGGGCGTAGCGTCTCGATCAATTGGCCTCTTTGGGCCGAGGGCGGGATGACGGTGCCAGAGGCGGCTGCGCATGCGATGTCCAACCGCTTTGGGTTGGAGGCGATGCCGACAGATGCCGGTATGTACGCATTGAACGCAGCCCTTCATCAAGGGGACGGCCAATTCGTGGTGGGATATGGACGGCCAGAAAAGATCATAGAGACCTTGGACGACGGCAGCGCGTGTGCACCGCGTGCGGAGCCAAAACCTTCTCCGCAAAAACGCCCGCAACCCGTACAGGACGTGCTCGCGCAATTGCGGGCCACGGTGGCCGAGATCGTTCGTGTCGCGCCAGAAGACCTCGATGTTCATGAAGCGCTCGCCGATCTTGGGTTCGACAGTATCGCGTTTACGGAACTTGCGGCGCAGTGCACCCAAACGCTCGGGGTGCAGATTGATCCTAGCCTCTTTTACTCGAACACCACTCTGGCCGAGGTCAGCACGGCGATCACGGAAGAACTTGCCTTGAACCAACCGGATGTAGCGGCCCCCGCAATCCGGCGCACAGAGCCAACGCGGACCCGGGACCCAATCGCCATTGTTGGGATGAGTGGGGCCTTCCCAGGCGCCAATTCGATTGATCAGTTCTGGCAAAACCTGCGGGCCGCCTCCGAAGTCATTTCCGAGATTCCTGGGGATCGATGGGATTGGCGCGCCATTTGGGGGGACCCGAAGTCCGAACCAGGCAAGAGCGACATCAAATTCGGTGGCTTCCTCGAGGACCTGAGCCAATTCGATCCGCTGTTTTTTGGGATCTCGCCACGCGAGGCGGCTTTTATGGACCCGCACCAGCGCCTTTTGCTGACCCATGTTTGGCGCGCGCTAGAGGATGCCGGCATTGCGCCAACGGCTCTTGCCGGATCTTCGATGGCGGTGTTCATGGCGACCTCGCCCAGTGATTACGCAGATATGGCACGTGAGGATGGGCTGGTTCTGAAGCAGATGTCGCCGTCAAGCATGGTCGGCTCGATGTCACCTAATCGGATCTCGGCCTATCTGGACCTGCATGGACCCTCCGAACCGGTGGAGACGGCTTGTTCCAGCGGCCTTGTCGCGCTTCACCGCGCGGTTGAGGCTATCCACAATGGTTGCGACGGCGCCATCGTGGGCGCAACCAACACAATGATGATGCCCTACGCGCATGTCAGTTTTGCGCGGTCTGCGATGCTTAGCCCCGAAGGGCGGTGCCGGACGTTCGACGCGAATGCGAACGGCTATGTCCGGTCCGAAGCGGTCTGCAGCCTGGTTCTGAAACCACTAAGCTTTGCGCAGGCAGAGGGGCTGCCGATCTATGGCGTAATCCGTGGATCGGGCGTGAACCACTCGGGCAAGTCCAGTTCCTTGTTCGCACCAAACGCCCAGGCGCAGCAGGCGTTAATCGAACAGGTTTGGCACGAGGCAGGCGTAACGCCACAGGACGTGGGCGCGATCGAACTGCATGGGACCGGCACTGCAGTGGGGGACCCCATTGAATTTGCCGGGATTGCGAAGGCAGTTGAGAGCTTTGTCTCGCCCTCGGGCAGCATCGCCCTGTCGAGCGTCAAATCCCATGTTGGCCATGCAGAAGTGGCGGCTGGGCTTGTCGGTTTGATCAAGATGCTCCTGCAAATGCGGCACGGTACATTGATCCCGGACCGGCATAGGCAGGCGGTAAACCCGGCAATTAAGCTAGATGGAACGCCCTTCGAACTGGTGGATGAGATGCGCGCTTGGTCCGCGCAATCCCGGCGCGTTGCGGGGGTTAGCTCATTCGGATTTGGCGGCGTGAATGCGCATGTCGTGGTCGAGAATGCACCGGAGCCAAAGCCAGTGAGTCCGCAGGCGGGACCGGAGGTCTTCATACTGTCAGCGCAATCTGAAAAGGCCTTAAAGGCCACCGCGCAGAGCCTTCTCAATTTCATTGGCGGCAATCCAGAGATCAGCATCGACGCACTATGCGCGACGGTGCAACTGGGTCGCGCTCCGTTGCGCCACCGTTTGGGCGTCGTAGCAGCGAGCTTGCCGGAACTTGAAGATGAACTGCGGGCTTGGCTGTCTGGGCGCGCGTCTCAGGTCCTCACAGGGGCTGTTCGGGCCGGAAAAACCGGCGGAGTGTCTGCTGTGGACGTAGCGCCCGCGGACATGGCGCAAACCTTTGTTGCAGGACAACCTATGAATTGGCGTGATTGGCGCCTTGCGACTGGCCGTGGTCTGCCGCAACGATTGCGCCTGCCTCCGACCGCGATGGATATGCGGCGCTGTTGGTACAAGGATGCGGACACGCCCGCACATACGCCGCCGCGCCTAATCGGTGAGGGAACCCGCACGTCCGAAGGGTGGCGTTTTGACCTGAGTTTTAGACCGGACGCGAGCTTTCTTACAGATCATGTCGTGCAGGGGAGACAAATCCTCCCTGCTACCGCCTATATCGAGATCGCCCGCGCAGCAGCGGTTGAAATTACGGGCGCAGATGCAGTCGAGATTACCGGCCTGACGTTCCGCTCTATGGTAACGGCGGAAGATGTCACCCGTGGGCTGTCTCTCGCCGTGCGTGGCGACGGTCCCCGCTGGGACTTTGGTCTGGAGGATGCGCAGGGCAAGGTTTTTGCTACAGGCAAGCTTGGAGCCTGTACCGAGACATATGTTGTCGCACTTCCTTCAATCTCTGCGGCTGCTGTGACTTCTGAGGGTGCGCGGTTTTACGAAGCGTTCCAACAAATGGGCATCGATTATGGCCCGGCCTTCCGCCTTATCCAAAGCGCTGAGTTGGCGAAGGGGCAGGTAGAGGCAAGACTGGCGCAGGTGCTCCCTGAAGGCGCGTTTGAGGCACAGCTGGCTTTGCCGCCAAACATGCTCGATGCGGCGTTACAGACCACGCTTGGCCTAGTGTTGGGGCAGAAGACCCTGCCCACCAGCGTTCCGGTCTACCTAGACTGTGTCCGTGTCCTTGGTCCTTTGCCACGCCAAGTTGATATCGCAGTGGCAGAGCAGCGTGATGGTTCGCGAACTGACATTCAGATCAAAGCTCCAAGTGGGACCGTGCTGGTCGATTTGGCTGGGCTAAAGACCGCGCGTGTGCCGAGCCGCCCGGACAAGACGCGGGATCGCACATCTGTGCAGCAGCCGTCACAGGCGAGCTTGGATCTAGTCCAAACGCTCAAGACAATGATTGCAGAAATGGCGCATGTCAGCCCGGACGACATCGCGAGCGATGCCGAGTTCTCTGAATTCGGGCTTACCTCGATCAATTTTGCCGAGATGGGCGCAAGGCTTGAGACGTTGATAGGGGCAGAGATCGCGCCGACGCTATTCTACGAAAGCCCGAGCGTTGACGGGCTTGCTGCCCGGCTCAAGCCTGCGCCAGAGGCTCAAATGCCGCGCCCCGAGCCTGTCGCGAATCATACGCCTGAACCCGCCAACCGTTTGGAGCGCGCGCCGGTACAAGGGGTTTTGTCAGAAGTGCTGGAGGATATCTCGGCGCTCATTCAAATCCCGCGGGACGAGTTGGACGCCGATATCAGCATGGCGGAGTTTGGCTTTGACAGCCTGCTTTATGCAGAGCTTGGCAGCCGCTTGACCTCGCGGTTTGCCGTCGAGGTCAAGCCTATATTGTTCTACGGGACGGACACTGTGGGCGATCTTTGTGCGGCTTTGGTGGCGGATTACGGCGTGGGCGCGTCCGAGGCGCCGCATCCAGAGCTGCAGCCTGTCCCAGCCCCATTGCTTGCTGTGACCGAGCCCACCGCACAACCAGCGTTAAAGGCCCCCGAAGTAATCACACCTCCGGCGCCCGAGCAAAACAGCACGGACATTGCAATCATCGGCATGAGCGGCGCATTCCCTGGCGCAGACAGTATCGAAACGTTCTGGGCCAACCTCATGGCTGGGCGCGATGTCATCACGCGTCCACCCGAATGGCGTTGGGATTGGCGCGCGGTTGATGGTGACCCTCGGACTGAGCAGGGGAAAACCAACGTGCATTGGGGTGGGTTTACCGACAGCGTCGCCGAGTTTGACCCCGAAATGTTCGGTATGTCGCCGACCGAGGCCGAGTTGACCGACCCTCAGCAGCGCGTGATGATGACCCATTCTTGGGCTGCGATTGAAAATGCAGGTTACGCACCGGCAAGCCTCGCTGGCACCAAGACAGGGCTCTATATTGGTACCTCGAATTCGAGCTACTGTCGTAACATCGAGGCGCGCGGCGACACCTGCGATCCCCGATGGGTGACGGGCAACGTGGCCTCGATCGGGCCGAGCCGGATCAGCCATATGCTCAACCTGCAGGGCCCCAGCGAACCTTTTGATACGGCGTGTTCCTCAAGCCTTGTGGCGCTGCATCGCGCGGTCGAAGATCTTAAGGCGGGGTATACTGACATGGCGCTTGCGGGCGGCGTGAACGTGATACCCAATGCGGACATGCACGTGGCCTTTGCGTCAGCTGGGATGCTGTCGCCTGATGGGCGCTGCAAGACGTTTGACGCGTCTGCCAATGGCTATGTGCGTGGCGAGGGTGTGGGCATTGTCGTTCTCAAACGCTTGGCCGATGCGCGGCGTGACGGTGATGAGGTGCTTGCTGTTGTCAAAGCTTCTGGCGTGGCCCATGCCGGGCGCGCTGCATCGCTGACTGCCCCGAACCCCGCGTCGCAGGCCAGCCTAATCGCCGAGGTTATCGGTCGTGCGGGCGTGGATGCCAGCGACATAACCTGCTGGGAGGCGCATGGCACCGGCACAGCATTGGGTGATCCGATTGAGATCGAGGGGCTGAAGTCGGCCTTTAAGTCCCACGGTGCTGAGGACGGCGGCACATGTGTCGTCGGCACGGCCAAGTCCCATATCGGCCATCTTGAGGTCGCTGCAGGCGTCGCTGGGCTGATCAAAGCTGTGCTTCAGATGCGGCACCGGCGGATTGCGGGTAACCTGAACTTTGAGACGCTGAACCCTGCCGTAAAGGTCAAAGGCAGTGCATTTGATCTGGCGCTTGAGACACGCGAGTGGCAACCAGCGCCGGGCAAGCGGTTGATGACAGGTGTCAGTTCGTTTGGATTTGGCGGTGTGAATGCTAGCGTCCTCCTCGAGGAAGGGGACATGTCGTGGCCCAATGGTGACTGCGCGCAACCTGATACCTCGCAAGAGATCATAGTGCTGTCGGCGCGCAGTGCCGAGGCGCTCACTTCACAGGCCAAGGCTTTGGCCAGCCATGTTGAGGCGCTGCAAGATGCCCCCGGCCTGTTGGCACGGGTTTCTCATACGCTGCAGGTGGGGCGCGAGGCGATGCCGCATCGTTTGGCCTTTGTGGCGTGCTCCGTCGAAGAGATGGTCCAGACACTTCGCTCTGGGACCGCTCGCAGCGTGCATGTCACCCAAACCAGCGGCCTTTCGGATTCTGATGTGGCGCTGCTACAGGACCGCTGGGTGGCCGAAATGGATATCTCGGCGGCATGTGATGCGTGGTTGAACGGGTTGCCCGTTGATTGGCCCCGGTTTCGAACCGACCCGCCACGCCGGATCGCGTTACCGAGTTATCCCTTTGCGCGGGACCGCTATTGGGTCAGCGCGCCAGGAGCTGCGGCAAAGCCCGCCAAGGCGCCTGAACCACAGCTGGCAGCTAGCCCCGCTGATAGCCCTGTCTTAGCCATAACAGCGGCCTTCCTTGGCATTCCAAGCGACGAGATCGACAGCGGGGCAGGGCTGGGTGATTTGGGGATCGACAGCATAGGGTTAATGACCATCGTCAGCCGTCTGCAGGCGCAACTGCCTGCTCTGAAATCTGTTGCGGGTCTGGGCGAGCGCTTGTTGCATGTCCGCACGCTTGATGCCCTGCAAAAGCAGGTGGACGAGATTATAGAACCAAGCGAGGTGGCTGCAGATGTCGACCAAGCGCACCGGTTGCATCTAGATCTCTACGCAAGCAGCCAGAAATCCGACCCGATGAATCTGCTGATTTCGCGCCCCTCTGTGGGGTCGGGGAAGTCAGCGCGGGCCGCAGCCGGATTGATCATCGACGAAGGTCACCCGCTGTTCTTTGACCACCCGCTGGACCACGTCTCGGGCCTGCACCTATCAGAAGCGATCAGCCAGTTGGTGCGCGCCGATGTCCTTTACCGCGACGGCGCGGACCCGCGCGATCCGGTCTTTTTGCGGCGGATGAAGTTCGAGTTTCCGAATTTTTGCCAAAAGGCCGCGACGCAGATCACGGCGCATCGGCTGAGTACAACGACAGGCTATGACTATCACGGCGAGGCGGTACAAAATGGCAAAACGGTTGCGCGCGGACGTTTGTCGGTTGGAGAGATCCCATCCGGGTTTACTCCGCCAAAGCCCGAACCCAAAGGGCGTCGTGTCACGCGTCAGCGGGTGAACAAACATCTGGCCGAAAACGTGCTTTTGTCGAACCTCAAATATGACGGGATGGCCGCGACCGCGCTTCTGAGCGTTGCCGAGGCCGCTGGGTTTTACAACGACTTCAATGGGCCATTGTGGGACAGCATTGTCCTACTAGAGGC
>CALFSV010000373.1 GCA_937916485.1 uncultured Paracoccaceae bacterium | reverse complement strand
TTTTTGCTCAGGGCGATGGAAGCGAGACGGTCACTTATCGGCAAATGCGCAGTACATATCCTTACAAGCTTATCGGGTTTGTGATGGGAGGGTTTTCCCTCGTCTTCTTCACAACAGCCTTGATCGAGGGACGTGTAAAAACAATTCGCATCTTTTCCTCGCTTATAGTGGTCGCTGTCCTGATCGCGATCTTTGATTTGCCGCTTGATAACGTGCTGCTGCCCCCGAATGGAGACTGGTGATGAGTGTTCTTGACTACATTTGGGCCGGGGTCATGGCCGTGTTGGCGGGGCCAGAGGCCTTTTCGATCTTTGGAATCGGGATTTCTATCACGATTATGATGGTCACCTTTGGTTTCCTTTTGGGCATCGTTATTGGTGCAACACCGGGGCTTGGCGGCGCTTTTGTTATGGCTGTCTCTTTGCCGATATTGATCTCTATTTTCGGGTACACGCCTGATGCTTTGTTGCCCGTGATGGGATTCTTGATCGGTGTGATGAAGGGCGCGACTGTTGGTGGCGCTGTGCCTGCAATTCTTTTTAATACGCCCGGAACGCCGGATGCTCTAATGACCACTCTGGACGGGTATCCGATGGCCAAAAAGGGGCAAGCTGGCAAAGCGCTGCGCACGGCGCATTTTGCTTCGGCTTCCGGTGATACGTTTTCTGATCTGGTGCTGTTTACGACGGCACCTTTCCTCGCAATCGTAGTCGAATCCTACTTGGGATTTGCAGAGAAGGCCGCCTTGATTATTCTGTCACTCAGCTTTGTTGCGGCGGTTGTTGGTGCGTCTCCTATGAAAGGGCTCATCGCAGCTTTCTTCGGTATCTTGGTGGCGTCAATTGGGACAGGTGAGGACCTGTACCCGCGCCTGTCGATGGGGACCGATTTCCTGGCTAACGGCTTTCCTTTGATTACTGCCGTGTTGGGCGTTCTGATCCTCGGGGAAGTTATCTTTTCGTTTGAGGAAATCTGGCGTGATCGCCGGTCCACCAGAGCGGCTTCTGAATTCAAACAATCCGGCGACAACGGGTTGTCCTGGCGCGATCGACGCGCTCTTTTGCCCTATATTAGCGTTTCCGCAGTGGTAGGAACTGTGATCGGGGCGTTGCCAGGTATCGGGTCCACGCTAGCAGCGACATTGGGTTATGCTACGGGCCAAAAGATGCACAAAGGTCCAGTTCCTTTCGGAGAGGGCACCCCGGAAGGGGTCGCTGCCACGGAGGCCGCGAACAGCGCTGTTTCGGGTTCAAACCTAATTCCGGTTCTGAGCCTTGGAATTCCGGGTAATGTCAGCGCGGTTTTCTTGATCCTTGCGGCGGAATCCATCGGTGGTTTTAACCCCGGACCCAGCGTGTTCCGCTTTTCTGTCAACGAGGTAAATCCAGAACTGGTGATAGCCTTTGGACTGTTCACAACCATGATGATCGGCAATATTTTGAATTGGACAATTGGCGGTCAGTTCATGCGATGGGTTGGGATAATGGCACGAGTGCCCAAACGGGTTCTGATGCCGATGGTCTTTTTGCTTACGATTACGGCGGTCTACGTCCAAGAGACAGACATGTTGGCAGTTTATTTTCTACTAGCGTTCGGACTGCTAGGTTACGTGATGCGGAAAATTAAGATGCCGATATTGCCCTTCGTTATTGCGTTCATCTTGGCGGGCAACTTGGAAACAGCAATGCGTCAGGCCTTTGCCGTGTCCGACGCAGATCCGTTCTTTTTGTTTCGCAGTGGCACCTCCATTGTATTTCTGGCGATATCGGTACTTGTTGTGATTTTCTTTTCCCGTAAGCAAAAACAGGACGTTGCTATGTCCTCCGAAGTGTCTTGAGGAGCGTGCGTCGTGGCAATTAAAAATATTCTTGTGGCCTACAACGGAACTGAAAGCAGCGATGCAGCAGTTCATATGGCCATGCTGATGCATCGGAAGTACGGCTGCCATGTCACCGGGTTGTTGGCGCACGCAGGCCAGCACGAGAAGCTAAGTCAACATGCATGGGTGCCCGAAAACGTGCGAAAGACGATTGCTGATCGGATCACTCAGAACGAGCAGGATACTCAAGCGCAGTTTTACGCAGTGACGGGCGAACAAGTCAGTGCGGAGAACCTGCATTGGATCTCACTTTATGGTAATGCGGATGCCACCGTCGCGAAATACGCCCGCATGTATGACTTGACGCTCGTGGGCCGCTATGACGCGATCCATGAACAGCCCGATCTGGAGCTACACCCCGAAAATATTGCTCTGCGTAGTGGTCGACCGGTTCTGGTCGTGCCGCGCGGACATCACCCTGAACGTATTCACGAGACGGCGGTCATCGCATGGGACGGCCAGCGTGCTGCTACCCGCGCGGTAACGGATGCGATGCAGATACTGGAAACCAAACAGCGCGTCGATGTCCTGAGCGTTGATGATGGTTCTGTTCGCCAGCCTCTTGAAGGGATCGACATTGCCACATCTTTGGCACGCCACGGCATCACCGTTGAACGTGTGCGCAAGGAAAAGAAAGCTGGCCGCACGGGCAAAGACATCCTCGCGTATTGCACCGATGTGAATGCAGGATTGCTCGTAATGGGGGCCTATGAACACTCCGTATTCCGTGAACGACTGTTGGGCGGGACGACAAATTACATTCTCGCCCATGCAACTCTTCCCGTCTTTATTTCCCACTAATCGTCAGGAACGATCATGACCCAGCCCAATTTTATTTTTATCACATCTGACCAACATCGCGGCGATTGTCTGGGCGTCGAAGGCCGTAAGGTGCGAACGCCGCATCTGGATCAGTTGGCGGCGGAGGGAACGCGGTTTACGTCGGCCATTTGCCCATCGCCCGTGTGTCAGCCCTCTAGGGCGTCTATTTTGACTGGCCAGCTATGCCGGACCAACGGTGTGCATGACAACGGTATCGATCTTGATCCAGAGGTCGGCGAAAGGGGTTTTGCGGGCACTCTGGGATCGCAAGGGTACGATACGGCCTTTTTCGGTAAGGCGCATTTTTCGAGCTATGATGCGAGGCACAAGACAGGCACACCGGAAAGCGTGTTATCATCCGAAGATTACGCAGACGATTGGAACGGCCCATATATGGGCTTTCAACATGTCGAGACCATGATCCACGGTCACAACTGGTTTACCCCACAAATGCCCCCGCGTGGTCAGCACTTTGAGCGGTTCTATTATGGCTCTGGTCGTGGGGACGAACTGAACGCACTCTACAAACAGAACGTGCGCGACACCAAAGGTGCGGCGCAGACTTGGCATAGCCAGCTGCCGTTGGCCTACCACAACACACCATGGACGGCGGACCGTGCGATCGAGTGGATCAACCACGGGCGCGACCCCGAGAAACCGTTCATGACATGGATCAGCTTTCCCGATCCGCA
>CALFSV010000372.1 GCA_937916485.1 uncultured Paracoccaceae bacterium | reverse complement strand
TGGGACAGCGCGCCCCATAATCATGGTCGATCTGTCACGGGCGGCGGATGTGCTTTGGGCGATGGAGGATGGGTTGCGATGCAAAGCTTTAGGTGCAGTGATTGGCGAGATCTGGGGCGATCCACCCGTGCTCGATTTCACAGCGACAAAACGGCTAGCAATGCGTTCAGAGGCGTCAAACGTGCCCTGCTGGCTCATGCGCCGCGCGGCGTCCCCCAATCTCAGCGCGGCGCGCGAACGGTGGCGCGTGGCGTCTTTGCCTGCGGCGCGCGATCCGCACGATCCACAATCCCCCGGATTGCCTCGCTGGGCGCTCGACCTCTTCCGTTCGCGTCACTCCAAGCCGGGGCAGTGGGTGGCGACGTATGACAGGGCGTCGGATCGTCTCGATCTGGTTGCCACAGTTCGCGATGGAACGCTGGCAACGGACCATGGAGCGGCAATGCAACGCACCGCCGGATAATATACCGATTGTGTTGGCTCGTGGGGGGCATCATGGGCCCGTGATCCATGCCGCCAATCGGGCGGCGCGGTTGGCGGGCATTAATGCAGGGGCCCGTGTTGTGGATATGCGTGCCATTTGCTCGGAATTGCGGGTGGAGCACGCGGACATTGCTGGTGATCGTGCCGCATTGGACCGCCTGGTTCTTTGGGCGCGACGCTGGTGTCCATGGACTGTGCGCGACGGGGCAAATGGTTTGATCCTTGATACGGCGGGCTCCGACCATCTGTTCGGTGGTGAGGCGGCGATGCTGGTCGCGATGGAAACGCAGTTGTCCTTACTTGGGATCAGCGCGCGGATTGCTGTTGCGCCGACATGGGGTGCGGCATGGGCTTTGGCGCGCTTTGGTCCGGTGCGGTGTGTTTGTATGGAAGATGACGTCAGAACTAAACTGGGAGTATTGCCGGTAACCGGTTTGCGATTGGGCAATGAAACGGTTCTTCTTTTACAACGTCTGGGCCTGAAGACTATCGGTGCGGTCATGGATGTGCCGCGACTGTCGCTGGCGCGAAGGTTTGTCAGGGCCCCATTGGAAGCCAATCCTTTGCTGCGCCTCGATCAGGCCATGGGCAAATTGGCCGAGCCGGTCGCAAGCCTTGAGGCAAGGCCGCGCTTGCGAGTACAAAGCCGTCTGGCCGAACCGATCTTTGACCCCACCCCCCATTTGCCAGAGCTATGTGAAAATCTGTGTCAGATGCTCACGCAGGCAGGGCAGGGGTGCCGTCGGTTGCATCTGACCGTTTATCGCACCGATGGGGATGTTAGCCATCTGGATGTGGCAACCTCTGCCGTCACGTGTGATCCGCAACATCTGCATGGGCTGTTTCGGGACAAGCTGGAACAGATCAATCCCGGTTTTGGCTTTGACCTGATTACGCTTGAGGCAAGCGGGGTGGAGGATATGCATGACCACCAGAGCCGCCTTGATGGAGGATCAGACGACGACTTGCATCTGACTCAACTTGTGGATCGGTTGAGCGCAAAATTTGGCCCCCGCGCTGTGACGCAGCCCATCCTGCGTCAAAGCCATATTCCAGAACGTGTTGCCGGGCGCGTCGCGGCTTTGGATGGGATTACCAAAATCGTAGCTTCGTCAGTAAAGGAGCGGCCACTGCGTTTGTTCAATCACCCCGAGGAGGTGCGGGTTCTTTACGAAGTTCCAGAAGGCCCACCCGCACAGTTTGTCTGGCGACGACAAACGCACCGGGTGGCGCGATATTCTGGTCCTGAGCGTATTGCGCCCGAATGGTGGAAGGACAGGCCGGGCACACGGTTGCGGGATTACTTCAAGATTGAAAATCAATTAGGGCAGCGCATCTGGCTGTATCGTGAAGGGCTGCACGAAGATGGGCGCGGCGGTGATCCACGCTGGTTTGTGCATGGGTGCTTTGCGTGATGGGGGTGGCTCTATTGCACGGGTGTTGCCATGCCTGACATGGATAACCAGCACCCGCGACGCACGATTGAGAGCGATGATTTCATACCAAACCCTGCGGCGGAATATGTCGAATTAGGGCTGACCACATGTTTTTCTTTCCTGCGTGGTGCGTCCGATGCCGTGGATCTTGCCGTGACCGCACATGCCTTGGGGTATGACAAACTTGGCTGTGCGGATCTGAACACGATGGCGGGTGTTGTTCGGCTGCATGCAGCGGCTTTGAGGGCGCAGATCACGCCAGTTATCGGCTGCCGGTTACAACTCACCACAGGAGAGGAATTTCTAGCCTACCCACGGGACCGCGCCGCCTATGGCAGAATTTCTGCGCTGCTCTCAAAAGGTAAAATGGCGGATATAGACGGCGCATGGCAGGCGAAAGGGGCCTGCGATATCACACTTGATGATCTTGTCGTTTACAGCGAAGGCGTTCAGCTTATTGCGCTGCCCAGCCCGCAGCTCGATCATTTTGAGGCTGGGTTTGATCGGCTCAGACATGCGCTGCCTACGCTTAGGCATATCGCTGTCAGCTATCTTTATGAAGGCGATGATCGCGCCCGGATCAATCGACTGGATCGGTTCGCCAAAGCGCATGGGCTTGGGATCATCGCCACCAATGATGTGCGGTATCATGCGCCTGAACGCCGGCCGTTACACGATGTGATGACATGCATCCTGCACAAGACGACGATCCGGCAGGCCGGCTCCTTGCTGAACGCAAATGCAGAGAGGCACCTGAAATCACCGGCACAGATGGTCCGGCTTTTTGCCCAATGGCCGCACGCGATCCGCGCGACACGCATGGTTGCGGATGCCTGTGATTTTGATCTGCGCGAATTGTCGTATGAATATCCCAACGAGACAGTGCCAGAGGGGCGCACACCGCAAGACTATCTCGAAGAGCTGGTATGGAAAGGGGCAGAGCGGCGCTATCCCGATGGCGTCCCCGATAAGGTCACAGCGACCCTATGCAAGGAACTCACCCTGATCAAAAAAATCAATATCCCACAATATTTTCTGACGATTGAGCAGATCGTGAATTTTGCCCGCCACCACTGTAATCCACCAATCCTGTGCCAAGGGCGCGGATCGGCGGCAAATTCCGCTGTTTGCTATGTGCTGGGGATCACTGCGGTTGATCCGAATACCAATGATCTTCTGTTTGAACGCTTTATCAGCGAGGAACGCAAAGAGCCGCCTGATATAGATGTCGATTTTGAACATGAGCGGCGTGAAGAGGTGATCCAGCATATCTATGATAAATATGGACGCGACAGGGCCGCACTTTGCGCAACGGTGATCCACTACCGACCCCGCATGGCCGTGCGTGAAGTCGGTAAGGTCATGGGGCTGTCGGAAGACATCACCAGCGCCTTGGCTAAAACCATCTGGGGGTCCTGGGGGCGCGAGGTCGGTGCGCGCGAGGCGGCAGAGGCTGGGATCGACCTCAAGGACCAGCTGATGGCGCGCACGATCAAACTGGCTGATCAGATGATTGGTATGCCCCGCCATTTAGGTCAGCATGTGGGCGGCTTTATCCTGACCGAGAAAAAGCTGATCGAAACGGTGCCGATCGGTAATGGCGCGATGCCGGATCGCACATTCATCGAATGGGACAAGGACGACATTGACGAATTGCGTATTCTCAAAGTGGATGTGCTTGCACTTGGAATGCTCACATGTATCCGCAAGGCCTTTGATCTGATCGCTGCGCATCATGGTCGCACGCTGACCCTTGCGTGTGTTCCACAGGAGGATCAGGCGACCTATGACATGCTTTGCAAGGGAGACAGTCTGGGGGTCTTTCAAGTCGAAAGCCGCGCACAGATGAATATGCTCCCACGGCTGAAACCGCGTGAATTCTATGACCTCGTTATTCAGGTTGCCATCGTGCGCCCGGGGCCCATTCAAGGGGATATGGTGCACCCCTATCTGCGCAGGCGGTCGGGCAAAGAGCCCGAGCATTACCCGTCACCCAGACCCCCACATGATCCGAATGAGTTGCGCAAGGTGCTTTCCCGCACCAAGGGCGTTCCAATTTTTCAGGAACAGGCGATGAAGCTTGCCATGGTCGCTGCGGAATTCAGCCCCGATGAGGCCAATCAACTCCGCAAGGCTATGGCGACATTCAGATCAAAGGGAACCATTTGTGCGCTTGAAGACAAAATGGTCAGCCGCATGATCAATCGCGGCTATGATTCCGACTTCGCTCAGCGCTGTTTCAACCAAATCAAGGGCTTCGGTGATTATGGCTTTCCAGAGAGTCATGCCGCCAGCTTTGCGCATCTCGTCTATGTTTCAAGCTGGATCAAGCGCCATTACCCGGATGTGTTTTGCGCGGCATTGTTAAATTCCCAGCCTATGGGATTTTATGCACCTGCCCAGATTGTCCGTGATGCACGCGAACATGACGTCATCATCCGCCCACCGGATGTGAATTACAGCCACTGGGACACGACGCTGGAGCCTGTAAGTCATGGCAAATTTGCCGTCCGTCTGGGATTGCGGCAGATTGAGGGTCTTCGGCAAGACGTCGCGCGCCGTATCGTGGCCATCCGCGACACCCCTTTCACCGATCTCGCCTCTCTTAAAGACCGTGCCAAGGCCGATGCGGGATCTATGCGCAAACTGGCCGCGGCAGATGCAGTGCGATCTCTTGGACTGGACCGCAGGCAGGCGCTTTGGAACACGCGCGCGTTGCATGATGCGCCAAACTTACCGCTTTTTAGCGATAAACCGGATGAGGGGGATGACGTCCCATTTGATCTGCCAAAGATGCCAACCTGCGAGCATGTGGTCGCAGATTATCAAACAATGCGGTTATCACTAAAGGCGCACCCTATGGCGTTCTTGCGAAAAAGCATGACGAAACAGGGCTACAGGCCAGCGGGCACGCTCGCGCATATGCGTAACGGGCAGGACGTAAAACTGGCTGGTATCGTGCTGATCCGGCAGCGCCCCGGAAGTGCGAAGGGCGTCTGCTTCATTACACTGGAGGATGAAACGGGGGTGGTCAATCTGGTGGTCTGGCCAAAGGTCATGGAGGCATTTCGCAAAGTGATCATGCAGGCGCGGATCATTGATGTGCGTGGTGTCGTGCAACGCAGCGATGATGTGATCCATGTCGTCGTACATCACCTGAACGATCGCAGCGATGCGCTGAAACGGCTTTCCAATGACGCCATAGAGCCCCCATTGGCGCGTGCGGACGAGGTAAAGCGCGCCTTGCCAAGCAGTACGCACAGGCACCCACGCAACCTGCGCACGATTCCAAAGTCACGCGACTTCCATTAGCGGTGCGCGGATCTGCCCAGAAGGATGCGAGGCGTCTCGTCCGAAGGCTCGGCGATGTGGTTTGATGCACAAGCCGCGTTGCCAAAATGGCCGCTGGGGATGGGCCGTGGGGGCGGATGGATCGAAACGGGGAAGGGCGCGGCATGTCGAAGAACAAAACAAAGAGGCGAGCGGTGTTGCGGTCTTTGCGCTGGGCTATGTCGAGCGCGGGGGGGAGCCGTCGATCCGCCTCACGCAGAGATGAGCGTGTCTTGCGGCACGAGGGTTCAGTATATCTGGCGTCGGGGCGCGATCCAATCTCGCACGATCCAGAGCAGAATGTTGCGAACCTTGGCGGTGGCGGTTGCTATGGTGCCACGGGCGGGCTGTCTACCCCATGCTTTGACCGAGGACATGCAAGGCCCCATCAGCGTCGTCGAGGCCAGCCATATTGTCGGAGATGAGATCTGGCAACCTGAAGAACGCGTCCTGCTTGGCCCTGTGTTGACACCTACTGCAGGCGTGAGAGTATGCAATGGTAGCCGCGGATAAAGCATACTCGATATGGCAAATTACGATTTCAACCCGGTCTTGCGCCGGTCGATCAGCGAGCGCATCGCTCGGTTCGTTCCGGCGGGGCGCGAGGCCAGTCGACTTCGCAAGGCTGCAGTTGCCATCGTGGTTGCAAAAGAACCGGAGACTGGCCAAGCCAGCGTGATCGTGACGCTGAGGCCTGCTAATCTCCGCCGGCACGGTGCGCAATACGCGTTGCCTGGCGGGCGTCTTGATGAGGGTGAGACGGAAATTGAGGCCGCCTTACGCGAGACTTCAGAAGAACTGGGGCTTGATCTGAACCAAAGGGATGTATTGGGGCGCCTTGATGACTTTCCAACCCGGTCGGGTTTTCAGATATCTCCTTTCGTTGCTTGGTGCCAAGATTACGTTACCTTGAAGCCCGACCCGGCCGAAGTGGCAGACGTGTTCTTCATACCGTTCAGCGAGCTCAATAACCCTGAAATTCCAAACCTGGAGCCAAGCGCGCATGGCAAGCATCCTGTAATGTCAGCATTCTTCCCGACTCTGGTCACCAGATGTTCGCTCCGACCGCTGCGATCCTTTACCAGTTCCGGGAGATTGCTCTACAGGCCACGACCACGAGGGTGTCACATTTCGATCAGCCCGACTTTGCATGGAAGTAGGCGTCGGCTTGCGCGGAACACCCGTTCAAACCTTTGCATCGTCCTGACGGAAGACATCATCGAGATGCCGCGCACCTATGCTAGTGTTCACCACCTGACATAAGATACCCAGTGGAAACAGGGACAATAGACTTGTCCATCACCCCTGAGCGGAAGGGGCGGATGACGGCTTGGGGGCCATTGCGGGTATTGACTGTAACCTGCTCCTGAAGTGAAGCTGTTTAAACAGATCCTTCGTTGATAGAGCACTATTCGCGCTATCGAATTTCAGCTTTGCGTTCAGTTGGCTGGGGCCAATATTTGGTGCGAGGCTGTTGTGCAAAGAGCCGAGACCAGAGCATGCCTAATATCATCACCTTGTCCGAAGCGGACGCAGCATCCAAGTTTTTCCCAGACATGCAGGTCTGGTGGCATGACAAGCTGGCCATCGGGAACCACCAAGAGCTATGTTGGGTCAAGTTCGAACCTGGAAGCATCTACCCCCTGCATTCACACCCTTATGAGCAAGTAAGCGTCGTTATTCAGGGCAGAATGCGTCTGGCAGTTGGTGATGAAACGCGAGAGGTAGGTCCTGGCGATATGTGGTTCGTGCCCTCAGATATGGCACATGGTGGGGAAATACTTAGCGAAGAGCCTGTGATCT
>CALFSV010000371.1 GCA_937916485.1 uncultured Paracoccaceae bacterium | reverse complement strand
TGGCTCCGGTTCTGGCCGTTTTTGCCACGATGATCGGCGGCGGCATCATGTTTGCCGTTTTGGGAAAGGATCCCTTTGAAGCCATCCGCACAATTTTCTATGATCCACTGTTCTCCGAATTTGCTTGGTATTATCGCCCGCAGCTTTTGGTTAAAGGCGCGCCTTTGATTATGATCGCCATCGGTTTGTCGATGGGGTTCCGCGCTGGCATTTGGAACATTGGCGCCGAGGGACAATATATCATCGGTGCGATTTGTGGCGCAGGCGTGGCGCTGGCTGTCTACCCGGCGCAAAGCGCGTTCATTTTTCCCACCATGATCTTTTTTGGCGCATTGGGCGGCTTTGTCTGGGCGATGATTCCTGCGATTTTGAAAACAAGGTTCGGCACTAACGAAATCTTAGTGAGCCTCATGCTGGTCTATGTCGCAGAACAGCTGCTGGCGTCTATGTCGCTCGGTTTGTTGAAAAACCCTGAAGGATTTGGCTTTCCCGGATCTCGCAATTTGCAGCAATACGCCAGCGCGCACAATGCAGAGCTTTGGACAGGCACCGGCATTCACATGGGCGTTATGTTTGCCTTCATCGCCGTGATTTTTGCCTATGTCTTACTGGCGCGGCATCAAATGGGCTTTCACATTCGTTTGACCGGGGAAAGCCCCAAGGCGGCTAAATTTGCCGGGGTCAATCCAAAGCGGCTTGTGGTTTATTGCCTTGGATTTAGTGGCGCTTTGGCGGGGCTGGCCGGCATGTTTGAAGTCTCCGGACCCAGCGGACAAATCAGTATTGATTTCAATGTCGGCTACGGGTTCACGGCCATCATTGTGGCATTTTTGGGCCGGCTCCATCCGATTGGTATCCTCTTGGCCGGACTGCTCATGGCACTGACCTATATTGGTGGCGAGATTGCGCAATCCAGCCTCGGCCTGCCCTCTGCGGCGATCCAGGCCTTTCAAGGCATGTTGCTGTTTTTTCTACTTGCCCTCGACATGCTGACGAACTTCAAACTTAAATTAGCAAGTGCGGGGAGCCACCCATGAAAATCTGCACAGGCCACCCAGACTTGATTGCAAACAGGACATATCTGTCATGGATTTAAGCTCAATTAGCCCAACGCTCTTGGTCGCCTCGCTCATGGTGGCCGCAACACCTATTTTATTGGCCGCGATTGGGGAATTGGTGGTCGAGAAATCTGGGGTTTTGAACCTTGGGGTTGAAGGTATGATGATCATTGGAGCCATTGCCGGCTTTGCCGCGGCCGTAGGGACCGGATCGCCGATCATCGGTTTTCTCTGCGCTGCGCTTGGCGGTGCGGCCCTCTCCTTGGTCTTTGCTCTTTTGACGCAATTTTTTCTATCAAACCAAGTCGCCACGGGCTTGGCGCTAACTCTCTTTGGCCTAGGACTTTCAGCGCTTATGGGGCAAAGCTATATCGGGATTAAGCCCCCAGCGAGTGCAAAGCTGGATCTGCCTGTTATTAGCGACATCCCCATCCTCGGCCCGATTTTGTTTTCTCATGACATCACAGTTTACGTCGCTTTGGTCTTGGTTGCTGGAGTTTGGTGGTTTTTGAAATATACTCGTGGCGGTTTGATCCTACGTGCTGTGGGAGAAAGCCATGATGCGGCCCATGCTCTGGGCTACAAGGTCGTCAAAGTCCGCATATTAGCAATTATGTTTGGCGGCGCATGTGCCGGACTAGGGGGTGCATCGCTCTCACTGGTGCGCGTGCCACAATGGACGGAAGGTATGACCGCTGGAGCGGGTTGGATCGCCCTGGCCATTGTTGTGTTTGCGAGCTGGAAACCAGCCCGTGCGCTTCTGGGTGCTTATCTTTTTGGTGGTGTCGCCGTTTTGCAGCTGAACTTTCAAGCTGCCGGTATATCAATTCCAGTTGAGTATTTGTCGATGTCACCTTACGTGATGACCATAGTTGTCCTCGTAGTGATGTCTGCTAATCGATCAAGATCAGCATTGAATGCACCAGCAGCACTTGGCCGTGTATTCCATGCTTCACGCTGACTGCTCGCATTCTACTTGCAACGATACCGCGCGTTGGGTTGACGATACATTTAACACATATGTTTCAACAAATGTGAGGCCGGCAGTTAGGCCGGCCTCACATATCTGTCCTATAAAGACCTTTTTACGGACAACCTTAGGTAGGTGGCGATGCCGTTATACCTTCAACATAGAAGTCCATAGTGTCTAGTTGCATACGTGTCGCTACTTCACCTTCCGCAAGAAACGCTGTTCCGTCTTGCTTGTTGATCGGGCCGGTAAATCCAAACAATTCGCCCGCACTAATCGCATCTTTAACACGCTGTGCTTCAGCTTCCACCTCTGCAGGCATATTAGCGAATGGCGCCATGCCTACTGCGCCGGTGTTCATGTGGCCAAAGTAATCACCTGTGGTCCAAGTTCCATCAAGCACCTGGCCAACTTTGTCGATGTAGTATGGACCCCAGTTATCTATCGTAGCTGTCAGCTGTGCCTTAGGCGCGAACTTCATTTGATCTGACGCTTGTCCAAAGCCCACGACCCCAGCTTCTTGAGCCGCTGTGAGTGGTGCGGGTGAGTCAGTATGCTGGGCAACCACGTCACACCCCTGTTGGATCATTACGTTTGCAGCATCACCTTCCAAGCCCGGATTATACCAAGTGTAAACCCAGGTAATAGAGAGTTCTACATCAGGGTTCATTTTTTTTGCACCTAAATAGTATGTGTTAATTTCACGCATGACTTCTGGAATTGGAAATGATGCAACGTAGCAAATTTTATTTGTTTTTGTCATCATACCGGCAATAACACCTTGAACGTGTCGTGCTTGATATAATTTCAAACCATAATTTGCAGCGTTATCTGCCTGCTTGTAACCAGTTGCATGCTCAAATTTTACATTTGGAAACTTTTTGGCCACATTCAACACAGCATCCATATAACCAAACGATGTTGCGAAGATAATGTCTGCGCCATTCAGAGCCATCTGCGTCATTACTCGCTCTGAATCTGGGCCTTCTGGCACACTCTCCACGTACACAGTTTCAACTTTATCACCGTATTCCGCCTCTACTTGCTGACGACCAATATCGTGACGATATGTCCACCCATGATCACCTGTTGGGCCTACATAAATAAATCCAACTTTTACTTTATCTTTGGGTTCGTCAGCATAGGACGGCACAACGCATCCAACTGCCAATACAACTGCTGACATAAATACTCTTAGTAGTTTCACCATATATCCTTTCTAGTTTCTTAAGTGCGAATAAAACGTAAGATCTATTAATTGATCACTCGAGCTTGATCAAACACACTTGATTAATGCTTGTGAATTCTAATGCATGAGGGTCGGTTGGTCCATCAGTATTGCGTCAGCGATTAAATCTGTTTCGATTAGTACCTGATTAGGTCTGACTGCTTGATACTTGACCAAACGAGCCAACATATTTCGTTCGCCTTAACAATTGGAACAATTATTTATTTCAGCACCAATTTTCAGAGGTTTATCCTAAAGTTTAAAACATCTGCTAGGTGCCTAACCATGGTCTGTAAATATCAGAGTGTTATGCAGCTTTGCTGGTAGGGAATATCCCCGGCATAGTAATGAAACCATCGATCCGCTTAACACGATCGCACCAACGTCGAATCGCTGGGAAATCCATCCTAGAAATTCCACCTTCTTCCGAAAGGGCAACATAAGGGAAACAACTTATATCAGCGATGGTTGGAAACGGCGTTTCAACGAGCCAATCGTCTCCACGTTTTTCGGAAAACCATAGATGTTCATCTAGAATTCGAAACAACCGGTGTGCGCCAGCACGCGCGGTTTCAATATCCAAATCATAAAAAAATGTGTCATGCAGGCGAGCAGCCGATGCCGTTGCAGTTATTTCATCTGCTACTCGCATCCAATTGTCGATGCTCAAACGCTGTTTTTTAGGATACCAGAACCCAGATTTGTCGTAATTTTCAGCAATATAAGACAGAATGACATCTGACCCGCAAAAAGTTGCATCTGAATCTTCAAAAATTGGTAATTGCCCAAGTGGATTAAGCGACAGCAGAGCTTTCGACTTATGTTCACGTCCAGGGTAGAAATCTATCGGCTTGGTATCAAAATTTAAACCCAAAATACTTAGAAACAGCCGTACTTTGTAACAATTTCCAGACAGTTCGTAGTCATATAATTTCATTTACTGGTTCCCTATATATCCAAAACAAGTTGGTTTGATTTTGACCGTGAAACACAAGTAATGATCTTTTGGTTCGACGCCTTCTCTTTTGTCGAAAGATATACATCCTGATGATCAGGCTCACCCCCGATCACAGTCATCAAACATGTGCCGCAAGCACCTTGTTCGCAGGAACTTGGGACTTCGATCCCATTTTCTCTTAAAATCTGCAGAATTGTCTTGCCTGCCGGCACTTGTAGGGTCAACGCTGACCGGGATAGCGCTATTTCAAAGGTCGTCTTATAGTCAATTTCTTTCGAATTTTTAAAATACTCAAAATGAACCGCTTCGTCTGGCCATCCACACTTCTTTGCAGCTTCACGAGCCGCCTCCAACATTACACCAGGACCACATATATAGACATGTTGAGCCGCAACATAATTAGCAAGAACACCAGAAATTACATTGCGTGTTGCTCGCGGCGAGAGCCCCATGTAAGTTTTTGTAAGACCATCCAAGTCATGCAAGATCTCCGGAAACGCCAAATCAGCTGCGGTTTGAACAAAGATATGCAGCTCGAATGGTAGTCCCTGAGCTTTAAGCGCTTGAGCCATAGAGAGTAAAGGTGTGATACCTATACCGCCTGAAATTAGAATCGTTTTCACCGCATCACGGCGAAGTGGAAAGTTGTTATGTGGCGCCGATATTGCAATGACATCGCCTTCTTGAACATCATCATGAAGGCATATTGATCCGCCACGAGATGCGACATCACGTTTAACACCGATAGTGTAGTGATCGGTTTGACCTGGTCCATTTGTTAGTGAATATTGCCGCAGCATACCGTTAGGTAGGCTGACGTCTATGTGTGCACCGGGTTGGAAGGTTGGGAATTGTTCGCTAAACGCCTCAAGCCGAAATGCCATAACATTTTGAGATGTAATCCATTTTTTAGCAACCTTTGCACGAAACTCAACCTTTGGGCCAGCAGTATTAATGTTTGGCATTTGAGCGAGATCTTTAGCAACAGGCTTAAATTCCACCTCTATAGCTCGGGGAGGAGAGAGACCACTCACGGCCAGTTCTATTTTGTCTCGTAAGGCTGTCATCATCGCATTATGATGCCTCAGAGCAACGATGGGATCGACTGGTTGGGGTATCAACAAGCCACGTATGATTGTTTTCCCTGAATCAACAGGTTGGAAAAATAGTTGCAACTCTGACGCCCCAGATTGAAGGGTCATAGATGTGTCGCTCTTATGCGTCACCATTCCATAAGGGTAATCGGTCGCAAATTTTTGCACTAAGTCAGATGGAGCGTTTATTGGAATTGCACGCAAAGTTAAGGGTGCTGTATCCGTTAATGTAACAGGCGTCTCAAAACTTCTTTCAGGCGCCACAGCTGACCAAACAAGCCCATACTTCTCAATACATTGATAAGTATTGTTGCAAACGGTGCGAGCGGGTGCGTCAGCAGGATGGGCCGGAATATAGGTGCAGCCTGCGGTTCGATTCGCATATCGCCACCCATGATAAAGACAACGGAGTTCACTACCCTCGTTCAGACCTATGCTTAACCGTACACCACGATGCAGGCACCTATTTTCCCAGACATTTACATGGCCGTCATCAGCGCGCCAAATGGCTAATTCATGCCCCCAAAGTTGGCCCTGATAAACATGTCGTAATGGAAGGTCGCTGCTTGAGGCAACAGGATGCCATTGGCTAAGGTCAACTTTCATCTCGTACTCCAAGTCAAATTGAAGGAATGACACCGTAGGTCAGACCTTTTTTTGCAAGCCATCGGCGGTAAGCAATAGCAGATTTGTCAGCACGGATCGGTGTTTCAGCACGGCTGTCAAGTGGTAAGCGTTTTGGAAACTGGTTCTCTAAGATCGACTTGTCCTGTCCAAAAATAATCTGCTGAAAATACCTAATACTTTCATAGCTATTTGCGACGTCAATCACGCACATTCCGGTATGCGCACGTGTCCATTCAGGACCCATCGGCTGAAGGAACATATAAATAACATCCATCCGCCCTTCAGCTTCATACCCAGGACTAGATTTGTACAAGAGTGCACAGTTAGTATGTGGAACACGAAAAATGTAATCAACGTCCGCACCAGCCTCAGACGCCAACGAGGCCTGTGGTTGATAAAATCTACAACGGGTAGCCATGATTTCATCACGGCTTTCTGAAACGTCTACATCGTATTCTTTAACCTCAGTGTGCGGCTCCTCTCCCAAAATGCCAGTATGCACGAATGGAAAGTGTCCCATATCAAGAAAGTTTTCGATAGCGCGGCCGAATGATACGTTCACACCAAAAACTCCGGTCGCAACGTTTTGGCGATCAGGTTCATCAATTTCCCCGACGGCGAATAATTCGTCTGGTGGTATTCCAAGACTGGTCCATAAAAACCCATACGCACGTTTTGTAGGTAGCACAAAACTCACATTGTCACATGACCAAACAAATAATTCACCCTGCGCTGTCTGCTGATAAAATAACGAACGGCCAAGAAGAACAGTTCTGTGTTTTTGACCAACTACTATTTCATTAAAGGAGCTGAGTGGATGCCATTGATTTAGTATCACTGGATCGTCACAATGTTGTGTCATACTACTTCTTTCCTACTTATCGAAAATATGGAACATCAGTTTTGATCGACTGGATTGATTTGTTGCCACAGTTTCACCCCCAAAAAAAACCAAACAATAAACAGCATAGCAAGACAAATATCACGTAATATATCAGAATTGGCGTGATCATTGAATTTCAAGCTTCGGAGATTTTCTTTTCAAAATCTTTTAAGACAATAAAGTGGTCAACAAAATAAGTATAATGGGAAGAGAGGAGATCGTTTTTGCAAAACTAATAAGAGTAACTGCATTATTTGGTATCTACCAAGAGCATAGGTCTCCTCGCCTAGCGCAGAAATCGCTCATCTTAAAAGCATTCCCAAAGAATGGACTTTGAACAAAATATGACTAGACATTTTATATTGCCTGATAGGCTGTAATCGTCTTTCTATGAGAATAGGTAACGATATAGTTCGGATATTCTTTGAAGGTAGCGAAGAATATTAAATACAAGTAAAAAAGCGCTTGGCAACGAGTGTGACATCTCATTTTGACTTTTATAAATAAATATTACCATGCATTGTTGTCAAATGATCGATTTCTTAGTCATAGGGGGCGGTATCGCTGGCATATCAGTAGCGGCGCGCTTGTCAGGAGATGGGTCCTGCAAGGTCTTGGAGCGCGAGGCACATTTAGGCTATCATACCTCAGGCCGCTCAGCAGCTCTCTACGAGGAAAATTACGGTAGCCCCTCCACCATCGCTCTTGCCAAAGCCGGCCACGCAGATTGGGATAATTTGCTTGCCGGCGTGCTGAGCCCACGCGGCTTTATGCTTTTATGCCTACGCGGTGAAGAAACCCAATTTGAGGCGGACCGGCGCCATATGGATCTGACCGAAATTTCGATGGCAGAGGCCCAGGCACGCGTGCCGATCCTCGATACCCAGAAGGTTTTGCGCGCAGCCTACAGCACCACCGCGCAGGATATTGACACCGATATGATGTTACAGCGCTTTGCCAAACTCTTTCGCAGGAATGGCGGAGTGATTGAAACGCATCAATGCGTTCAGGCCATTCAAAAAATTGTCGGCGGATGGCAGGTCACCTGCCAAGAGCAGACATTCACGGCGCGCCGGTTGATTAACGCGGCAGGGGCTTGGGGCGATGAGATCGCCGCACTGGCAGGTCTTGCACCCATTGGGCTGACACCGATGCGCCGCAGTGTGGCACGACTGGCCGCGCCAGGCGGGCATGATCCTTCGACCTGGCCCATGCTGTTTGGCCCCGGCGAGCGGTGGTATGCTAAGGCTGATGCGGGTGCATTGATTGTCTCGCTGGCGGAAGAGACCCCCAGCCCACCCATGGATGCTTGGCCACATGATCAGGATTTGGCCGAAGCTCTGGCGCGTTATCAAGACTATGTGACTGAAGAGGTAACGCGGCCTATATCGTCATGGGCTGGCCTGCGCACGTTTGCGCCTGATCGCAATCTGGTCCTGGGTGCCGCGCCGCAGGAGGAGAGTTTCATCTGGGCCGTGGGACAGGGCGGATATGGATTTTTCACCGCCCCCGCCGCCTCGCAACTGGTGGCCGCGTCGGCGTTGGGCCGAAAACCACAGCTGACGGCTGAGATTGTGGCGCAGCTGAGCCCGGCGCGTTTTGTAACCTGACGTCGCCAATCTGCAAGAAACCGGGGGGGGCGTGATGCCACACCCCTTAGATATTATCCATCCATCCGGATGGTGGCATTGCTGGGATCATAAGGGCTGTCTTGCACAACTTCGCAATCCCAAAGACTGTTGAGCATTTTCACCTGCAACTTCGTACCCGGCACGGCAAGTTCTGGCGGTAGATAGCCCATGCCGATAGATTTCCCAAAATGGACCGAATAGCCGCCAGAGGTGAGGCGACCAACTCGGGTCTCGCCATGATACAATGCTTCGCGGCCCCATGGATCCGCATCATCCGGACCGTCAATTAAAAGTGTGCAACATTTAACCCGGACCCCAAGCGCCTCCATTGCCGCTTTACCATGAAACTCTTTCGACAGATCCACAAAGCGTGGCAGATCAGCCTCAAGCGGCGTGGCATCGCGCCCCAGCTCTGTTCCGAAAGCACGATAGGACTTTTCCTGCCGCAGCCAGTTTTGCGCCCGGGCGCCCACCAATTTCATACCATGTTTTGCACCGGCTTTTTCCAGAAGGTCAAAGAGATAGTTCTGCATTTCCATAGGATGATGCAGCTCCCAACCCAGCTCGCCCGTATAGGCCACGCGGATCGCATTCACCGGGCACATGCCCAGCTCAATTTGCCGTGCTGAAAGCCACGGAAAGCGCTTGTTGGAGAGTACAGTGGCCGGATCTGGATCGTTAATCACATCGCGCAAGACATCGCGCGCCTTGGGACCTGCAAGGGCGAAAACCCCCCATTGGGTGGTGACGTCTTGAAGTTCAATGCGGCCAAATTCAGCCTCTTTATCCTCAATCGCCTTTTTCAGATAATCTTGATCATAGGCACTCCATGCCCCCGCTGAGACCAAATAATATTCTTGCTCAGAGAGGCGCACAATGGTGTATTCCGTGCGCGTGGTGCCATGGCCTGTCAAAGCATAGGTGAGATTGATGCGGCCCACGCGCGGCAATTTATTGCAGGTGAACCAGTCGAGAAATGCTGTCGCACCGGGGCCTTTGACGATATGTTTGGTAAAGGCTGTTGCATCCACAAGCCCGACCCCTTCGCGGATGGCACGCGCCTCTTCGACCGCGTATTTCCACCAGGCTCCACGGCGGAAACTGCGGGACTTTTCGTCAAAATCTTCGGGCACGTCCAGCGGACCGAAATAATTGGGACGTTCCCAGCCGTTGACCCAACCAAACTGTGCGCCGCGAGCCTTTTGCCGATCATAGGCCGGCGCCGTGCGCAAGGGCCGTGCGGCAGGGCGCTCTTCATCGGGGTGGTGCAGAACATAGACGTGGTCATAGCATTCTTCGTTTTTGCGCATGGCAAATTCTGTGGTCATCCAATTGCCGTAGCGTTTGGGGTCTAGGCTGGCCATGTCAATCTCAGCCTCCCCATCCACCATCATCTGCGCCATATAATAGCCGGTACCGCCCGCAGCTGTAATTCCAAAGCTAAACCCCTCAGCCAGCCACATATTGCGCAGGCCCGGCGCTGGACCCACCAGCGGGTTGCCATCGGGCGTATAACAAATTGGCCCGTTGAAATCATCTTTCAGCCCGCTTTCCTCGCAGGAAGGCACGCGGTGGATCATCGCCATATATTGCTCTTCAATCCGCTCCAGAGCGAGCGGGAAAAGATCAGCGCGGAAGCTGTCTGGCACCCCATGTTCAAAGCGCGCCGGGGCGTCTTTTTCATACACTCCAAGAATCCAACCGCCGCGTTCCTCGCGCACATAGCTTTGCGCATCTGCATCGCGGATCACCGGATGTTCAGGATTGCCCTCAGCGCGGTAGGCCACCAATGCCGGATCTTGCTCCAATACAACAAATTGATGTTCAACCGGAATAGCTGGAATTTTGATGCCCAACATTTTTGCTGTGCGCTGCGCGTGATTGCCAGAGGCCGTGACCACATGCTCCGCTGTGATCACAATTTGCTCCTCCGAAGGCACAAGGTTTCCGCCCTTCTCCATCATTTTGGTGCAGGTCACTTCCCAGTGGCTCCCGGTCCAATGAAAACCATCCGCCTGCCACTTGCGCTCAATGCTCACGCCAAGTTGCCGCGCGCCCTTGGCCATAGCCATGGTCACATCGGCCGGGTTAATATAACCATCCGTGTTATGATAAAGTGCTCCTTTGAGATCCTCGGTGCGAATGAGCGGCCATTTTGCTTTAATTTCATCCGGTGACATAAAGACATAGGGCACGCCGCAGGTTTCTGCGGTTGAGGCATAGAGACGATATTCATCCATCCGCTCCTCTGTTTGTGCCATCCGAAGATTGCCCACCACCGCAAAACCCGCATTCAAACCGGTTTCCTCTTCAAGGGATTTATAAAAATCAACCGAGTACTTGTGGATATGCGTGGTTGCATAAGACATGTTGAACAGCGGCAAGAGCCCCGCCGCATGCCAGGTCGAGCCGGAGGTCAGCTCATCGCGCTCAATCAACATGGTATCCCAACCGCGTTTTCCAAGATGGTAGGCAATGGAGGTCCCAACTGCCCCGCCACCGACAACCAATGCTTTTACTTGCGTCTTCATCGCGCACGACTCCTTTTTGCGTTGCGCGTAGATTGCCCTAAGCCGGCGTAAAAAGGGAAGTCGCGCCGACCTCCCAGTTGCAAAAACCGACCTCATAAAATTTTTCACACCAAAATATATCATCCTGAGGCGATTCTGTCGCTTCGAAGCGCCCTTGCAGCGCGTCATGTGGCGGGGTAAGTGCGAACAATGAGCAGTGGGGTGCGCTATGCAGATTTGCCCATCTAAAATTCGCCTTCGCCAAGAAGCCGCATCTGGACACGCATGATGATGACAAAAGAACGGCAAAAAATTCTTAGCGTAATTTTCTGCATCGCGCTCTGCGCCGGGCCAGGGCTTGCGGGTGCGCCGCAAAAGGGCACTGTCACCCAATTGCCCATACCGCGTTACGTGTCCTTGAAGACCAGTGAAGGCAATGTGCGGCGCGGACCGTCTCTTAGCCACCGCATTGATTGGATCTTGAAATTGCGCAACATGCCACTGCAGGTGGTGGCAGAACATGGCCATTGGCGCAAAGTGCTAGATTTTGAGGGTGCGGGCGGATGGATCCATTATTCGCTTCTGTCGGGTGGACGCACCGTCATGATCGTGCAGGATAATGTGGATCTGCGCAATCAACCGAAAGCTGAAGCCCTGACCACCGCCCGGCTAGAGCGCAACGTATTGGCGCGGCTTTTGTCCTGCAAACCCGATTGGTGCCGGCTGTCATCGGCAGGCTACAAAGGCTGGGCCCCCAAAACCGCTCTTTGGGGCATCACAGAGACTGAGATCTTCGACTAAGCTACAATCCGCGATTGTGCAGCAAGGCAGTGGCATCCGGCAATTTTCCACGAAATGCCACATAGAGCTCTTCTGCATCCACGCTGCCACCGCGGGCCAAAATATTGTCCTGCAAAGCTCGTGCCCGTTCCAAATCAAACGGCCCGCCCGCCTCCTCAAAGGATGCAAAAGCATCCGCATCCATGACCTCTGACCACATATAGCTATAATATCCGCTCGAATACCCATCGCCTGCAAAAACATGGGCAAATTGTGGGGTTGCATGGCGCATTCCAATCGCCGCAGGCATGCCAATATCCGCCAAAATTTCGGCCTGCCGCAACATGGGATCTTGAGGAGCTGCAGCTTCATGGAAGCTTAAATCCACAAGCGCAGAGGCTATATATTCCACGGTTTGAAATCCCATATCAA
>CALFSV010000370.1 GCA_937916485.1 uncultured Paracoccaceae bacterium | reverse complement strand
AAAAGTGCAGATCGGCGAGGGTCTATGTGATCATCAGGGATGGAACAGCTACGCTAGTTCATCGGAGTCTTGGTCGATCAAAAGCCAATTCAGGAGAGAGTTCGTTGCAACCCATCCGCTTCGGCGAATTCACCCTGGCACCGGACGAGCGCAAGCTGACCCGGAACGGGATCGAATTGCCTCTGGGTGCCCGGGCCTTTGACATGTTGTGCTTTCTCGTCGCGAACCGTCAGCGCGTCCTGACCAAGGCAGAGATACTCGATGCTGTCTGGCCGGAGATCGCGGTTGAGGAAAGCAATCTGACCGTACAGGTATCTTCCCTGCGAAAGGCGCTTGGCCCCGAGGCGCTGGCAACGATACCGGGTCGAGGCTACCAATTCGTGCATTTTGTAGAGGAGGGAACGCCACCCCCGGAAGCAAACACCGAAAAACGCGCGAACACTGGCCCCACGATCCTTGTGCTCCCGTTCGCGAACACCTCCAGCGACCCCGATCAGGAATACTTCTCTGACGGCATCACCGAAGACATCATCACCGATCTCTCCAAAGTCGCTGCCCTTTCCGTGATCGCCCGAAATACGGCTTTCACCTTCAAGGGACGTGCCGTCGATGTTGCGCAAACAGCCAAGGATCTGCACCTGACCCATGTGGTCGAGGGCAGCGTTCGAAGGTCTGGCAGTCGCATTCGGATCAACGCCCAGCTTGTCGATGGCGCGACCGGGCATCCGATCTGGGCGGATCGCTTCGACCGCGAACTGACCGACATCTTCAATCTCCAGGATCAAATTGCCGAGGCCATTGTCTCAGCACTCAGGGTCAGGCTTGTCCCGTCCGAGCGCGTGGCAATCCAATCGCGCCCGACCGATAACCCCGAGGCCTATCAAATCTATCTGCAAGCGCGCTATCACCACACACGCTTGGACAGGCAGAACTTCGCAATTGCGCGCCGCCTTGCTCAACAGGCGCTTGAAATCGACCCCAACTATGACCTTGCATGGGCGCTTCTTGCGATCAGTCAGACGGGGCTTCACGCCCTTTCGGCCTCGGATGACCATGGCCTGCACGCGGCTGAACGCGCCCTCGCTCTGAACCCGGATTTATCCGAGGCACTTGCGGCTAAAGCCTTTGTCCTCTCCGGTCTTGGACGCTTCGACGAGGCTTTTGAGCTTCACGAACGCTCGCTTGAACTCGACCCGGAGTCTTACGACGTGCGCTTTCTCTATGGACGTTCGTGTTTTCAGACCGGGCGGCACGCCGATGCCATTGCGCACTGGGAACGCGCATCCGAGCTTTCGGAAGCGGATTTGGCGGCGACCTCCCATCTCGCGATGTGCTACAGGGCAACAGGCCAGCATGCGAAGGTGCTGGACTCAGCCCGCCGCACGCTCGTGCGGGCGGAACGCGTACTTTCAGAGAACTCGTCGGATTCCTACGCATTGATCAGCGGGGTGGGTGCATTTGCGAAATTGGGAGAAGCCGAGCGCGCCAAGCAACGGGCTCTGCGGGTCAAGGCCGTTGATCCCGATGATCCAAGCATTGACTACAACATTGCTTGCGCAATGGCGCTGCTCGGTGAAACAGAGGCCGCACTCGATACGCTAGAAGCTTGCCTGCCCAAGGTCGACCCGGTCACCTTCTCTGTCTGGGTAGGACAGGATACCGACCTCGACACCCTGCGCGATCTCCCTCGCTTTCAGCGCCTCGTTCGCGACCTTGATACGCGTGCGGCGAGCGCAAACGCGTAGTTGTTCGACTGAGCCCTTTCGTTTCGTGCAGCCGTCGCGGGTAGTTTGCCTGCCAAACCTCGGGCTTCTGACAGAAATCTTGCCGTCGTTCCGAACCTTTCCGAAGTTTTCGGACCGATTTGGGCCGCTTCAGGACATGCAACCTTCTCCTTGCCAATCTGGTCACACGAGCCAGCCAATACGGCAATTTCTTCAGAAGGATATCCGCCATGACCGATCTGTCGACACAGCAGCAATCAATGTCGCTGCCTGCCGCGCCTTTGCGCAGCCTGCGCATTCTTGCGACATTTCTGAAGCATCTCTTGAGGTCGCGTCGCCCGAGCCGGATCGACACCTCCTTCGCCAGTGAACACATTCTCAAGGATATCGGCATGTGCCGCTCTCACGACGTGCCGCCAAGCCAATTGCATAGCAGGATCTGGTGATCGGTGCCGCGAAGCACAGGGAACTATTGTTGGCGCCTTAATGGCCCGCTTCGCACCAAGTACCTAGATGGTCCAAGTGACGCCCTATGACAGCATTTTTCGCACAACGGACCCGGGACAAACT
The DNA here is from genome assembly GCA_937916485.1 of uncultured Paracoccaceae bacterium. The sequence continues at coordinate 916 of CALFSV010000370.1, read as the reverse complement.
TTGACGATCGTCAGCAACGCGCCGAGGGCAAACCTTGGCAGATAGATGGGGTTTCTGTTAGCAATTCTACTTGAATACGGTGGAGGAAATCAAAATGGACGCAACCGTGTCTCGCGTTGTCGACACGCTCGTTCCATTTGGCATCCTTTTGCGGGCCTCTGAAGGACTCAACCCCTTCGAAAGATGGGGGGACGTCTTATTGCGTTTTCTGCCACAAACATTCTTCATGTATTGGCTGTTCAACTTCATTCCGCTCATTGGTGGATTGATCTACATGCTCGTGCTCGTACCGGCTTCGTTTAAGCTCAACATGCCGACGGGAACCTACCGAAACACGCAAGACGACGCGCAAGGGCTTCTCGTATACCTGACCGTTATCCTGATTGGATTTGGCGGTATCTGGTCCTTCATAGGACATACATTTATGGCTGATCGCATTGCGTCAGGCATCGGCTGGGAAACTGGAAGCCCATTTCAAGCGGAGCTTGCCTTCTATTCTCTCGGTGCCGGGATTGCTGGCCTCATTGCCGTGTGGCTAAGAGGGCATTTCATCACGGCGCTGGTCATCGTGAAGTCAGTCTTCTGGTATGGAGCAGCCTTCGTTCACATTCGCGATGCAGCGATGAACCAGAATTATGCGCCTTCGAACATCGGCGCACCTTTGATTGGCGATTTGGTGTATCCGACCTTGTTGTTGACGCTGCTTGTCCGGGCCCACAGAAAGGCCTAAAATTATGAGATATCTAGGTCTGCTTTGTCCCGCACAGCTGACCTTTGATGCAAACTGCCGCGAAAGAGCGCTTCGCTCCCGCTATCGCACGATCGACTCACCTCGGTAGGTCGAGACAGCGGTCAAGTAAGGCGCAAAGGTGACTCAAAACGCGGACTTCGTTCAAGCCATCCGCATTAAAGCGAT
>CALFSV010000369.1 GCA_937916485.1 uncultured Paracoccaceae bacterium | reverse complement strand
GTCATCCATATTTCATACAATACTGCTGAGGTTGATCCTGTTTACTTCCCTCAAGTAGAGGTGATCGGCGACGTTGGCAACGCCATTTGGGAGCTGAAGAACGGCGTTAAGACGAGCGCTGAAGCCGGCTGGGATTTCACCCGCATGATGGCAATTCGCGAACATCACGACGCTAACATTCTGGCAGGTTCAGACGACGCGCGCTTCCCTTGTTATCCACAGCATGTCGTCAAATTGGTCCGCGATGCACTGCCGGACGACGGTATGATCTGCCTCGATAACGGCGTCTACAAAATCTGGTTTGCCCGCAACTACCGCGCCCATCAGCGCAATACGGTACTGCTGGACAACGCGCTGGCAACAATGGGCGCGGGTCTGCCATCAGCGATGGCAGCACATATGGTCTATCCAGATCGCAAGGTACTGGCGATCTGCGGCGATGGGGGGTTCATGATGAACTCGCAGGAGCTGGAAACCGCTGTGCGTGAAAAGATGAATATCGCCGTTTTGATTCTGAACGATAATTCATTCGGTATGATTCGTTGGAAGCAAGCGAACATGGGCTTTGATGATTGGGGCCTGCAGTACGGTAATCCCGATTTCGTCAAGTATGTGGAAGCCTACGGTGGTATTGGTCATCGGGTTGAATCTGCCGAGGCTTTGCCTGGGATCCTCAAGACTGCGCTTTCCACGCCGGGCGTGCATTTGATCGATTGTCCCGTGGATTATGCCGACAACGACCAAATACTCAACATCGATATCAAGAAGCACTCAGCGATCATTTAGTTTGGCTGAGAACCACGAGGGGCTTGCGGGCCCCTCGTCATTGCTAACACCTGATAACTCAAGGAGACCGTCAATGTCGACGCTTCAGGCCAAATATCCCTACTATCTGAACAATAAAGCGGTTTACGCCAACGAGGATCTTGAGGTCACCGATAAATATACCGGTGAAGTTGCGACGCGCTGTGCGCTGGCTGATCCCAAGGCAATCGATGAAGGCATCGCAGGTGCCGTTCGTGCGGCTGAACCCATGGCAAAAATGCCATCCTATGAGAAAAAGGCGGTGCTGGAGCATTGTGTCAGCCGTTTTAAGGAACGATTCGACGAGCTGGCCATGGCGCTATGCATCGAAGCCGGCAAGCCGATCAATGATGCGGAGGGTGAGGTGACTCGTCTGATCGACACCTTTCAGATCGCTGCCGAGGAATCTACGCGTATGCACGGTGAATTGCAGGCGTTGGATATCTCGCCCCGTGCAAAAGGCTACCAGGGCATGTGGAAGCGTGTGCCAATCGGCCCTTGTTCATTTATTTCGCCGTTTAATTTTCCGCTCAATCTTGCGGCGCACAAGATAGCGCCCGCACTGGCTGTCGGCTGCCCATTTGTGATGAAACCAGCATCCCGTACTCCGCTGGGTGCGATCATCATGGGTAAGGTTTTGGCCGAAACAGACCTGCCAGAAGGCGCATTCTCAATTCTCGCCTGTTCGCGCGACGGTGCTGATCTGTTTACTGTCGATGACCGACTTAAACTGCTGTCGTTTACCGGCTCACCCGATGTTGGCTGGGACTTGAAAGCACGTTGCGGCAAGAAGAAGGTTGTACTGGAGTTGGGCGGCAACGCCGCCGTTGTGGTCGATGCGGATACAAAAAATCTCGACGATGCTGTCAACCGCATTATCTTTGGTGCGTTCTACCAGTCTGGTCAATCGTGCATCGGCGTGCAGCGCATCATGATCCATGAAGATATTTACGATGTGATGAAAGCGAAGCTGGTGGCTAAAACGGCTACTCTGATCAAAGGCGATCCGAAACTGCGCGAGACTTTTATTGGACCGATGATCTCGGAAAAAGAGGCTGCTCGCCTACATGGCTGGATAGCGTCTGCAGCCGCGGCTGGCGGTAAGATCCTCTGCGGCGGCACGCGCAACGGCGCGATGCTAGATGCCACCTTAATGGAAAATGTTCCGCTAGATCAGGCGCTATGTGTGGAAGAGGCATTTGGTCCCGCTGCGGTGTTGCAAAAATTCTCGACGTGGAATGATGCGATTGCGATGGTCAATGACAGTAAATTTGGTTTGCAGGCCGGCATCTTTACCCGCGACTTCTACAAAGTGCAGCAGGCATGGGATGAAATGGAAGTGGGCGGCGTCGTAGTCGGTGATGTGCCATCCTACCGTGTTGATAATATGCCTTATGGCGGCGTGAAAGATTCAGGGATTG
>CALFSV010000368.1 GCA_937916485.1 uncultured Paracoccaceae bacterium | reverse complement strand
AGCTTCTGGATGCTTCTGGATACTGAAAATAACCAATAAAATATGGCTATATTTCTCTTCCAAGATTCTGATGTTTGCGTATAATATCTGATGATGTGAAAGCTATGTGAAAGCCAGAACCATGCAAAAGGTCAAACTTACGAAACGCTCAGTGGATGCGTTCGAGCCGCAGGATACAACATATACCCTCCGTGATGCTGAGCTGGGCGGGTTCAGCCTGAGGGTCTATTCCAATGGCCGTCGCGCGTTTTTTTATCGGTATCGCGTTGGCGGTGGGCGTGGCGCGCCAATCCGTGAACCTAAAATTGGGGACTTTGGTCCGTTGACCGTGGATCAGGCTCGAGGAATTGCAAAGGATTGGGCTGCCGAGGTGCGTCGTGGCGGTGACCCCATGGCCAACCGGCAAGCCGAGCGCGAAGCGCCGCGTATGTCTGCACTCTTCGATCGATATCTGGCGGAGCACGCAGCTAAGCGCAAGAAAGCTTCAAGCCTGCGGAACGATGTGCGCATGATTGAGAAGTGTTTGCGCCCACATTTTGGGTCCGTTCGTGTGAAAGACGTGACCCGACAGAAAGTCCGAGCATACCATGCCAGCTTGGAAAAAACACCATATGAGGCAAACCGGCAGCTGGCGCTTCTGTCCAAGGTTTTCACGTTTGTTGCTGATGACCTCGAGTGGATTGATCGCGGTGACCACCCAGTCAAAGGCGTGCAGCGTTTCAAAGAGACTAAGCGGCGCAGGTACCTATCGCAGGCTGAGATTGCGAGGCTGGGCGAAGCGCTCGGCAAGGCCGAAGCCGGTGAGCTAGAGCGTGCGGTATCCTCCTACGCGGTGGCAATGCTGCGACTGTTAATGCTTACTGGGGCGCGACATGGTGAAATCCTCACGCTTCGATGGGATGAGGTGAATTTCGATCGGGGCTGTTTGGAGTTGAATGACTCGAAAACAGGGGCCAAGGAAGTGTTCCTTTCCCCCGCTGCGAGACAGTTGCTCGCAGATTTACCGCGAGAGGCTGACAATCCGCATGTGATCGTTGGCAAGAAGCCCGGGTCTCACATGGTGAACGTGAAGGACAGCTGGGCTGTGATCCGCAAGGCGGCGGATCTTGATGACGTCCGCATCCATGATCTGCGTCACACGTTCGCAAGCCTCGGTGCGAGGGCGGGGATGTCCCTTCCGCTTATTGGGGCGCTTCTGGGGCATCGGTCCCCACAAACCACGGCGCGGTACGCTCATTTGGCGGATGATCCGCTGCTGGATGCTGCAAAGACGATTGGTGCTGGCCTACTTGAAATGTTTGGGAGCGCAAGGAATGGCTAAGAGTATAAAGCGCATAGCTGTTACGGGAGAAGTCGGGTCAAACTACTGGCATGTCGATGATGTGCCGTGGGAGGATATTGAAGGGCGGACCGGTCATCAGTTTTCTGAGTCCGACCGAGAGGAAATTCGCGCGATAGCGAGTCAGGCCTTGGCGCAATATGACGTTGCTTTTGGCGCTCCAAGCGCAAGTGAAGTTGAGGCGCTACGCAACGAAATTATTCAACATTCCAAAGACATTGTCGCGATTACGAGGAGATATCGGACACCGGAAGGCCTGCCTGTAACGAAGAACGGTGGGCTTGAAAACAGTAGGAACGAAAATGTGTTTCTCGGGCTGGCGTTGAGTTCTGACGACCATTCTTTCAGCCTGACGGACCAACTGATCGACGCTGCAGCTGCTTGCGAGGACTTGGTAACCGATCTTTCTAAAATCCGGATCGAAGAGCATGAAACGGCTCTGAAGCCAGACGTTGTTTTGCTCGCGTGGTTCATCGGGTTATCGGTACAAGGCGCCAACCAAAGTCCAGCGCGAGCATCGGTTGGGTACTTAAATAAGCCAACTGCATTCGAGCACCGCAGATGGGGATTGCACCTGAGCGGTAAAACGGGGGATTTGCCCATTTTTTGTTCTGCCATTTTCCAGCGGAAATTTTCACAAAATCAAGTACAACATGCTTTTGTGGTGGCACGAGAACTTGGCCTGATCGAGCGACAAGAATAAGTCGGCGTCCTCACGCTGTTATTCTTGTCAATTTGCGCGGCAATTTAGGTCTGCCATGTTGCTTTCAGAATCCACGAGCATCCCGCTCGGGCAATCTGAAGAAAGGACGTGCCATGAGTGGTTTTCATCCTAAGAAAACTCCAGAAGGCGAACAGCCGGATGCAATCGACGCCAAGAAACAGGCGCCGCCAACCCACTTGCTCAGCCGTGAGGAAATCCAAAAGGAGTATGGTTTGTCGCGCCGTTGGTTGGAATTGGCCGCATTGAAGGGAAATGGCCCATCAGTGTTCGCAGCACGCGCCGTATCGCCAGCAAGCCGCTTCTTCCCTGCCTC
>CALFSV010000367.1 GCA_937916485.1 uncultured Paracoccaceae bacterium | reverse complement strand
GGTCAATCCGATCCGATCGGTGAGCGTGCGCAACGGCGCGATAAGGTGCTCTGGCACCTCTTTCGGTGTGACCACCACATCTTGGCCCGCGCTGCGATAGTCCAACGCATCGGCCGCCACATCGAACCCAAAGAAACGGCCCCCGACACGGAAGACGCGCAGTTCCGGAGCGTCGAGCCGTTCCTGAAAGATATACGGGCGCTTCAGGTCACGCGTGGTGACGCGGGCAAGGGCCTCGGCTTCCAGTGGGCGGCACATGTCACCCCCCACGATTGGTTTGTAGACGGTTGGCTCTGCCAGAAGTGTCTCGGCGTGGCTGGTAGAGGCGTTGATGACGGTATCGGGAATTGCGAGCCCGGCTTCCCGCGCCCACAAAAGCGCAAGCGGCTTGTTCACCGCTGCCTGACCGGCAAAACCCCGGTTGAACATGCGGATCGATGGATCTGCGCGCAGCACGCCATCGATCATGGTTTTCCAGGATGCCCCGTCGTCACGGTCCCTCTGATCTCCACTGGAAAGGAAGCGGAAAACGTCCTGGCGCACGAATGCCGAGGAAAACGAGATGTCACCCTGATCGTCGTGGAACCGCCCGGTGGAAATATCCCAAGTGCGAGGTGACACATTGTCGGCCCCATGCAGCAGCGCGCGATACGAAAGACCGCGCGCTGCCACCCTGTTTTGAAAATGGCGGATCTGAGGGTCGGCGGAACCACCGTAAATCAATAGCATGAGTCACCGAAAACCTGGATGCGCCGACCTTTCTATTTTAGCGTTAGTCTTCTTCGCCGATTGGGGGCGCCGAGCAGATTGGGCGCCCCGAAGGTGACATCCAGCCTCCGTCATCGCCGATCAGATCGGATTCAGACAATGGGTCGCCCATGCTGCCGCCCTCTTCTTCGCCGATGGCCGCGGTGATGAAGACAATGCCATCTCCGGGGAGCATAGGTAAGAGAGAGCCGTCGCTATCTTCTTCGCCCATTGCCATGATGGAGAAGGTAGCTTCTTCGAATTCGATATTCTCGACGTTGCGGGCCTCGATGACCGAGCCATCCTTTGCTCTCAGGACCTTTGTGCCGCCAAAGTCTATGAAGGTTACATAGTCTTCCTTGTTGCCCTGGATCACAAGCGTGTCATTGCCAATCCCGCCGTCGATGACCTTGTTGCCTTGCCCCGAAACGATGATTTTGTCATCTCCGCGTCCGCCATATACTGTGTCATCGCCTCGGCCAGTACGGAGCTCATCTTTTCCGAACCCTCCGTGCAGAACGTCATCTCCCCACCCTCCGCTCAGCAGGTCATTTCCAAACCCTCCGCGCAGAACGTCATTACCCTCGTGGCCGGACAGAGTGTCATTTCCGAACCCTCCGCTCAGTTGGTCATCACCCGAGCCGCCGTAGATCTCTTGGTCGTCGAATCTAAAGTCGTTGACCAGTTTGCTGAACGATTTGGCTTTGTTCGCGCCAGCGTCGTTATTTACAGCTGCTGTCAGACGTACAGCAGCATCGTTTGTTACCTTGCTCAACGCAAAACCCCTTAACATTACACCAGTGCCTCTTGGGTAGGCAGTAAACGACGTCACGGTCAAGAACTGAGTGGAGGCGGACTCGAATTGCAATGGGTCTTGGAATAGTGAAGTCTTTAAACACAACAGCGCTTTGGCTTCTGCCTCCCGTTTGGAAACGATCTTCTTCTATCCCCAAAACAATGAATTACGGCTATTGAATTGGCATTACCAGGTCGCTGGCAATGCCCAATGTTGAGGTCCGGGGGGCCATTCAGGGACCCCGAAATTGCTAGTTCCCGGTCAGGATGTTTGTCAAAAGATTGAGGATCGTATCCTCGGCCCGGTTGGGTTGGGTGACGGGCGCGGTCGGCTGGCCAAAGGCCTCTTCCAAGGCGCGGTCGACGCCGGAATTTGTCGCTTGTGCCGGCCGTTCCGGCGCAGTCATTGGCAAGGGGCGGATGGGAAGCCCTTCCAGGGCCCTCACCATCGTCTCATGCCAGATCTGCGCGGGCAGGCCGCCCCCGGTCACGCCGGTCAGTGGGGTATTATCGTCGTATCCCATCCAGATCCCTGTGACGTAGTCACCCGAAAAGCCGATAAACCAGGCATCGCGTGCGGCGCTGGTGGTCCCGGTCTTGCCAGCCAGTTCCCAGCCGTCGATCCGGGCCCTCTGACCCGTGCCGTGTTCGACGACGTTATGCATCATCCAGGTCAGCGACCGGGCTGCCTGCTCTTGGATCACCCGCTCACCAATACCGCCTGCCGCACCCATCAGCGGGACGTCGTCACCCTGCAAGCGCAGCTCGACAAGGCCATAGGGCGTGACTGACGATCCACCGTTCAGGATGCCCGCATAGGCGCCCGTCATCTCAAGAAGCGTGCTTTCGGATGCGCCAAGGGCAAGGGCAGGACCGGCAGCAAGATCACTTTCGATGCCGAACAGTGAGGCGACAGTGCGCACAGCTTCGCGGCCGACCAGTTCAGATACCCGGACTGCGGGGATGTTCCGGCTTTCTGCGAGGGCCTGGGTCAAGGTGACCATGCCCTTGAATTCTCGGTCGTAGTTCTGGGGCGACCACGGTCCCGATCCGGGCACGTTGATCGTCATGGGGCTGTCGTCCACAAGCGACAGCGGTGTCAGCCCGAGATCGAGGGCTGCGGCGTAGACAAAGGGTTTGAACGCCGAACCGGTTTGCCGCAGGGCCTGCGTCGCTCTGTTGAAGGCGCCTGCTGCCCGGATGTCCCGCCCACCGACCATGGCCCGGACAGCACCGTCAGCGGACATGACGACAATGGCCGCCTGGGCCTCAGACCCTTCGCGGACCTGATTGGCGAACACCTCTATCAGGGCCTCTTCGGCCGCTGTCTGGATACGCGGATCAAGGGTCGTTCGGATAATGACATCCTCAGTCGTGCCGCGGGTAAAGAATTCCGGCCCGGTATCCATGACCCAATCAGCAAAGTACCCCCCGGCCTGCGCCTGGGCGGCAGCCGACAGTTCGGCCGGATTGGCGCGGGCTTCGGCGGCGGCCGAGGCGCTAAGGTATCCCTGCTCTTCCATTAGGCCTACGACAAGGTTGGCTCTGTCCTGTGATCGCTGCAGGTTATTCGTAGGTGCAAGGGACGACGGTGCCTTGAGAAGGCCGGCAAGCATCGCGGCCTCTGCCGGGACAACCTCGGCTGCCGAATGGCCAAAATAGCGCTGCGACGCGGCCTCAAACCCGCGTGAGCCAGCGCCCAGATAGGCGCGGTTGAGATAGACCGTGAGGATTTCGTCCTTTGAGTAGGACACCTCCATGGCCATGGCAAAGACGGCTTCCTGCACCTTGCGCCAAAGGGTCGTGCGACGGCAGTCGGCCTCATACTCTGCTTCCGACGCCCAGACAGCCTGATCGTAGGGCCGCCCAAGGCAAAGGAGCTTGGCCGTCTGCTGGGTGATGGTCGATCCACCGTTGCCCGACAATGGCCCCCGACCGGCCCGCAGGTTGATGCGAATGGCACTAGCCACACCCTGAGGGTCAATGCCGGGATGCCAATAGAACCTGCGATCCTCGGTTGCGATGACGGCGTTGCGCAAATGAACCGAGATCTGGTCAGCGGTGATCATTCCGCCAAACTGATCGCCGCGCCATGCAAAGGTGCGGCCGTCTTGGTCAAGCAGGGTCACCGATCCTCGGGCACGGCCATCGACCAACTCGGACACAGGTGGCATCTGGGCGGCGTAGAACAGAACCCCCAAGCCGACGATGAGTGTCGTCACCAGGCCGATACGCCAACCGATCCCCCAAACAAGACCGACGACCCATCTCAGGATCGACCCGAAGAAGGCCAGGATCGTTCCGATAGGACCGCGCTTGCGCCGGGGGGCAGCAGGTTTGCGCGTGCGCTTTGTGCCGCGACCACCAGAGCCTGAGCCTGTGCCAGTCGCCGCCTTGCGCGCAGGCTTCGCTGCTGCACGATACCTCTGCTCCGCCACCAAGGGCGGACGCTTGTTTCCATTACCACTCATGACCTGCTCTGACGCTCTTTGTTCTTTTTTCCCCTTATACACAGAGGCGACGGAATTGTAGAGCGGGATGAGTCGGAAGCGGCCTGGATTGCCGTCACGTTCGATCAGGGACGCAAGATCAACACACCATAGCCGTACGCATTCCGCACATTTCTTAATCGTTTTATCAAATTTGTGCAAAAATTGTGCAATAAGGGGTGTTCTGACCCCCTCAACAAGGACTGGCTTCCTTGTGAAAGGCCTCACCTTTCTTCCTTTGTTCAGTGGGCGCGCCGTCCCATCTGGCGTGCGGAACAAAACGCAAGGGGAAAAACGTGAAACTCATCATCGCAACAATCAAGCCGTTCAAGCTCGAGGAGGTGCGTGAAGCGCTGACCTCCATCGGCGTCCGCGGGATGATGGTGACCGAGATCAAGGGCTTCGGCTCTCAGTCCGGGCATACGGAAATCTATCGTGGGGCAGAATATGCCGTCAATTTCGTTCCAAAGGTCAAGCTTGAGATCGTTGTGCCTGACGCAATGGCCGAGCAGGTCGTGACCACCATCGGAACGACCGCCAAGACCGACAAGATCGGCGACGGCAAGATCTTTGTGCTTGATGTCGAGAGTGCACTGCGCGTGCGGACCGGCGAAACAAACGACGACGCGCTCTGAGCGTAGGGGAATTAGGAGTGGAACGAATGATTAAGTATAAACAACCGCTTGCAGTGCTTTCACTAGCACTTGTTGCAAGCTTTGGTCTGACGGACATGTCCGTCATGGCTCAGGAAGCAGAGGCCACACCGCTGGGTGTGAACGCTGCGACCGACACCGTCTTTATCCTCAACTCCCTGCTGTTTCTTGTTGGCGGCTTCCTGGTGTTCTGGATGGCAGCGGGTTTCGCGATGCTCGAAGGCGGCCTGGTGCGATCCAAGAACGTCACGATGCAGATGACAAAGAACATCGCGTTGTTCTCGCTGGCTGCAATCTTCTACTACCTGATCGGCTACAACCTGATGTACCCGCTGGGCAACTGGTCGGTCGGCAGCGACGAAACAGGCGGCTACCTTGGCATCCTCTTCGCACCCGCCGTTCTTGAAGCTGTTGGCATCACCGCCGAAGCAGCCGACGATTATGGCTATGCCTCCACTGGTTCGGACTTCTTCTTCCAGTTGATGTTCTGTGCGACGACCGCTTCGATCGTTTCGGGCACCCTGGCAGAGCGCATCAAGCTGTGGCCGTTCCTTGTCTTCACCATCATCCTGACCGCCTTCATCTACCCGATTCAGGCGTCCTGGAAGTGGGGCGGCGGTTTCCTGGACAGCCAGTACGGCTTCCTCGACTTCGCTGGCTCGACAGTCGTGCACTCGGTCGGTGGCTGGGCAGCGCTGGTCGGTGCCATCATCCTTGGGCCGCGCATCGGCAAGTATGCCAAAGACGGCAAGGTCATCCCGATCATGGGTTCCAACCTTCAAATGGCGACCCTTGGGACGTTCATCCTGTGGCTTGGCTGGTTCGGATTCAATGGCGGCTCGCAGCTGGCCATGGGCACCGTGGGCGATGTGGCTGACGTCAGCCGTATCTTTGCCAACACCAACACGGCAGCAGCCGGAGGTGCCATCGCAGCCCTGATCCTGACCCAGATCCTCTACAAAAAGGTCGACCTGACCATGGTCCTGAACGGCGCCCTTGCCGGTCTGGTGTCCATCACCGCAGAGCCGCTGACACCGACCCTTGGTGCAGCCACCCTGATCGGTGCCGTCGGTGGTGTCATCGTGGTCTTTGCAGTGCCGCTGCTCGACAAGCTCAAGATCGATGACGTGGTTGGTGCCATCCCGGTCCACCTGTTCGCAGGTATCTGGGGCACGCTGGCCGTCGTTCTGACCAACTCCGATGCAACCATCGGTGGCCAGGTCATCTCCATCGTGATCGTCGGTGCCTTCGTCATCGTAACCAGCGCGATCGTCTGGTTCATTCTCAAGGGCGTCATGGGTCTGCGGGTTTCGGAAGAAGCCGAAATCCAGGGGCTCGACATGGCCGAACTGGGCATGGAAGCCTACCCCGAATTCACGAAAGGCTGATACTCCTTCCAATCAGCACTTCGAAACTTGCCCGGGCGTTCGCGCCCGGGTTTTTTCGTTTTGGGACCCGAGGAAAGCCTGAAGGGGCTTTCGAAGTGGTACCGCCTCGGACCTCCTCAGACCAGACGGCGCTGGTGCCGCTGATCAAGAGAACGGCATGATAAACTCACAGGCATTACGCCAGACACGTCCTGTGAGCATCCATAGCGACGCGGCTCACGCCGAGCAAAACCAGGCAGTTGCACGACAGCCAAGCTCAGGCTAGGGCTATCCCCCTGTTGCAGGATCCCTCGGTTCAGGACTGGTTAAGGGCAAGGCTCAGGTAAGGTGGGTCATGACCCACCTTACGTTGCAATCAGATGCCGGTTGCGACGATGGCCTTGGCCAGGATCGGCACGGTTTCCGCATTCAGACCTGCGATGTTCATCCGGCTGTCGCTGACCATGTAGATGCCATGATCCGCCCGCAGCTTTTCCACCATCTCGGCACTGGTCCCCAGCCGCGAGAACATGCCCCGGTGATTGGCGATAAAGTCGAAGCGGTCAGAATTTGTCAGGCGCTTCAACTCATTGGCCAGCTGAGCGCGAAGGGCAAGCATGCCGTTGCGCGTCTCTTCCAACTCGGCCTCCCAATCGGCCCTCAGGGCTGGGTCGCTCAGGATGGTTGTCACCACCCGCGCACCATGATCGGGCGGGAAAGAGTAGTTCTGACGGTTCAGGAAGGCGAGCGTGCCTTGCGCCGATTTAGCCTGGGCTGCGTCCCGCGCGACGGCCATCAGCAGACCTGTCCGTTCCCGGTAGATCCCAAAGTTCTTGGAGCAGGATGCGGCAATCAGGCATTCCTCGAACCCGCTGACAACTGCGCGGGTCGCGAGGGCGTCGGCATCAAGCCCGTCACCAAAGCCTTGGTATGCAAGATCAACCAGCGGCACAGCGCCTTTGGATTTCAGGAGAGCAATGACCTCTTGCCATTGGTCCGCGGTCAGGTTGGCCCCCGTCGGATTGTGGCAGCAACCATGCAAGAGCACCACATCGCCCGGAGCCACGGTCCCCAGGTCGGCCATCAGCCCGGCAAAATCCACACCTCGCGTTGCATCGTCGAAGTAACGATAGTTGGCAGTTGGCATGCCCAGATACTTGATGATCGAAGGGTGGTTCGGCCAGGTCGGGTCGGACAGCCAGACGGTCGCCTCAGGCGCTGCCAGCTTGATCAGTTCCAGCGCCTGCCGGATCGCCCCTGTACCGCCCGGTGTCGCTACCGCCGCGATCCGCTCGCGCGGGACGACCCCACCAAGGATCAGGTCGATCATCGCGTCCGAAAAGGCCGGGTCACCGGCAAGCCCGGTGTAGGCCTTGGTCGTCTGTTCAGCGACCAGCCTCCGCTCGGCCTCTTTGACGGCCCGCATGACGGGGGTGTTGCCAGTGGCGTCCTTGTAGACACCTACACCAAGGTCGACCTTGTCGTCGCGGGGGTCCGCCCGGAAGGCGGCCATCAGGGCGAGGATCTTGTCGGCTGGCTGGTCTTTGAGATGTTCGAGCATCAGGCCTCTCCGGTGGCAATAGGAAGATCGGCGTACATGCCCCATTCGGACCATGAGCCATCGTACAAGGAATGATCGGACTTGCCGATCCGCTCAAGCGCGAGCGACAGCACAGCCGCCGTCACGCCGGAACCGCAGGTGGTAATGGCAGGCTTGTCCAGATCGACGCCAGCCGCCTCAAAAATCGACCGCAGGGCATTGGGATCCTTCATCGTCCCGTCCCCGTTCAGAAGGTCCCGAAAGAACACGTTGCGCGATCCGGGGATGTGGCCCGACCGCAGCCCTTCACGGGGCTCGGGCACCTCACCTTTGAAGCGACCGGGGGCGCGGGCGTCGATGATGGTATGATCGCCCAGCTTGGCGGCCCGGGCGACCTCGGTCACGTCTCGGACCAGTTGGTTCTGGCGGGTCACGGTCATGTGCCGGTCACGGATGACGGGGTCGGCATCCGTGACCGGATGCCCTTCGGCGCGCCACTTGGGCAAACCTCCGTCCAGAACGGCGACGTCGGTCTTGCCCATCAGGCGAAACAGCCACCAGACGCGGGCGGCGGAAAACAGGCCCATCCCGTCATAAACGACAACCTGGTGGCCGTCGCCAATACCCATGGCCCGCATCCGGGACATGAACTTTTCGACAGGCGGCACCATGTGGGGCAGGTCCGATCGCTGATCGCTGATCTCGTCGATGTCAAAGAAGCGGGCACCGGGGATGTGGGCCTCGGCATATTCGGCCTTTGGGTCGCGGCCCATGTCCGGCAGATACCACGATGCATCTATCAGACGCAGGTCCGGCATTTTAAGATGCTCGGCCAGCCACTGTGTCGAGACCAGCGTTGAGGTATCTTCGGGAAGGGCGGTGCCAGTCATCGTTTTGTCCTCTCGGGCCTTGGCCATCTTGCGATCCGGCCGAAACTCGCAGGTCAGTACCGCCAGAGGCCCTGTCTGACAAGGCCGAAGAGGGCCCTGGGCCTAGCTGTGATCCTTGAGCAGGCGCTGCTTTTGCCGGTTCCAGTCGCGCTTGGCCTCGGTTTCGCGCTTGTCATGGTTCTTCTTGCCTTTGGCCGTCGCAATCTTGAGCTTCACGAGGCCTCGGTCATTGAAATACATCACCAGCGGAACGATGGTCATACCCTCCCGCTGGGTGGCATTCCACAGGCGCGACAGCTCTTTGTTGCGGACCAGCAGCTTGCGACGGCGGCGCTCTTCGTGGCCCCAAGTCTTGGCAGGCTCGTAGCGGGCGATATAGGCGTTGGTCAGCCAAAGCTCGCCATTCTCGACACTGGCATAGCTTTCGGCGATGTTCGATTGGCCGGTGCGGAGGGATTTCACCTCTGATCCCATGAGGATGATGCCCACTTCGAGGTCATCCTCGATGGTATAATCGTACCTTGCGCGCCGGTTCTCGGCGACGACCTTGTAGTTCTTGTTGTCGGACTTGCTGGCCATGATCGCCCCGAGATAAGGTGTCGGACCACCTGTGTCCATCCCGCGCGCTCTGGCAAAGTCCCTATCGGGATGGTTAGGGTCTGTAACGAGCACCGGGAGACACTCTCATGACCCTGCAACTTGCCCTTGGCAGCCTTATCCTTGTGGTGTCCATCATGCTTGCCGGAATCGGCTTTTGGCTTCTGGAAAGCCTGCTTCTAAGGGTCCGCCCCTGGCTGATCAGGCCGCCGCACCGGCCCAAGCTGATCGCCCTGATCTGTGCCGCCGCCGTCGGCGCACTTGGGATTGTTACCCTGTCGGTCTGGATCTGGGCCCTGACCTTTTACGAGCTTGAACTGTTCTCGTCGCTCGAAGTCTCTGTCTACTTTGCCCTCGTGACGTTCACGACGCTGGGCTTTGGCGATCTGCTCTTGCGGCCGGACTGGCGGCTTCTTGGCGGTATGGCGGCAGTGAATGGCCTTATGAACATCGGGCTTTTGACCGCCTTGATGATCGAGGCCGGGCGCTACGTCCGGACGATCCAGCGCGAAACGGAACGGGAAAAGAACCAGACGTGACGGCACAACAGGTTCTCAACAATTCCGACGCCCGCAGGCTGTTTCTGCACCTGCATGGGTTGGGCGACGTCCAGTCCGGGCCGGGGAAAGGCGCCGATCTGGCGGGTGTCATCGGGGCGCTTGGCTTTGTTCAGGTGGACAGCGTCAACACGTTCGCCCGCGCACATGACCTGATCCTGTGGTCGCGCCGGCAGCAATACCGCCCGCCAGCCCTTAACACGCTGCTGCATCGTGACAGGGCGGTGTTCGAACATTGGACCCATGATGCCGCCGTCCTTCCGATAGAACAGTTCCCCCATTGGCGGCTCCGGTTCGAGCGGGACGCCGCGCGATTGGCCTCACGCTGGGGCGAGGACCGGCGGGCGGGGTTTGAGGACAAGATTGACGAAGTCCGCCGCCAGATCACGGACCACGGGGCCTGCACCAGTGGCGATGTCGGTACAGAAGAGGTCAAAGGATCAGGCGGCTGGTGGGATTGGCATCCCTCAAAGACGGCACTCGAGTACCTGTGGCGGTCCGGCGAACTGACGGTCGTCCGGCGCGAGGCCTTTCGCAAGGTCTACGACCTGACCGAACGGGTCATCCCACCTGAATACCTAAATGCCCGCCCGCACCCCTCTGAAACCATCGACTGGGCCTGCGCCGCAGCACTTGACCGCCTTGGCTTTGCCACCAGCGGCGAGATCGCCGCCTTCTGGGCCCTTGCAACGCCGGGCGAGGCCCGCGACTGGTGCAGCCGCGCCTTGGCAGAGGGCGAAATCGAAGAGGTCTTGATCGAAGGGGCGGACGGTGCGTTGCGCCGCAGCTTTGCAAGGCCCGGCCTGAGCGATGCCGCCTTGGCAACCCCAGAACCGGGCAATCGGGTCAGGCTTTTGTCCCCCTTTGATCCGGCCCTGCGGGACAGAAACCGGGCAGAGCGGTTGTTCGGCTTTCGCTACCGGATCGAGATATTCGTCCCCGCCCCCCAAAGGGTCTACGGTTACTACGTCTTTCCATTGCTCGAAGGGAGCAGGCTGATCGGACGGATCGACATGAAGGCAGACAAGGCAGCCGGCGTCCTGACCGTCACCGCCCTATGGCCCGAAGATGGGGTCAACATGGGCAAAGGCAGGCAGGCACGGCTGATGGCCGAACTAGAGCGCGCCGCCCGCTTTGCGGGGTGCGGCAGCATCGCTTTCGCCACGGGTTGGGCCCGCTGGTAAGGTGGGTCATGACCCACCTTACTGGAAAAATCAGTTCAACAGGCCCGCGTGGACCATCGCGTCCTTGATCTGCTGTTGTGTCCCAGCCTCAAGGGTAGTGAGCGGGGAACGGACCTCGTCCTTGCACAGGCCCAGCAGGGACATCCCGTACTTCGCCCCGGCAACCCCGGGCTCTTTGAATATCGCTTCGTGAAGGGGCATCAGCCGGTCAAGAAAGGCGAGCGCCGCTTTATAGTCTCCGGCCAGCGTGGCCTCCTGGAACTCGGCGCACAGCCGGGGTGCCACGTTAGCCGTGACCGAGATGCACCCAACGCCGCCATGGGCATTATAGCCCAGCGCGGTCGCATCCTCGCCCGACAACTGTATAAAGTCGGGACCACAGGTGATGCGCTGCTTTGGAACGCGGCTCAGGTCGCCTGTGGCGTCCTTGACCCCGACGATCATCGGATGCCTAGACAGTTCCCCCATCGTGGCAGGCGTCATGTCAACGACCGACCGGCCAGGAATGTTGTAGATGATGATCGGCAGGCCGCATTCGGCGGCGGCAAGAAAATGGGCGATCAGCCCCCTTTGCGTCGGCTTATTGTAATAGGGCGTCACGACAAGTGCTGCATCCGCACCGGCAGCCTTCGCGGCGTTGACCAGGCGAACCGTCTCGACCGTGTTGTTCGACCCTGCCCCCGCCACGACAGGCACCCGGCCTGCCGCCGTCTGGACGACGGTTTCCACGACCAGATCATGCTCTTCATGGCTAAGCGTCGGGCTTTCGCCGGTGGTTCCAACCGGGACAAGCCCATGAGAGCCTTGTTCAATATGCCACTCGACCAGCTTTTTCAGCGTGTCGAGATCCACCTGGCCGTCCGAGAACGGCGTGACGAGGGCGGGGAGGGATCCCTTGAGCATGACACGCTTCCTTTGGTGTGAGTCTGCCCCACGCGGGGGCCGTTGCAAAACGCGCGGACACTAGACGCCTTTTTAGGGATTGCCAAGTTTGTGAGTTGCCTTGCCCTCTTTCAGCTTTAGGGTCTGACAGACAGGAAAAAAGGCCTACCAAAATGCGTGTCTTCGCCCATGCTATTGCCCTTGCAGTTGCGGTTTCGGCTCTGACCTCGGGGCCCGTCAGGGCGCAGTCTACCGACGCTTTTGGTTACAAGGTTGCCGCCGAAGCGATCGAGGCCGAAGACTGGGACCTGGCATACCTTCTTGCCCAAAGTGACGGGCAGGTCGCCACCGATCTGGTAAGCTGGCATCGGTTGAGGGCTGGGGCAGGGACGTTCGAGGATTATCGCAGTTTTCTCGCTTCACGCCCCGACTGGCCCGGTCTGAGTGCGCTGCGTGGCAAAGCCGAACTATCGATCCTGGCCGAAATACCGCCTGCCGATGTGATCGCCTTTTTTGCGGGCAATCCTCTACAGACAGGCGAAGGTGTCGCCTCGCTGGCGCGGGCTATGCGCGCCACAGGGCAGTCGACCGAAGCAGACGCCATTGTTGTTGACGCCTGGCTGACGCTCGGCCTGACCGAAGAGGGGCAGGCAGCGGTGCTTGCCGACAATGCCGACCTTCTCGCCTCTCATCACGCTGCAAGGGCTGACGCCATGCTCTGGCGGTGGCGGAGCAGCGATGCAGAGCAACTGTTGCCCCTACTATCGCCTGATGACCGGCTGCTTGCAGAGGCCCGGATTGCCCTGATCCGCAACGCACCGGACCGGCAAACCAAGCTGGCCGCCGTCCCAAGTGCGCTGCGGAACCATCCCGGCCTTCTTTACGACCAGTTCAACAGGCTCGCCGATAGCGGAGACTATAGCGATGCAACGTCTCTTCTGATCGACCGTTCCGACAGCGCCGAAAGCCTTGGCCAACCTTTTCGCTGGGCCAGTTGGCGGGCTACTCTGGCCCGCTGGGCCATGCGCGAGGGCCGCCCAGAACAGGCCTACACCATCGCCATCAATCATCATCTGTCCGACGGTGAGATCTATGCCGATCTGGAATGGGTGGCCGGCTACGTCAGCCTGACCTACCTGTCCGCCCCGGGGCAGGCCCTGACCCATTTCGCACGAGTCGAGGCAACCAGCTCTGGTCCGATCTCAACCAGTCGCGCCGCATATTGGACGGGGCGGGCGCTTGAACAGATGGGCAATGCAGCAGCGGCCGCCGACGCCTATCGCCGCGCAGCCGAGCATCAGACAGCCTTTTACGGATTGCTCGCAACGGAAAGGCTGGGTCGTCCCCTTGATCCGACTTTGGCGGGTCGTGAGGTGTTTCCCGACTGGCGCGAGGCAGAGCTCCTGTCAGGCGATCTGACCCGCGCGATGGTCTTGCTGCTTGGTGCTGACCAGCGCGGGTCCGCGGTCCAATTTGTGGCGGAGCAGGCCCGGACCCTTGACCGGACAGGCCTTGCACAGCTTGGCAGTATGCTGACGGAGATGGACGAACCCTTCCTGACGCTGCTTGTGGGCAAGACCGCCGCTGCCCGCGGCATCGTGCTGCCCGCCTTTTACTTTCCCCTGCATCCGCTCACCGAGATGGCGTTGCCGGTAGCCCCCGAGCTGGCGATTTCGATTGCCCGCCGCGAAAGCGAATTCAACTTTGTCGTTGGCAGTCCCGTTGGGGCGCTTGGACTGATGCAGTTGATGCCTGCAACGGCCGAAGAGGTCGCCGGTGAACTTGGCCTTCCCTACTCTCGCGCCCGCCTAACGGCGGACTGGGAATACAACGCCCAGCTTGGATCCCGCTATCTGGCCAACCTTCAGGACAGATTTGGCGATAGCCAGGTGATGATTGCCGCCGGATACAATGCGGGCCCAAGCCGACCAGCCACTTGGATGGTCCAGCGGGGCGATCCGCGCCGGGGCGAGGTCGATGTCATCGACTGGATCGAACATATCCCATTCACCGAAACCCGGAACTACGTGATGCGGGTCACCGAATCCATCCCGGTCTATCACGCACGCCTGACCGGTGAGACAGGCCCAGTTGATTTCACCGCCCTGCTCGTCGGTAAACCCGCCTTTGTCCGTCCCCAGGCCCGGCCTGATCCCGACGCCCCCCCCTCGCCGGACACGGGAAACGACGGGACGACACCGACCGGCACGGGATCACAAGGCGTGATCGCACCTGCCTCGGCCACTGCGCCCGGCACCAGCCTTCGCCCATTTGCCCGCCCCGGCGGTTAGGGCTGTTGGCTAGGCGCCAGCCCTGCGGTTGCGCCAAAGGGTGAAGAGACCGGCGGCGA
This sequence comes from uncultured Paracoccaceae bacterium, assembly GCA_937916485.1. Next base: position 29,682 of record CALFSV010000367.1, on the reverse strand, counting down.
CAACGATGCTCGCTCCGATGACGACATTCATCTCAAGCACCTCGCCGAATACCAGCAGGCCAAGGGCAGCGGCAAAAACCATCTGAAGGTAGGCAAAGGGCTGAACCGCGCTCGCCTCGGCCACTTCGTAGCATTTAATCAACATGAAATGACCCGCCACACCCGTCACGCATAGGGTTGCCATCATGGCATAGTCGGGGCCGGTCATAGGCTCCCACGTCCAGATGCCAACTGCGGTCATGGCGACGGCCCCAACGGTTCCCGTCCAGAAAAAGCTGGTGATCGCCGTATCCTTGCGGGCGACATAGCGGGTGAGCAGGCCGTAAAGGGCAAACAGAAACGCCGACAGCAAGGGAATTGCCGCTGCCGGGGCAAAGACGGTGTGGCCGGGGCGCAGGATCACCAGAACACCGACAAATCCCACCCCGATGGCGGCCCAGCGCCAGGGGCCGACCCTCTCGCCCAGGACCGGGCCGGAAAGGGCGGCCACCAAGAGCGGATAGCAGGCAAAGATGGCATGGCTTTCCACCAGCCCAAGCAGGGTAAAGCCCAGAACCATCACGCAGATCTCCCCCGCCAGGAGCAGTCCACGAAAGATCTGGACCATCGGCTGAGAGGTCGCCGCCGCCTTGCGCAGCGAGCCCGACCGCCGCACGGCAAGCGCGATGACAAAGGCGGCAAAGAACCAGTAGCGGATCATCACCACCAGAAAGACGCTGTATTCGGCCGCCAGATGCCGCGACAGGGCGTCCTGAGCCGCAAATACGAAAGAGGTCCCGATCATCAGCCAGATGCCAAGGCGGGTATTGGTCTCGGTCATTCGGGCATCCTGGCCATCGTCATGTGGCGCTTGCGCCCGTAGCCGGGGACCCGGGCGACGTCAAACCCCCCATCCGTAAGGGCCCGCCTCACGTGACCGGCTGCAGTGTAGCTCGCCGCAGTCCCACCGGGCGCGGTATGGGCGGCCACGGCCTGCAACAGGTCGTCGCCCCACATTTCCGGGTTCCGGGCTGGGGCAAAGCCATCCAGATACCAAGCGTCGGCCCGCCCTTGCCACGCGGGCAGCGTTTCGCGGGCATCGCCCGGCACCAGAGTCAGGATCGGCCCACCCAGATCGTGCCTGTCGCCCCCATTGGCCAAAGCCTTCAGCAGCAGCTTTGCAAACGGATCGAGCGAGGGGAACGCGGCCAGCGCCTTGGCCATATCGGACAGGGCCATCGGATAGGCCTCAAAGGTGGTAAACCCGAACCGGCCCGACTGGCCCGAGGCCTCCCAGGCGGCCCAGGTCACCAAAAGGTTCAACCCCGTCCCGAACCCCAACTCTGCGATCTGGAACCCGTCGCGAAATCGGGCAGGCAAATCATTGCCAGCCAGAAAGACATGGGCCGTTTCGGCCAACCCATCCTCGACCGAGAAATAGGGGTCGTCAAAGCGGCGCGACACCGGGACGCGCCCGTCGCACCAGTCAATTTCTGCCGGCTGGTCCTGCATCTGAGAAACCCCTAGGTTGCGGCGCGACAATGCGAGGAGCGGCGGGCAATGGCAACGGCAGATCAACAGGTGGACGTGACGGTCATGGGGGCTGGCATCTTCGGCCTTTCCGTTGCCTGGGCCGCCGCCCGGCGCGGCGCAAAGGTCCGCGTCATTGACCCCAACGGGATCGGGGTCGGGGCCAGTGGCGGGATCGTCGGGGCCCTCGCCCCCCATGTGCCCGAACAGTGGAACCCCAAGAAGGCGTTTCAACTCGAAAGCCTGTTGATGGCTGGCGACTGGTGGGCCGAAGTGGCCCGCGCAGGCGGCGGCGATCCCGGCTATGCCCGCACCGGGCGGCTGCAACCCTTGGCCGACGACGCACAGGTGGCCCGGGCGCAAGAGCGGGCGGAGAATGCCGAAACTCTCTGGCAAGGCCGCGCGGTCTGGGAGGTGGTTTCCGCGGGCTCTCAGGGCGACTGGGCGCCACACAGCCCGTCCGGCTGGCTCGTTCACGACACCCTGACCGGGCGCATTCACCCCCGCCAAGCGCTTGCAGCCCTCGCCGCAGCCTTGCGGGACAGCAACGCCGAGATCACTGAGGAAGGCCCCGAAGCCGGACAGGTCGTCTGGGCAACAGGCGTTCACGACCTCACCGCCATGCAGGTGCCCGGCGCAGGCGTTAAGGGTCAGGCGGCCCTGTTTCGCCTTGCGGCCGCGAACCGCCCCCAGCTCTTTGCCGATGCTTTGCACATCGTGCCCCATGCCGATGGGACGGTCGCTGTTGGCTCTACCTCCGAGAGGGAATGGGAAACCGCCGACACGACCGACTCCCTTCTAGAGGACGTCATCGCCCGGGCCTGCGCCGTCCTTCCGGCATTGTCACAGGCCCCGATCATCGAACGTTGGGCAGGGCTTCGTCCGCGCAGCAAGAGCCGGGCGCCGGTGCTGGGCGCCCATCCGGCGCGGCCCGGCCAGTTCATTGCCAATGGGGGGTTCAAGATCGGCTTTGGCATGGCGCCTTTGGTGGGCGAGGTCATGGCCGACCTGATCCTTGAGGGCCGGGACCGGATACCAGATCCGTTCCGGGCCTAATCCGGGTCTGACTGCCAAAACGTCCTAGCGGGCCTGCGCCAGCATACATTGCCGCCCGTCCGGCCCGCGCACCCAAAGCGCCCCATCCGCCCGCCAACACAGCTCTGCCACCTCATGGTGCATCAAGGGCGCGGTTGCGCGATAGCTGAACTCTGACAGCGGCTGCAGCTTTTCGGACTGCAACTTTTGGGTGGTTAATTTCTCGGCGGCCAGCAGCATCAGCAGTTGCGCCAATAGAGGGCCATGCACGACAAGGCCGTCATAGCCTTCGACCTCACGGGCATAGGCTTCGTCATAGTGGATGCGGTGACCGTTGAAGGTCAGGGCGGAATAGCGGAACAGCAAAGTCGAATCGAAGGATCGCAGCACCATTTGATCCTCGTCGGTGCCAGCGACCGGAGGGGCCAAGGCCTTTGCCCCCGGACCCGGATCGTTGCGATAGACCAGTTCCTGCCATTCGGTCAGCGCCAGCGTCCCCCTTTGGCGAAAGTCATGGCGCAGGCGCACAAAGGCCAACGGGCCCGACCGCCCCTCCTTACGCGTGACAGACTCAATAGTGCTGATCCGCTCTGCCCGGATACCGGCCAAAAGGGGGCTGTGGAACACAAGGCGGCCCGCCGCCCACATCCGGCGGGGCAGACCCATGTCAGGAATGAAACCACCCGTGGCCGGATGACCATCGCGGCCCAGGGCGACCGGAGGCTGTGGATCCCAGAAATACATCTGGTGAAAGAATGGTGGAAGGGGATCGCCATGCTCAATAGCCGGCTCGTCGCCCAGCGCCGCCTGAAGGGCCCTGGCGCGGGCGGGGTCGATCGGGTCGATCAAACTCTGGCTGCGATCTACCGGTTCTGTCATCCTGTCAGGGATACAAGAAAGGTCGCCAAGCGCAATGGTTCGCATCACCTCCCTTGACCATCTGGTCCTGACCGTCAGCGACATGGACCGGACGGTCCGGTTCTATGTCGATGTGCTGGGCATGACGGCCCATTCCTTTGCCGGGACAGACGGCACCGTTCGTCAGGCGCTGTCTTTCGGCGCCCAGAAGATCAACCTGCACCCGGCTGATGCCGTCTTTGCCCCCCATGCCAACCAGCCAACCCCCGGCTCTGCCGACCTTTGCCTGCTGACCGACAGCCTACTCTCGGATTGGGAGGCCCATCTTAAGGCCCTGTCCATCCCGATCGAAGACGGGCCGGTCCGCCGCACCGGGGCGACGGGGCCAATCCTGTCGATTTATCTGCGCGACCCGGACGGCAATCTGATCGAGGTCAGCGCCCCGATTGCGCCATAGCCTTTAGCCCCTCCATCAACTCTGACAGGGCGGCCAGATAGCGGTCGTTGGTCAGACGACCCTCGTCGTCAAACTCGTCCGAGGCACCACCAACCAGCACCTCTGGTCCCGGCAGCACCCAGGGCCGAAACGGATTGAGGCATAGGCGTAGCGAGGATTGCGACCGCTCTCCCCCCGCACGGCCGCCAGTGGCCGAGATGATGGCGACAGGCTTGCCCGCCCAAGGGTTCGGCTTGGTCCGGCTGACCCAATCCAACGCGTTCTTCAGAACCCCCGACAGGGCCTTGTTGTATTCCGGGGTCGAAATGACGATGGCGTCCGCCGCCGCGATCTGGTTGGCCAGAAGCTGAACCTGCGGAGGAATGCCCTCAGCGGTTTCAAGATCGCCGTCATAGAGCGGCAGCCGCAAATTGCCGATGACAAAGTTGTCTGGGGCAAAGAGGCGGGCCGCCTCGTGCATCAGTTTGGTGTTGTAAGACCCGGTGCGGAGCGAGCCGGAAATACCAAGAAGAGAAGTCATAAGTCAGAACATCCTTAACAGGGCCAGCTTCATAACCTATGGCGTTCGGTCGCCAGAACAACCGCGACTTGTCACTCCGCTCTGGCTGGCACATGGTGCGTTTCATCGACAAGAGGGAGCGTGTGATGCAGCGGCATGGCGGAAAAATCCTGGCGGACCATCTAGCGTCGCGCGGAGTGCGACGGGTCTTTTCCGTGCCCGGCGAAAGCTTTCTCGCCGCGCTCGACGGTCTTTATGACAGTGGCATCGCCAATATCGTCTGCCGACACGAGGGCGGGGCCTGCATGATGGCCGAGGCCTATGGCAAGATGACAGGTCAGCCCGGCATCGCCTTTGTCACACGCGGGCCCGGAGCTACCAATGCAGCCTCCGGCATCCACGTCGCCCGTCAGGATTCGACCCCTTTGATCCTCTTCGTCGGCCAGATCGACACCGCCCACCGCGATCGCGAGGCGTTTCAAGAGATTGACTACAAGGCCGTGTTTGGGGGCCTGGCCAAATGGGTGGCCGAGGTCGACAGTATCGACCGCCTGCCCGAATACCTGTCACGTGCCTTCAGCCTGGCGGCGTCAGGCCGGCCCGGTCCCGTGGTGCTGGCGCTGCCCGAAGACATGCTCAGCGCACTCTCCGACGTGGCCGACGCCCCGACCCAAATGATGGAGCTTTGCCCAACCCTTGCCGGCGTTGCCGAGGACGCCATCGGCTGGCTGTCCTTGGCCGAACGTCCCCTCCTTGTCGTCGGCGGACCGCATTGGTCGCCCGAAGCGGCAGAAGACCTCGCCACCGTCGCAGAGACCCAAGGGGTGCCCGTCGCCCTCGGCTTTCGACGGCAGGACTACCTCGACAACCGGCACCCTTGCTATGCCGGTGACCTCAATGTCGGGATAAATCCGGCCCTTGCCAAAAGGATGCGCGAGGCCGACCGTATCATGGTGATCGGCTCGCGGCTGGGCGACATCGAAACGCAAGGCTACACCCTTATCGACCCGGCGGGGCCGGTCCAGCGGCTGTTCCATGTGCACGCAGACCCTGATGAGCCCGGACATGTCTATCAACCCGAACTGATGGTCACGGCCGATGCGGTGTCCTTCGTCCGGGCGCTGTCCCGCGTGGCCCCCTGCGGCACTGACTGGAGCGGCTGGACGTCAGCAGCGCGGGCCGACTACGACGCATGGGCAACCCCCAAGGAAAGCCCCGGCGCGGTCAAGCAAGAGAAGGTGATCCGCTGGCTGTCGGACACGCTGCCTCAGGATGCCATCGTCACCAACGGGGCCGGAAACTACGCCGCCTGGCTCCATCGGTACTTCTGCTACAAAGGGTACCGAACGCAGCTTGCCCCGACATCGGGGTCCATGGGCTATGGCTTTCCCGCGGCTGTATCGGCGGCGCTTGAGTATCCCACCCGCACCGTCGTCTGCATGGCCGGTGATGGCTGCTTTCAGATGACCCTCAACGAAATGTCCACCGCGATCCAGCATGGGGCCGCTCCGATTGTCCTGGTCGTCAACAACGGACGCTATGGTACGATCAGGATGCACCAGGAAAAGCATTACCCGGGTCGGGTCTCGGGCACTGCACTCGTAAACCCTGACTTTGCCGCCCTTGCCCGCGCCTATGGTGGACATGGCGAGGTCGTCGACGAATTCAGCCAGCTTGCCGAGGCTTTCGCACGTGCAAAGGCCGCAGGCACCGTCGCCGTGATCGAGCTGAAGGTGGATCCCGAGGCCCTTGCAACAGGTCTTACCCTGACAGCCGCTCGCAAGGCCGGTGAGGCCGCACAGCCAAGGCCCTAAGTCTGATCCCGGGGCGGTCGGATCGAAAGGGCTGCAAGCACCTCTTCCGCATCGTCCGCATTAGCCAGCACAGCGTCCACCGCGATCAGTTCCTTCAGATCGGGAACCTGCTCGACCAGTTGACCGCCGACGATGATATGCGCCCAGGGCTGCAAGATCCGCAAAGCCACAACAAGGCGGGTCAAGGCAACGATCGATTTGGGATGGCCGGCCGAAATACCGATGACGCTATGATGCTCCTGCGACAGGCTTTCCGCCAGTTGCCCATGATCAAGGCCGGTCCGAAGCGTGATCATCCAACCGCGCGACCGGAACAGATCGGCCGCCATGGTCACACCAAGGGTGTGGGTCTCGCCCGGAACGGTCACGAAAAGCGCTTTTCGGCTCTTCTCGCCTTGAAGCATGGGTTGCTCGGCGTCGAACCGCAGTCCACGCATCATCCCGAATATGCGCCCAGTGGCCACCGTCATATCGATGAACGACAGGCGGTCCTCCAGCCACATTTCCCCCATCAGACGGGCAGCACCGGCCAACGTGAGCAGATAGACGGCTTCCATAGAAACGCCGTCACGACGCTCTTTCAGAATTATCTCCGCCGCTTGTTCGGACTGGTTGTCTAGAAGGGCCCGAGTGAAGGACTCAACATCAACATGAATGGGAGGCACAACATGCGCCGGGTCGATCCGCATTCGGTTGGCCAAATGCACGACCACTTCGTCCGCCAAAGATTGCACGGCACGAAAAGGTAGCAGGTGGCGTTGCTCTGCAACACCACCAATTTCCCTCGAAGAAGGCCCTCCCACGCTCTTCGCATTCTCTTTCAAAACCGGTTCCCATCCCGTCGGTCTGTGGCCTCCGACTGGCTAGGTCGGCACCCGCTACCACGAATCTCCAAATCCTACGCTAGCATATCAATCCGCAGGGGCTGAACAAAATTCCGTCTTGGCGTTTCATTTAGGATGTCAGCCGATTTCAGCAAACGTCGGTCTGCATATCAATCAATATTCGACGCCTATCTGCGCCTTGATCCCAGACCGAAAGGGATGCTTGACCAGTTCCATTTCCGTGACGAGGTCAGCAACGGCAATCAGCTCGTCATGGGCATTCCGACCGGTCAGGACGACATGCGTCATCGGCGGCTTCTCTTCGGTCAGGAACTGTACAACCTCCGAAATGCTCACATAGTCGTAGCGAATCGCAATGTTGATCTCGTCCAGAAGCACCATGGTGTTGGAAGGATCGCGGATAAGCTCTTTGGCCTTGGCCCAGGCGGCCTGGGCCATCTCGGTATCGCGGGTCTTGTCCTGGGTCTCCCAGGTAAAACCCTCGCCCATCGTGTGAAACGAACAGATATCCGTAAATCGGGCAAGGATCAGGTCGCGCTCACCCGTACTCATACCGCCTTTGATAAACTGGACCACGGCGCATTTCATATCGTGGGCGATGCATCGAAAGATCATCCCGAACGCGGCCGAAGATTTGCCTTTCCCCTTGCCAGTGTGAACAATGATCAGGCCCTTTTGGTCGGTCTTGGTCGCCATGATCTTGTCACGGGCGGCCTTCTTCTTGGCCATCTTCTGGGCATGGCGGTCGGCATCTTCGGTCATCATCAGGCTCCTTCCGGTATGACAGTGGCTCAGCGGTTCAGCCCCCGCAAGCCCAAGCCCCTTCGCTTCGTACCAAATACTCATATTCCGTATCGGGCCAGGGGACGCCTCGTCACACGGACAGGGCAATCAGGGCCAGGTCAGGCAGCGCGGGGTCACGACTGTGATCCCCATCCTTCTGACTGCATTTCTTCCAGTCGGCTTGCCGTCCGACCAAACTCGAACGACCCTTCGCCTTCGACATAAAGCATGTCAGGCCGGGCCGCTGCCGAACAGATCAAGCGGACCTTTGCCTCATACAATGCATCAATCAGCGTGACAAAGCGTCTGGCCTGGTTGAAGTTTTCACTTGAGAGTTGCGGGATCTCGTCAATCATGACGACCCGGGCAACGCCGGCAAGCGCAAGGTAGTCGGCCGGACCCAGAGGGCGGCCACACAGATCATAAAACGACGCCCGCGCCGCTCCGTTGTAAAAGGCGGGAATCTCAACGTCCCGACCATGCACCCGCAGGATCTCGGGATGGGCATGACCATGGGTCAGGTCTTCCCAGATTTCCGACATCTTGGCGCGGGACTGGGCATCGATCGGCGTAAAATAGGTCGGGCTACCCTTCAGGCGACCTTGCCGGTGGTCTATTGGACTATCAAGGGCAATCACCTCGAGCCGGTCCTTGAGCATCGCTATGAACGGCACGAACAGCGCCCTGTTCAGGCCGTCCTTGTACAGATCGTCCGGCGGCCGGTTCGAGGTTGTAACCACCGTAACGCCCGCCGCAAACAATCTCTCGAACAAGCGGCCCACCAGCATGGCATCGGTGATATCGGTGATCTGCATCTCGTCAAAGGCCAAGAATCGCACCTCGTCGGCCAGTTTGTCCGCAACTGGGGCCAACGCATCGCTTGCCCCTGTCTTGCGAACAGCATTCATCTCGGCGTGCACCCATTGCATGAAAGCATGGAAATGCCGCCGCTGTTTGGGCACCGTCACCGTGGCATACAGCAGGTCCATCAGCATAGACTTGCCTCTCCCGACCCCGCCCCACAGGTACAGGCCGCGCACCGGGGTCGCAGCCTTGCGGAACAGGCCACGTTTAACCTGCTGGCTCAAACCGTCGCGGACCCTGTCTAGGGCTGGCAAGACCGCCTCCTGCACGGGATCGGCCCTCAGATGGCCTTCGACGACACGTGCAGCATAGGCAGAAGAAACACTCATCATGACGGCATCCCTAGCCCGGTCCGACGATCAGGAAAAGGCTCTCTAACGGATTGAACCACCGGCCCCTCCATCTGTGTCAGGCTCGTTCTAAGGCCGGGTCGAGGGCTAGACAGGGCTCAATCGCGCTGCAGCAATTCGCGCAGGCTTTCGACCACCTCATCCGGATGGGTATAGGGCATCCCATGACCAGCACCTTCGATCACTTCCTGCCGGGCTGTCCTGTTCCACTGTGCAAGCGTTCCGACGGAACTGATGGGAATAACCTCGTCCTTCTCGGCCCAGATCGCCAGTACCGGAATTCCGTCAACTCCAAGCCCCCGGTGCGCCACCATCTGACGTTCAGCAAGGATGCCTCGTCTGCTCGAAAGCAGCGACGGGAAATAGCCCTTACGCGCCAGGTCCCGCTCTTGCCCCTCGAACAGATCTGGGACCGACCGCATCTTGTCCTCGTGCGCCGATAGCCTGCTCCGCATCTGCAAGGGTTCGCGCAGGGCATGCAGCCAATCTCCGAGCACGGGCCAACGCCGCATAAATCGGTGTTGCGGGTCCTCGTTCACATCGACGCCAGACGCGGCCAGCAGAACAAGGCGCTTCATCCGATCTGGGTTGCGGGCGGCAAAGGCCGTGGCAATGGCACCTCCCATGGAATACCCAAGAAGGGTCAGATCCTGGTAAAGTCCCTGATCTTCCAAAAGCTCTTCAAGTTGCATGACGAAGAAATCAGCATTCTGACGGCCCTTGACCGCATCCGAGAAACCCCGACCATATAGATCGTAGACCAACACCCGGTAACCAAGCCCGACAAGCCACTTGGCCATCGCATTCCAGACGACAGAGTTGGTCGAAAGTCCATGAATGGCGACGATGACCGGACCTCTGACCGGGCCCATCCAGCGATAATGCGTGCGCCCCATTTCCAGTTCGGCCATCTGGCCGGTGACTTTGGACAGGTCCGGCATTTGACGCCGGGACTCGAGCCAATTGGGCAGGACGAGAACGATCAGAGCAACAAGGATGACCCAAACAAAACTCATGCAGCTCTCCATGCGTCAAGAATGTACCGGCTGACCATCAGGTCCAGATGGGCACCACCACCGTTCTTGAACACCGTTATCTCATTATCCGACGTTCTGACAAAGCGTTCCAATTCCCGAAAATCGGCAGCAACGTCTTCGGCCCTCAAAGCACCCGACCTGATCGGTTCAATAAGCTCTCCGATATGTTCGACCGTCGTACCGATGGCGTCCACAAAAACCCTGCCCCGCTGCATGACCACATCGTCCGCCTCGCGCATATCGGGCCTATAGGCCCCGATCAGATCAACATGGGTGCCGGGTGACAGCCAGTCGCCCTTGAGGATCGGTGTGGCACTCATGGTGGCGCAACTGACGATGTCCGCCGCGCGAACCGCGGCCTCAAGATCGCTCGCTATGGTCACGCCGGGGCAATCGGCGGCAAAGCGGGCGGCCCCTTCGGCGGACCGGTTCCAGATCGTGAAACCCGCCCCAGGAAAGGCCGAACCATAAGCCTCAACCAGGGACCGGCCCACGGTGCCCGCGCCGACGATCAGGATATTCCGGCTATCGGGACGGGCCAGCCGCGTTGCTGCCAACAGGCTGTCACCGGCGGTCTTCCATTTGGTCACCAGATGAAAATCGACGATAGCCTCGAGTGCGCCGTCGCTGTCGGCAAACAGGTTCACCGCCCCGTTCACCACCGGTTTGCCCGCCACCCCGTTGCCCGGAAAGATGGTGCAGGCCTTGACCGCGATCCCCATCCCGTCGATCCACGCCGACCGGTTCAGCAGCGTGTCCGTGCCGCGATAGATCAACACATCCTCGACCTGTGCGGGTGGCCTTTCGTGACCCGCTGCAATCGCCCCGATGAGGTCCATCCAGTTCAGCTTTGATTGCCCTTCGGCAAAGGGAATGACTGTAACGCTCATTCTGCCTCCTGTTCGGTCAGCAGCCCTGCGGCTACCAGTCGCTGCGCCCAACTATCGGGGCCTTCAAAGAGATGGGTTTGCCATCCTCGCGCCTCGGCTGCGGCGATGTTGTCGGCGCGGTCGTCCGCGAACAGAAGTGCCGGCCCGCTTAGCCCGCTGTCCTGTTCCACCATCTCGTAGATTCGGGCTTCTGGCTTGATCACGCCCATATGCCCCGAGATATAGCGACGGTCGAACTCTTCCAGAAAGGGATAATGCCCCTCTGCCAGTTCAAAGCTTTGGATTCCAAAATTACTCAGGGCAAAGACTGGCACCCCCTTGCGCCGCAGCGCCCGCAAAAGCCGTACAGAGTGGTCGATGACCGGGGCAGCCATTTCGATCCAACGGTCATGCCAAAGCCTGATCTCGGCCGTCCACTCCGGATTTGCGTCGGCGGCGGCATAGATGGTCTCTTGGAAGTTACTCCCCCGGTCGACCTCATCGTTCATGGCGTGCAGGTCGATCGCCTCAAACATGGCAACCCGACGGTCCTTGCCGACAACGCGGTCATAAAACCGTTCCGGCTGCCATTCGATCAGAACATTCCCAATATCGAAAATGACAGCGCTGGGTCGGGTCATGCCAGTCTCCTTGATGGTCAGGGGGACCTTAGCCGGAGCTTGGGGCCTTGGGGAGGGGAGTTGATCCTAGGGCGTGTCGTTTTCCCGCGGCGCTGGCCGATCAAGGGCTGCGGCCCGCACCTGACGCTCCAACGTGTCAAGAAAGCGGGCGCGATCCGCCTTGGAGAACGGCCGCCCGCCGCCTTGACGAAACGGGTCAGCAGCACGCAGATCGGCCATCAGGTCCCGGCTGGCCAGCACCGTGCCGATATTGCGGGTATCGAGGACCTCGCCATTGTGCTTGACCACCCGCGCCCCTGAGGCAACGCATTTGGCGGCAAGGGGGATGTCGCCTGTGATGACGACATCACCGGGCCCGGCCCGATCCGCGATCCATATGTCGGCGACATCCGGCCCGTCGGGCACGATGACCGTTTCGACCAGCGGATGCGGCGACGGGCGGATGCCGCCGTTGGACACGACAAACATCTTCAAGCCGTGGCGGGTGGCAACCCTCTCGGCCTCGGCCTTGACCGGGCAGGCATCGGCGTCGACATAGATCACTTAAACAGGGCCTCTGCGTGAAAAGCCACATGGTCCGACATGAAGGTCGAGACAAAGAAATAGCTGTGGTCGTAGCCCTTTTGCAGCCGCAGGGTGGCTGGTTGACGCCGCATGGCAATCGCCTCTGCCAATGCCTCGGTCATCAGAAGGTCGCCAAACTGGTCGGCGGTGCCGGTGTCGATCAAAAGCGGGCCGTCAAAGCCCCGGTTGCGCATCATCAGGGTCGAATCGTGGCGTGCCCATGTGGACTCGTCGGTTCCCAGATAACCGGCAAGCTGTTTGCGGCCCCATTCGCTTTGGCTTGGCGCGCAGATCGGCGCGAAGGCCGAGGCAGAGCGGTAGCGGCCAGGCAGCCCCATGGCGAGGGTCAGCGCCCCATGGCCGCCCATCGAATGCCCGGTGATCGCCTGTCGGGCCGGGTCAATCGCAAAGGTCCCTTCCAGAAGGGCAGGCAGCTCTTCGGCCACATAGTCCCACATGTTGAAATGGGGGGCCCAGGGCGCTTCGGTGGCGTTGACGTAAAAGCCCGCGCCCTGCCCCATGTCATAGGCCGGGTCGTCCGCGACCTCTGCCCCGCGTGGCGAGGTGTCCGGAAAGACCAGCGCCATGCCTTCACTTGCCGCAAGGGCCTGAGCGCCCGCCTTGACCATTGCGTTTTCGTGCGTGCAGGTCAGTCCTGAAAGATACCACAGGACCGGCACCGGGCCATCCTCTGCCGACTCGGGCAGAAACAGGCCAAATGTCATGTCGGTCCCGGTGGCATCGGACGCGTGGGAGTAAACGCCTTGGACGCCACCAAAGCAGCGGTTCTCGGAAATCGTCTTCATCGTAGTCCTTTCGTTCGTCCTGCCCCTCAGGGCATGAAGGTCGTCACCCAGGCGATCACGCCCGAGACGGTCAGAATGCTGAAGGTCGTCGATATCAGGATCGAGGCGGAAACGCGGGCCGGGGCCACACCGTAATGCTGGGCCAGGATATAAACATTGCCCGCAACCGGCAGAGAGGCCGCGGCAATCATCACACCGGCACCGTAGGGTGCGACGGGAAAAAGGACCAGCGCGGCAAAGGCGACCGCCGCTGGATGCAAGACCAACTTGACAAAAGACAGCCAGCCCGACACAGCGATCCGTTCCGCCGATTTGGTGGCAAGGGAGGCGCCGATGGCAAAAAGGGCGCCTGGCGTCGCAGCAGCGCCCAGGATCACCAAAAACTCCCACGCGGGGGCCGGCAACGGAATTTCGAAGTTTGAGACAAGAAGGCCGAGGACGATAGACACGATCATCGGGTTCTTGATCAGGCCGATGCCCACCGTGCGCAGAATGCCAATGCTCATCCGGCCATCGCGGGAGCCGGTGATCAGGATAACGATCAATGAGCCAAAGACGATCAGGTCGACCGCCAGGACCAGCATCACATAGCCAATGGCAGCCTCGCCAAGCAAAAGCGCGAGCATGGGGATACCCAAAAAGCCCACATTGCCGATGGCGGCGCATTGCGCCTCAACCGCGGCTTCCTCGACCTTGATACCCCGTGCAAAGGCGACGCCAGTCGCCAGCATGTAAACGACTGCTGTCCCGCTGAGGTAGGCCAGAACAAAGTTCCAGTCGAACAGCTCACCCAATGTCAGGTTCGCGGAAAACCGGAAAAGCATCGCCGACAGGGCGAAATAGAAGACGAACTTGGTGAGGTAGGCGGTCGCCTCGGGCGTGAAGAACTTTGTCCGGCCGGAGCCATAGCCCAATCCGATGATGGCAAAGAACGGCAAGGTCTGAAGGAAAATCGCAAGCATGGTCGCGCCCTAGCACGTTGGATCACGAACCGGAACGTGTCACAGACTAAAACCGCTTGAAAGCCGGACGCGGATTAGCCGCTGCCAATAAGGGCACCTGCCGTAAAGACCAGCGCACCACCAAGAACGACTTGCAAGGCCGCGCGGATAAAGGGCGTTTCCATGAACTTGTTCTGGATCCATGCAATGGCCCAAAGCTCAACAAACACCACGATCATTGCGATGGTGGTCGCAGTCCAGAAATGCGGGATCAGATAGGGCAAGGCGTGCCCCATCCCACCGATGGTCGTCATCACGCCAGAGGCAATGCCCCGCTTCAGCGGGCTTCCCCGGCCGGACAGAACCCCGTCGTCATGTGCCGCTTCGGTGAACCCCATGGAAATGCCCGCACCAACGCTGGCTGCAGTACCAACAAGGAAGGTCGTCCAGGTGTCCTGGGTGGCAAATGCGGTGGCAAAGATCGGGGCGAGTGTCGACACCGACCCATCCATGAGCCCGGCCAGACCAGGTTGAACCCAGGTCAAAATGAACTGGCGGTGGGCGCCACGATCTTCCTCGCTACGGGTATCGTCATCGAGATGCTTTTCAACCAGTTCGTCGGCGGCCCGCTGATGCCCCGCCTCGGCGGCCGCAAGATCGCCAAGCAGTTTGCGTGTATCGGCATCCTGGGTGGCTTGGGCCGCGCGCAGATAGAACGCCTCTGCCTGATGCTCCATAGCCTCAACCTCTGACCGGATAGCCTCAAGGCTGAGGTTTTCGACAAGCCAGACCGGTCTGCGTGCATAAAAACCTGCCACATGTTCACGCCGGATCAAGGGGATGACATCTCCGAACCGGGCCTGGTGCAACTCAATCAGGCGTTGGCGATGAACATCCTCCTCTTGCGCCATGCCATCGAACACAGCGGCCGAGGCCGGGTAGTCCGCTCGCACGCGCTGAGCATAGCTACGGTAGATGCGACCGTCATCCTCTTCGGACGAGATCGCGAGGGCGAGCACTTCCTGTTCGGACAGATCAGAGAAACGGCGACGGGAGGAGATGCCGGGTATCATGGGGGCTCCACTTTCTAGAATAATTCTAAAGTAGCAAGCGCAGGCTGGTTGGCAAGTCCGGAAACGTCGCGACCTTGTGCTCTTGCCGTAACTGAACTGAACGGTCTATCCTGAAGACCGGACAGGGAGGAAATATGCCGGACGGATCCAGCGATACAATTCGACGCGGTCGGAAGTTCGACCAGGTGCTTGAAGGGGCCAAGGAAGTCTTTTTGACGGACGGCTTCGAAGGGGCCAGTGTCGACGATATCGCACGCAAAGCCGGCGTGTCCAAAGCCACACTTTACAGCTATTTCCCGGACAAGCGGATGCTCTTCATGGAGGTCGCCAAAGTGGAATGTCGACGGCAAGCCGATCAGGCGATCGAAAAGGTCAATATGAGCGCGCCAGTCGATGTCATTCTGCGCGAAGCAGCCACCCAGGTCCTGGCTTTCATCTCTTCGGATTTCGGGCAACGGATCTTTCGGATCTGTGTCGGCGAAAGCGACCGGTTTCCAACTTTGGGGGCCGAATTCTACCAAAGCGGCCCCGCCCTTATCCGCGCCAGACTGGTCGCCTTTTTCCGGGAGGCTGTCGAGCGGGGGGAGTTGGTCATCGAGGATTTCGACCTGGCCGCCAACCAGTTTCACGCCCTATGCAAGGCAGATGTGCTGGAGCGTTTGGTGTTTCAGGTGGACAAGACCATCCCGGAGTCACAACGGATAAAGGTAATCGACGGGGCGGTGGCTACATTCATGGCCCGATATGGACCCAGATCCTGACGCTGGCTACGAGACAGGGGCGGTGGGTCAGGACCCACCTTACGACAGGTCTAATCGATCCGCCGCACCAGCAATTGATTGCCGTCCCCGCGTTTGGTTTCAAACACCTTCAGGTCCTGAACAAGGTCGCTGAGTTTTTTGCGCCCGTAGGTCCGGGTGTCGAAATCGGGATTGGCCGCCGTGATGTACTGGCCCAGCGGGCCAAGCGCATACCACTCGTCCTCTTGATCGATCGCGTCCATTGCTCTGAGGATGATGTCGCGGGCTTCCTGCAACGAGGCTGACTGCGCCTTTGGTTGCGGTTTTTCCCCCGTCACCGCAATCGGCGCGGGTTTACCAGCCTCGGCGCCCTGACCAAGGTTCTCCAAGAAAATGAACCTCTTGCAGGCTTTGCGGAACGCCTCGGGCGTCTTTTTCTGGCCAATTCCGTAGACGTCCAGCCCCTGCTCTCGGATCCGGCTGGCCAACCGAGTGAAATCGCTGTCGGACGACACCAGCACGAAACCGTCAAAGCGACCGGTATGGAGGATATCCATCGCGTCGATCACCAGAGAGATGTCGGAAGAGTTCTTGCCGACCGTGTTGGCGGGGGAGTGATGCGGCACCATCCCGTGTTCGGCTTGAACACGGTTCCATCCGGCCATTTGTTGAGAGGAAAAGTCGCCATAGCAGCGCCTGACCGAGGCTTCGCCAAGTCCGGCGATCTCTTCGAAGATGGCACCGGCATGTTTCGGGGATGTGTTGTCCGCATCGATGAGCACGGCAAGCAGGGGGCGTCTGGCGTCTGGCATTTGGGATCGTTCCTTTGCGGAGCCGGAGCAGATGGAGGGTGCGGATGCCTCCGGCGGGAATATTTGGAGCAAGAAAAAGCGGGCGTCAGCCCTTGTCGATATGTGCGCCGATTGCTGTGAAGAGCGCGTGTTCCTCGGCCATCAGGCTGTCATCCGGAGCATCGATGGGTGCGCCATTCAAGGCGTATGCAAATCCGGCGTTCCTTTCCCTGTCATACCAGACCCCGCCGAGGAAGCCATAGGCGTTGCCAAAATGACCGATGAGCGGCCGGGGATAGAAGGCCGGGTTGTCAAGGATTTGCAGGCCCATCCCGTAGCTTTCGAAGATGCCGTTGCTGTAGTCGCCCGGACCCATAGAAGGTGTCCAGAGCCGTTGGGCAGGTTCGTTGGCCAGCGACCGGGCAAGGGCAAGCGCCCCCTGCAAGGACAGCCGCATGCCGCCTTGCGGCGAGAGTTGCGTGACGTCTAGGTGAAGCTGGTACGGCGCGCTGAGCGCAGGGTTGCCCTCAGGGTCGCTGATCCCTTCGCGGGCAACGGCGCTGTCGATCTGCGGCACAAGGGCGCCATTGTCCTGCCGGTACGTGGCAAGCCGATCCTCGCGACGTGGGGCTGGCACGCCGGACCAGTTGAATCCGCCTTCGATACCCAAGGGGTAGAGGACCTGCTGTCTGGCAAGGATATCAAACGGTTCTGCCCCGATAGCCTCGCAAACGGCCGCAAGAAGGAGGTAGCCGAGATTGGCATAGGTGAAGAATGTGCCCGGCGGATGAGCCAGAAAGCAGCCGCTTCCGACCTCCTCGAACCACTCTGCGATGGGTTGGCCCGCGGGCAGGCTGTAGCCCGCGTCGTCGCAAAGCCCGGACGAATGGCTGGCCACCTGCCCGATTGTGATCGGGCGGTCCGGCCAATGCGGGTTGCTCAGCCGAAACCCCAGATGGGACCCGATGTCGTCGTTCAGGAATTCGGCCCCCAACCCTGCGCTTTGGGCGACCCGGTCCAGGGTCCGGGCCGTGACAATCTTGGAGATCGAGGCCGCCCTGAACAGGGTATTGGGCGTGGCGCTGATCCCGGGCGCGTTTGCAATGTAGTACTGTGGCACTGCGGCGCCTACGGCGAGTCCAACCCCACACAATGCATAGGGAGGCGCCAGTGCCGGCACCAGCGCCTCGAGCCTGTCTGGTAAGGTGGGTTTCAACCCACCCTCCCCTAGTAGACGACGACGGACCGGATCGATTCCCCCGCGTGCATCAGATCGAAGCCCTTGTTGATGTCTTCAAGTGCCAGGGTGTGGGTGATCATGGGATCAATCTCGATCTTGCCCTCCATGTACCAGTCGACGATCTTTGGAACGTCGGTCCGGCCCCGCGCCCCGCCGAAAGCGGTGCCTTTCCAGACCCGTCCCGTCACCAGCTGGAACGGCCTGGTCGAGATTTCGGCCCCGGCAGGCGCCACGCCGATGATGATCGATTCGCCCCAGCCCCGGTGGCTGCATTCGAGGGCCTGACGCATGACGGTCACGTTGCCGGTGCAGTCAAAGGTGTAGTCGGCCCCACCGATCATATCGCCCCGCCGTTTCGTCATGTTGACGATATAGGGGACGATATCCTCGCCGATCTCTTTGGGATTGACGAAATGGGTCATGCCGAACCGTTCGCCCCAGGCCTTCCGGTCCGGGTTGATATCGACACCGATGATCATGTCAGCCCCTGCAAGACGCAGCCCCTGAATGACATTGAGACCAATGCCGCCAAGACCGAAGACAACGGCTGTCGCCCCTTCTTCGACCTGTGCGGTGTTGATCACGGCACCGACGCCAGTGGTAACGCCGCAGCCGATGTAACAGATCTTGTCGAAGGGCGCGTCCTCGCGGACTTTGGCCAGAGCAATCTCGGGCAGGACGGTGTGATTGGCGAAGGTCGAGCAGCCCATGTAGTGCAGGATCGGATCACCATCGAGCGTGGTAAAGCGTGACGTGCCATCGGGCATCAACCCCTGGCCCTGTGTCGCCCGGATCGAGGTGCACAGATTGGTCTTGCGCGACAGGCAGGACGGGCATTCACGGCATTCAGGCGTGTAAAGCGGGATGACATGATCACCCGGCTTGAGCGAGGTGACGCCCGCGCCGACCGCGAGCACGACACCAGCCCCTTCATGGCCAAGAATGGCTGGAAACATGCCTTCGGGATCGGCCCCGGACAGGGTGAATTCATCTGTGTGGCAGATGCCTGTTGCCTTGATCTCGACCAGGACTTCTCCCGGCTTGGGTCCAGCGAGGTTGACCTCCATGACTTCGAGCGGTTTGCCCGCGGCAACGGCGACGGCGGCTTTGGTACGCATGGGGTCCTCCAATTTCAGTTTCGCGCAGGTTCGGGCAAATTGCGTGCGAGTTCAACCTTTACCGTGGCCATCTCCTGCTGCCATGATCATCCGATGAAGCGATTTATTTGCCTTGCCCTGATATGGGTCGCAGGTTGTGCCACCCAACCCATTGCGCCGCCCCCTCAGCTGCCTGCACCGGAGGCTGACAGCTGTGAAGCTGCCCCCTATGCCCATTTGATCGGAGCCCCCGCGACGGCGCTAGAACGCGAGTTGATCATGCGGCAGATCCGCATCCTGCGACCCGGTCAGCCAATGACGATGGATTACCGTGCGGAGCGCCTGAACATCGAGATTGGGCCGGATGAACGCATCGTCCGCTTGTTTTGCGGCTGAGGCGATCGGGGAAGGACCATCTTTGGACAACCCTGTGCCACCTTGCCACATCTGTGGTCAGCCTGTGCGCTGGATTCACCAAACGATCGGTTTGTTTGCCCGGACGCCGCCAGGTCCTTGATTTGCTCCCGGAATGGCGCAAGTCTTGAGTATGAACATGCTTCCTCCGGTCCCCCTCACCCCGCACGCCATACCTGATCAGGTCGCCTTTCACCGAACCGAGTTGGGGCCCATACTGTCCCTATATGGTCGCATGGTGGCCGCTGGCGAATGGCGCGACTACGGTATCTCCTGTCTGCGCGAAGTGGCTGTGTTTTCTGTCTTTCGCCGCACGGCCGAGAACCCGCTTTACCGGATCGAGAAGCGTCCCAAGCTTCGCCTGAAGCAAGGCCAATATGCGGTGATCGGGATGGAAGGACAGGTTCTCAAGCGTGGCAACGATCTGGGCCAGGTTCTGAGGGTGCTTGAGCGTCGGTTGATCCGAGTGGTCGAATAGCCCGGCGGACGGCCTTGTTGGGGGGACGGGACCCTCCGGGGGGAATATTTCTGGCAAGAAAAAGCGCGTGTCAGAGCCTTTTGCGGGTCAGCACCGGGCCTCCGTCCTGGGCGGCAATCCGGGCGATCGCCTTGGTAATCGGTTCGTAGGCGACGGCCATGTGATGGGCATTTGCGTGCAGGAGGGTGTCCGGGTCGACAAGAAGCCCGACGTGACCACGCCAGAAGTAGAGATCGCCCCGGACGGGGGCCGCGTCATCCGGTAGTACGGTCCCGAGGCTTTCCCGCTGCAAGTCGCTGTCACCGGGGCAGGCAACGCCGCAGGCCAGAAGGGCAGCCTGGACCAGCCCGGAGCAATCGATCCCACGGATCGAGTTGCCCCCCCAGAGGTAGGGGGCCCCGAAGAACAGCTGTGCCACCGTCACCGGGTCGGCAAAGGGCCGGTCGAGGGCGCGCAGATGCGATTTTGGCACGAAGCCGTCAGGGGTTTCCCAGAATTTGCGCCGCTCTGCCGTGACAAGCAGCCGCGATCCGAAGCTGAGGGCCGCCAAGTCGGGCGACTTGATATCCTCGTCGGCATAGAGATGCGTGGCCGGGCTGCTGACGAAATGCGTGGCGTCGCGGGCCTCTGCCAGCCCGGCCTCGGCCACATAGCCGACATAGCCATCCTTGTGAGACTGGACAAAGGCATAGCCGCCGCGCCGTTCGTAGACTGTGACGCTGTCGCCCCAGATCAGCTGTCGGTCCCGGTGCCCCCCCTCGGTCGGGCAAAGGTCTATGACAGGGGCATTGATCCGCGCGGGATGGCCGGCAAGGTAGCTGTCTGCCTGGACCTGACCGGCGAGTGACAGGTCAGCGACCCGGCCGTTGGCGGGTGTCAGTCGTCGGTCCATGTCAGAGGTTCAGCAGATCAGGAAGCGCCTGCAGCACCGCCCGTGCCCCCTGGCCGACGCCCCCCTTGGGTCGGGCGGGGGCTGCGGCCGGTTGCCAGCCGTAGATATCGAAATGGACATAGCGGGCCGGCGCGAACCGACGCAGGAAAAGCGCCGCTGTGATTGAGCCTGCCATTCCCCCCGACGGTGCGTTGTCAAGGTCGGCCATCCCGGGTTCGATCATCGCGTCATAGGGTGTGTGGAAAGGCAGACGCCAGACCGGGTCGGCAACCGCCGCTCCGCCCATGCTGATGGCGCTGGCGGCGGATTCGTCATCGGTAAAGAAAGGGGCCAGATCCGGCCCTACCGCCACGCGGGCTGCGCCGGTCAGGGTCGCCATCGAGATCGTCAGCTCTGCCTCCTCTTCGCCTGCCAGCGCAAGGGCATCGGCCAGAACCAGGCGCCCTTCGGCGTCGGTGTTGTTAACCTCAACCGTGAGCCCCTTGCGGGAGGTGAGGATATCCTGCGGGCGGAAGGCATCCCCGGCAATGGCGTTTTCGACAGCCGGGATCAGCACCCGCAACCTGAGGGGCAGTCCGAGAGCCATGATCATATGGGCCAGCCCCAGGACCGTCGCCGCGCCACCCATGTCCTTCTTCATCAGTCCCATGGAGCTGCCTGGCTTGATATTTAGGCCGCCGGTGTCAAAGCAGACCCCCTTGCCGACAAGTGTCAGCCGGGGCCCGGTGCCCCCCCAGCGCATGTCGATCAATCGCGGCGCCCGATGGGCCGCCGCCGCACGGCCGACCGTGTGGATCAGCGGAAAGTTGGCACCGATCAGGGCGTCACCCGTCGTCACATCAACCGTAGCCCCGAACCTTTCGGCGAGGGTCCTGGCCGCAGCTTCGACGTCGGCGGGGCCCAAATCGCTGGCGGGCGTGTTGATCAGGTCGCGGGTCAGCGCTTCCCCCTCGGCTATGGCACTGATCCGGGTGGCGTCGATACCGTCGGGGGCAACCAGTTGGGCCTTCACTGGGCTTTGGCTACGGTAGCGGTCAAAACGGTAGCTTTCGAGCAGCCAGCCAAGGGCCACTTCGTCCAAAGATGTGCCCGGGGGGGCTTCTGCGATACGGTAAATGCCGGCAGGCAAACGGCTGGCGGCACTCGCAGCCAGAAACCGCCCCCGGCGCTGGTCGTTGGCGTCACCCAGACCGACGATAGCGGCCCCAATCGTCCCTTCGCTGGATGGCAAGGTCACGCATTGACCGGCCTTCGCCCCGAAGCCCTGTGCCTCCAGCCATGTTCGTGCCGGCAAGGCCAATCCCCGCATGAGGGTGGGCAGCCCCTCTGGCGTGACTAGGCTGGTGGGGATGGCGTTCACTGTGGCGGGGGCAAAAGCTGCGGGCATCACGTTCCTCGGGGCCTGGGGATGGGAGGACCCTAACGCGCGGTGGCCGGACTGCAAGGTGCTAGCTGGGGGGGCGCCACTCCCGTAGCTGGAGCAGCACTTGCCGGGCAAGCCGGAGAAGACGCGCGGTTGTCGCAGCCAGAGCGGCGGTGTCGGCACTGATTGAGCAGGTCAGGACATCCTTGGCGACGCGCTGCAGGTCGGGTAATCCCAGATCAATTCCAATACGTCCAATCCGTCTGACCGCCCCAACCAGCGCCGCGTCGTCATCTGAGGCGAGCGTCACAGTCACCTCATGCAGACTATGGGCCAATTCCTCGGACAATTGGGAAAGGCTTTTTGACTGGCCGGTCAACATGGCGTTGTGGTCGGCAAGCAGGATCGCGTCGGGGTCCACGCATAGCGGCTCATGATGAATCAGGCGGCAGACCGTTTGGGTCAGGCGCACAGGTTCTTGGCGGTTTGGACGGTTCGAGCACATTCCCGAAGCATGAGTCATATTGCTTCTCAAAGAGTTGACGGCAGGCCTTCCTGCACACGATTACCTCTCGAATTTTGCCGGTTTCCCGCTTAAGAGCAATGGAACGGACCGAATTGACCGGAGACCCACGATGACACATGCGCGTCCGCTGCCAGAATATCTGATCCGCCGCTACCTGGGCTGGAAAGCGACGACATATGCCGAGAACCAGGGCTGGTACCGCCGCCTTGCCGAAGAGGGGCAGCGTCCCCGGGCGATGGTGATCTCGTGTTGTGACAGCCGGGTGCATGTGACCTCGATCTTTGGTGCCGATCAGGGTGAGTTCTTTATTCACCGCAACATTGCCAACCTTGTGCCCCCTTATGCTCCCGACAGTGACCATCACGGGACCTCGGCCGCTGTTGAATATGCGGTCAGCACCTTGCACGTGTCGCACCTTATCGTCCTTGGGCATTCGGGATGCGGCGGAGTGGAAGGCTGCTACGACATGTGTTCGGGCGATGCGCCTGAGCTGGAAAAGACGACCAGTTTTATCGGCCGCTGGATGGACATCCTGCGCCCGGGTTATGAACGCCTGCCGCAAGGCGACAGGAGCGAGCGTTTGAGGGCGCTGGAACAGGAATCGGTCGTGATCTCGCTCGATAACCTGATGGGATTTCCGTTTGTACGCGAGGCGGTCGAGGATGGCAGGCTGACCCTGCATGGTCTTTGGAACCATATCGGCGACGGATCGCTGCGCTATTGGGACGAGGCACGCCACAGCTTTGAACCCCTGAGCTAGAGGTTTTTGGTGAACGACATTCTTTCCCTTGCAGCCGACAACCTGCTGTCGCCGATCATCCTGAGCTTTGTCCTCGGTCTCGCCGCTGCCCTTGGGCGGTCGGACCTGACGGTGCCCGAGGCTGCCGCCAAGGCGATGTCAATCTATCTGCTTTTTGCCATCGGCTTCAAAGGCGGGGCGAGCGTTGCGGACCACGGCCTTGATGCAAAACTTGGGCTTGCCATCCTTGCCGGCGTTATCCTGTCGTTTGGCCTGCCGTTCATTGCCTTTGGCATGTTGCGCGTCATGACAGGGCTTAGCCGCACGGATGCAGCGGCTGTCGCGGCACACTATGGCTCGATCTCGATCGTGACGTTTGTCACCGCAACGTCAGTTCTAAGCGGGCGCGGGATCGAGGCAGAGGGCTACATGGTTGCCGTTGCCGCCGCGATGGAGGCCCCCGCCATCCTGTCCGCCCTATGGATCATGGCCCGCGGCGGAACGGGCAAGATGGAACCCGGACTATTGCGGGAGATCCTGCTGAACGGGTCGATCGTCCTTCTTGTCGGGTCGTTCCTTATCGGGGGCCTGACCGGGGCAGAGGGTCTGGCCAAGATCGAAAGTTTTATCGTCTCGCCGTTCCAAGGCGTGCTCTGCCTGTTTCTGCTGGACATGGGCCTTGTGGCCGGGCGCGGCCTGCGCGGTGCGCGCAGCGCGGGGCTTGGCATTGGGGCCATCGGCTTTGGCGTGGCGATGCCGGTCGTTGGTTCGCTTGCCGGTCTTGCCCTTGGGATGTTGATCGGTCTGTCCACGGGCGGGGTTGCCCTGATGATGGTTCTAAGCGCGTCGGCCAGCTACATTGCAGTGCCTGCCGCCATGCGCGTGGCCCTGCCAGAGGCCAACCCTTCGGTCTATCTGACCCTGTCCCTTGGGGTGACGTTTCCGTTTAACCTTGTGGTGGGTATCCCGCTTTATGTCGCGGTGGCCCAAATGATAGCAGGAGGCTGACGATGCAGACCCATACCGCGAAACGTGTTGAGATCGTCATCGAGGCCCCTTTGGAGCGCCGATTGACTGACGCCCTTGTCAAAGCCGGGGTGACCGGCTTCACAATTCTCCCGGTCCTTGGCGGCTCTGGCCGGTCCGGACAGTGGAGCCGCGAAGGCCAGATTGGCCGGGCCAGCGGAATGGTCGCCGTGATCTGCCTGATCCGACCAGAGCGGCTGGACGACCTTCTGGCCTCGGCCTTTGAGGTTGTTGAACGCCATATCGGCGTGGTCAGCATTACCGATTGCGAGGTTCTGAGAGCCGAGCGTTTTTGACAGTCCGGCCATCGCCGCCCAGTTCGTCACCCGAACTTTTTCCTGACTGGCAAGGTCGTCCTCAAGCCGAATGACAATGTGCGCCCTCCCCACGCGAGAGAGGCTCGATTTGGTTGCCTTGCCATTGGCTCATTGCCAATCAAGGGGACGTGGAAGGAACAGAATGTCGCAGAAAAGCTGGTGCGCAGGGTCTTGGCATTCGCCATACTTGGCGCAGGGGCCCGACGAGCCCGCGCCGAAAACCGGCCTGTGGACTGTGGTTTACCTGACGATGAAAGGGGTCTGCTTTGATCGTGCATTACCAGCACCGGACATGGCCCCCGCAATCGGTTGGGTTCCACAAAAAGCAACGGGTCGACGCAAAATGCCGCCGACCCGCCCACTTACCATTCGAAATGCCGCCAGGGCGCACCCTGTAACAGCTTTAATAATCCCGCCGAATGGAACGGGCATCGCTAAAAAAGGTCTGCATCAATGGGTGCTGTTCTCTTAGCTGCGCTTAAATGCCGTAGGGTGCGCCCCATTTTTTACCGCCGCACATCTGGAGTTGCGCAACGGCGGCCACACCACAAATAATAAAACCTCATAGGGTGGCCCCCAAAACAATGGACAACCACCCCCTGAGGAAGTGAGGCCGAGGTCCGCATTAAATTGACCAACGCCAACTCTCTGCTTTCCCCTTTCAAAACATTAGCAAATTTGGGGCCAAACCCGCCACTGGACTAGAGAATATAGAAAGAGGACGGATGCGCAAAATTATATCCGAACGGATATTATAACCCATTCAGGGTAAGGCGCGAATTACCGGCTGTGGCCTTGGTGCAGTGCCTTTGTCGTCAGGAGGCTGAGAATGATGAGAGGAAGCCCGATCCCAAACGACGTTCTGATTCCCCAATGCTCTGCCACAAAACCCAAGAGCGGCGGGGCTAACAAGAAGGTCATGAAAGAGAACTGGGCAAGGGCGGCCACGTTGACCGCGGCGGGCCGGTCGGTCCGCTGGGCAGCGGCCGACATTGCAAGAGGAAACATGGTCGCCGATCCAATCCCCATCAGGGCAAACCCGGTCATGGCAAGCGCGGGATGGGGGGCGAATGTTACGGCCAGACAGCCGGCAAAGAGGATATACAGCTGTATCCTCGCAACGACTGATGGCGAAGTCCGGTCCACCAGTCCGTCCGCAAAGAACCGGGACAGGGCGTGAAAAAACGAAAAGCAGGCCACTGTCAGGCCCGCCACAAAGGGCGGCATGGCAAAGACGTCGCGCATGTAAATAGCCGACCAATCGATCGACGCGCCCTCCATCAGCATGGCACTAAGGGTAAAGGCCACAAGGATGACAATCGGCCAGGAGGGGGCGGCGAAATGGGGGGTCGCCTCTGCACTATTGCCCGGCCGATGGGGCGCAGGCTGAAAGCGGCCGAGAAACAGGATGACCAGAACCAAGGTGACAGGCACGACAATGGCAAGGTGCGCCTGCGGCGACAGCCCAATACCGGCCATCGCAGCCCCAAAACTGCCGGCACCGAAAAAGCCGATGGACCAGAAGGCGTGGGCGCGGTTCATGATTCTGCGGCCAACCGCATGTTCAACCCGATCCGCCTCGAGGTTCAGGATGATCTCAAGACAGCCGATGGTCAGACCGGCGGGGACAAGTAGCAGAAACAGCATGCCGGGTGACGACGCATGGACCGCGACGGCGTAGAAGACCGCCAGCAGTGGCGTGCCAATCAAAAGCGCCCATCGAAAGCCCAACCTGTCCAGAAACGGAGAGGCAAAGGTAAGGGCGATCAGCGTGCCCGCAGGTGCCCCGATCAAAGCAAGGCCAAGCAGCCCTTCTTCGACGCCCATGGCCAACTGGACCTGACCGATCCGGGGGAAAATGTTGCCGAGCGCAAAGGCATAAATGGCAAAGCCCGCAAAGACCTGGCGCGCAGGGGTCATGAATTGAAACACGTCAGGGCACCCCTGGAGGAAATTGGTGCCTCTGCGTTAGCGCCAACTTAGATCAAGAGCAATCGTGGCGTTTGATCAGCGCGCGCCTTACCCGAGAGGCCGGCCGCCACCGGGGGCGGTCGGCCTGTTCTTCACGGCTTAGCCTTTCTTGAGGCACTTCTGGCCAAGAACCTCGGCAATCTGGACGGCGTTCAGGGCTGCACCCTTGCGCAGGTTGTCAGAGACGACCCACATATTCAGCCCGTTATCCAGTGTCGAATCCTGCCGGATGCGGCTTATGAAGGTTGCGAAGTCACCCACGCATTCGATCGGGGTGACGTAGCCGCCGTCCTCACGCTTGTCGATGACCATACAGCCGGCGGCTTCGCGCAGGATGTCGCGGGCCTCGTCCTCGTCCAGATGTTCCTCAAACTCGATGTTGATCGCTTCGGAATGGCCGACAAACACCGGCACGCGAACGCAGGTGGCCGTCACCTTGATCGCCTTGTCGAGGATCTTCTTGGTCTCGGCGACCATCTTCCACTCTTCCTTGGTCGAGCCGTCTTCCATGAAGACGTCGATATGCGGAATGACGTTGAAGGCGATCTGCTTGGTGAACTTGGTCGGCGGCTTGTTGTCGGTGGGGTTGTAGATGCTTTTGGTCTGATCCCAAAGTTCATCCATCCCTTCCTTGCCTGCGCCGGACACGGATTGGTAGGTGCTGACCACAACCCGCTTGATCACAGCCCGGTCATGCAGGGGCTTCAACGCGACAACCATCTGCGCGGTCGAGCAGTTGGGATTAGCGATG
This sequence comes from uncultured Paracoccaceae bacterium, assembly GCA_937916485.1. The sequence goes on along the minus strand of CALFSV010000367.1, from coordinate 2,392 downwards.
ATCATCTTCTTTTGATACCCAAGGACGGCGTCGGCGTTCACTTCTGGCACGACCAACGGCACATCAGGGTCCATCCGGTAGAGCGAAGAGTTGTCGATGACGACACAGCCCTGCGACGCAGCCTTGGGCGCATAGATCTTGGTGGCATCCGACCCGATCGCAAAAAGGGCAATGTCCCAACCTGTGAAGTCGAAGGTATCAAGGTCCTTGGTCTTGAGCGTCTTGTCGCCAAAGCTCACCTCTGACCCCAGCGACCGGCGACTGGCGAGGGCGACGATCTCGTCCACGGGAAACTCCCGTTCAGCGAGGATGTTGAGCATTTCGCGGCCCACGTTACCCGTGGCACCCACAACGGCGATCTTGTAGCCCATCTGGCGGCTCCCTTTGATGACGAAGGGGTCATATACAGCATCGCGGGCAATGAAAATGGTCCATTCGCCCAAGATTTGCGGGTCTTCAGGCAAAATTTGATCCACCGACAGAACATGCGTCGGATCGGGCCAAAAATCTTGGCAAGAAAAGTGTCAACTAAACTGGACAGTCGCACAGGACTGGTCATAGTCAGGGCCATGCCCGTCCCCCTGATCCCCGACCGCTTTGCCGACCCCGCCCCCCGCCGCCTGTGCACGGACTGCGGACTGTCGCGCATGAAGAACGCCAATGACTGTGGCAAGGCCTGTCAGTTCATTGCCCCCAATTATCCCGAAACCGAAAAGGCCGTGCACGGACGCGCCGCCGGTTTGGGGGACGAGGGCTTTTTCGGCGTGTCGACTGTCATGTATCGGGCCGCGCTCAAGCCAGCACGCGAAGGGGCCCAATGGACCGGCCTGACAACCCGTCTGGCCGAACGCCTGCTGGAAACCGGGGCGGTCGAGGCCGTTGTCTGCATGGTGCCCGACCCCGATGACCGCTGGCGCCCCCGCCCGGCCCTGATCACGCGGGCCGCCGATATGGCGCAGGCGCGCGGGATGCGGATGGGTTACGCCCCGCTTCTGGCGATGCTCGAGCCTGCCCAAAAGGCCGGGTACAAGCGCCTTGCCGTGATCGGCATTCCCTGCCAGGTCCACGCCCTGCGCAAGATCGAGGCCGACATGGGCTTTGACCGGCTTTACGTGATCGGCACACCTTGTTCGGACAATACGACGACCGAAAACTTTCACGAGTTTCTGGGCCTGTTGACCGATGCCCCCGAGACCGTCACCTATCTGGAGTTTCGGGCCGATTATCATGTGGAGATGCGGTTCAAAGATGGCCGCAAGAAAGAGATCCCCTTTCTGCGCCTTCCCCTGTCAGACCTGCGCCGCGACTTCTTTCCGCTGACCTGCAAGACTTGCGTCGACTACACCAACCGGCTGTCGGACATCACCGTCGGCTATATGGCGGGTGAGGGCGAACAATGGCTGATCGTGCGCAATGAGCGCGGACAAGAGATGCTTGACGGTCTGGGGTCAGAGGTCAGCCTTTCGGCGCCGGGTTCAAAGGGTAAGCGGGCGGCGGCCGTCAAAGGCTTTGCTCAGAACGTCCGCCTTGCCGCCGGAGGCCTGCCCCTGCGCCGGATGCCCAACTGGCTGCGCGGCATTGTCGGCTGGCTGCAGCCCCGCACCGGGCCACGGGGGCTGGAGTTTGCGCGCACGCGCGTCGAGATGAAGGCCGTTGAGACCGTCCTGCATCTGCGCCGGGAAGAGCCTTCAAAGATGAAGAACATGGTGCCCGGACACGTCTGGGACCTGACAGCCCCCTACGACATCCTACCCGAACCGGGCGAGCGTCAGTCCCCGGACTGAAACAGCCCTGCGTGATCCGCCCGTAGCGCTGCCTTTTGCACCTTGCCCATGGTGTTACGGGGCAATGCCTCGATCAGGGCGATGTGGCGGGGCTGTTTGAACCGGGCCAGTTTGTCGGACAAGGCTGCCAGCAGGGCGTCCGATGTCAAATGTGCGCCCGCCTCAGGCACCACCACAGCGACAACCGCCTCACCCAGATCTGGGTGCGGAACACCGATCACGGCGCTTTCCAGAACACCGGGCAGATCGTCCAGCACCTCTTCTACCTCTTTTGGATAGATGTTGAGGCCGCCTGCGATGATCAGGTCCTTTGCCCGGCCGACAATGGTCAGATAGCCGTCCTGCGACATCTGCCCCAGATCACCGGTGATGAAGAAGCCATCGGGCCGCAGTTCTGCCGCCGTCTTTTCAGGCATCTGCCAATAGCCGGCAAAGACATTGGGGCCGCGCACCTCGACTGTCCCAATTTCGCCCCGGGGCAATTCCGCCCCGCTGTCGTCGCAGACCCGGACGTCAACTCCGGCCAACGCCGGGCCAACGGTTCCGGGCCGCCTGTCACCGCGATAGGGGTTGGAAGTGTTCATATTTGATTCGGTCATTCCATACCG
>CALFSV010000366.1 GCA_937916485.1 uncultured Paracoccaceae bacterium | reverse complement strand
AATGGCGGATGCGATGGAACCCGTCCGGAAGCACATGGATCAGGAAGCGGCGGATGAACTCGCTGGTAGAGAGGCGCATGATGTTCTGTTTGTCGCCATTTTTGACGCGATAGTCTTTCCATCGAAACACAACGGTGTTGGCATCGGCACTGACGATACGGCTGTTTGAGATGGCGACACGGTGCGTGTAACGGCTGAGATAAGCCAGCACAGCCTTGGGGCCACCGAAGGGTGGTTTGGCGTAAACGACCCATTCGTTTTTGCGCAGCGGGGCCAAATATGCAGCAAAAGCCTGCGGTTCTGATAGCCCAGCTAAATCACCAAAGAAGTTGAGTTCTCCTTCACAATGCAGAGCCAACAACCCCTCGATAAACAAGCGTCGAAACAGTCGGGATAAAACCCGCACATGCAGAAAGAACCCAGGCTTGCACGCGACCCAGCGGTTGCCGTCTTTGGACAACCCACCGCCTGGCACGATCATGTGGACGTGAGGATGATGGACCAAGGCAGAGCCCCATGTATGCAGCACGCTTGTCATACCGATCCTTGCGCCAAGGCGTTTAGGGTCAGCAGCGATGGTGGCCACCGTCTTGGCGGAGGCGCGGAACAACAGTCCATAGACCGCCTTCTTATTCCAGAAAGCGATACGGGCGATCTCGGCTGGCAGGGTGAAGACCAAGTGGAAGTATTCCACCGGCAGCAGGTCTTCGGCCCGTGCCGCCATCCAATCGCGTGCGGCGGGCCCCTGACATTTAGGGCAGTGCCTGTTTTTGCACGAGTTGTACGCGATGTGGTGGTGATCACATTTAGTGCAAGCCGCCACATGCCCGCCGAGCGCCTCGGTCCGGCAGGCCTCAATGGCGGACATCGCTTTGAGCTGGCCGAGACTGACATGTCCAGCATTGGCCCGCCGCCACGCAGGGCCGTGCATGCGAAAGATGTCAGCGATCTCCAGCGCGTGTTTTGACACGCGAACGCGTTCGTCAGGTCAGGCCCTTCACGTGCTCAAACGGGCTGGTGACATCACCCAGCGTCTTTGTCGCGACATGAGTGTACCGCGCTGTTGTGCTCAGCTTGGAATGCCCGAGCAGGACCTGGATCACCCGAACATCCGTGTTGGCTTCCAATAGATGCGTTGCGAAGCTATGACGCAATGTGTGCAACGTTGCAGGTTTTTTGATCCCGGCCATACGTTTGGCCGACGTGAACGCCCGGTTCAACTGACGCGGCGATATCGGGTCGACGCGGCTCTGACCGGGAAATAACCAACCTTGTGGACGAACCTCGCGCCAATAGTCCCGCAGTAAAACAAGCAAAGATGGTGACAGCATCACATCCCGGTCCTTGCCGCCCTTGCCCCTTTCGATATGGATCAGCATGCGGTCGCTGTCGATGTCTCGGACCTTCAGGTGGGTGACTTCTGATGCGCGTAAACCGCCGCCATAGCCAATGCTCAGGGCTGCGCGGTATTTGAGACCAGGTCCGGGTGCTGAGGCTAGCAAGGCCGAGACCTCCTCAACGCTGAGAACGATAGGCAATTTGCGCGGCTCAGTGCGAAATTGCATGTACTTCTTCATCTCATCACGATCGCAGGTCATCGAGAAAAAGAACCTGAGGGCAACGATGCGCGCGTTGAATGTTGATGGGGTGACGCCTGTGTCTGCCATGTGCAACTGATAAGCGCGCAGATCATCCGGCTCTGCAGTATCGGGTGAACGACCAAGGAACGCCGTAAAATCCTTGAGCGCACGGATATGGGCTTTTTGCGATTTGTCACCCATCCC
>CALFSV010000365.1 GCA_937916485.1 uncultured Paracoccaceae bacterium | reverse complement strand
CATCACGATACTTAATATACGCGACGAGAGTGTCTTCGTTTAGCTTATAAGAGCAACCAAGATAGTTGGCCCCATAGAGATTGAATTGGTAGTCAGGAACATTAGCCTCAATCCAAGCCTGCTGTGCATCAACGTCAAGCTCAAGGAACTTGGTTTTAGAAGGCTTGCTTGGATCTTACCGATAGTATTGCAGATGATACACTACATCGGTGCAGAACCTCCTGAGGAGTGGCATAATAAATGGGATTTTGGTATTCATTACTTTTATTCTGTCATCTTAAAAATGTACAGACACTCGAGCCACACCAAAGTGACACCATGCTCGCGCATCTAGGATTGGCGTGAAGTACCTTGGCGATCTTCCCATTACCATTGATTATGCTCTCGTAGATGCTGGCGTCTGGTAGGCTTAGCTCAGCTATGGGTGTCTATTTCTGACTACGTGTCATCAGTCGTCGTCGCCTCCTGTAGCACTGCGCAATGCAGGTTTTTGGCCATAAGGCGCTAAGTTTTATGAGGTCCAACCATTCTCATTCTGTACAGGTTACTTCAATTTCCTCAATTTTTGATGTCCCCTTCAGCCAAATCGAATAGGTCGGCTCTCCAACATTTTGCGCTTCCGTGTCATACTTTAGGACTGGACCAGTAATCATCAACTTTCCAGAATCAAAGCCGTCTTCGTCTTCGAGGTTTACACAAGTATTACCACCGCACCACATAGGAACTGATATCAAGTCAACGCTATTGGGATTAAAGATAAGTATAGCTTTTTCATCCTCTCTGATTAAACGATAGGTATCCGCGCCTCCGACAAGGTCGCAGCTGACTTCCCCCCCAGACGCAACCGTGGAAACTACAGCAAATAATGTCGCTAGATACATTCTCTTCAAGCAATTTACTCCTCAAACACCACAGCAGTCCCTGACGCTACCAACATGACCATACTGCCAGCAGAACTCAATTCTACATAATCGAGATCAACACCTACTACGGCATTTGCTCCCACAGCGTGAGCTTCCTTCTTGAGTTCATACAGTGCAACACGCCGCGAGTCTCTCATGGTCTTCTGCACAGCCTCTGAGCGGCCACCAACGATGTCTCTGACCCCGGCGAACAGTTCCTTGAACATATTCATCCCGAAGGCGCATTCAGCAGTTACCACCTCTATCCGGCGGGTAATGGTTAGCCCTTGGGGGTATGCTTCTGTGGTGAGCATGATGGTTTCGATTGCAGCTTGTCGTTCTTGCCTTGCGTGTTCTGCCTGCTGCAGCACGACCGTATTTTTCGGATGGTCAGTTGGCCAGCTGTTGTCAGCAACACAATCACTGGAACGCCGGTGTTCGTCTCCGTGCCGGAATGACAGGTTCTTACCGCAGACGATGCAATTTCGCATCATCAAGTTCCCTTTCAGTTCAACGCCCAGCTACCATGCACAGGTGGCAGCATCGCGACAAGGATTGGGGTGAGACTTATAGGCTAGAAAGCGATGCCCGAACTACAGCCCCTGAGAGCCTCACTTGCGGTCAACATGGTGTTCGGGGTTATTAACGGAATCGTCCACACAGAACCGCCCAGCGCCTACCACAGAGCGTCTCAAAGTCCTTCCCGATCTTAGCCCAAGGTTGCGGGGTCCCTTGGTTTGCGCCCTCGCATCCAAGACAAAGAAGAAATTCCAGATGATCGCTAGCACGGGTCGGCGGAGGTGTCGCCGGATGAACTTCGACCGTAGTGGTTCGTCGATGCAAAAAGTACTGCAAGGGTAGTACAAGGTGGAACCTAATCAGAACCGTATGATGGAACCTAAGTATGATGCTAAGTTATTGAATTAAATATGTTGATTTTAATCCCGGCTTAACAGCGAAAGGGTCAGCTAACCTTCTGATCCGCCATGGCAGCCGCGAACCGCTCGAACAGGTAATAGCTGTCTTGTGGACCTGGGCTTGCCTCGGGGTGATACTGCACGCTGAACACTGGCCGATCGGTCATCCGGATCCCGCAGTTAGAGCCGTCAAAAAGGCTGACATGCGTTTCCTTGACCCCTTCGGGCAGGGTCTGGCTGTCCACTGTGAACCCGTGGTTCATCGACGTGATCTCAACCTTGCCGGTCTCAAGATCCTTGACGGGGTGGTTGGCCCCGTGATGGCCGTGGTTCATCTTGATCGTGCGGGCGCCAAGGGACAGGGCCAGCATCTGGTGGCCGAGGCAAATGCCAAAAATTGGCATGGCAGCCCGTTCCATTACGCCCTGGATCATCGGAACGGCATAGGCTCCGGTTGCCTCGGGGTCGCCTGGGCCGTTGGACAGGAACAAACCGTCAGGCGACAGGGCCAGAACATCGTCCGCCGTTGCCGTTGCGGGCAGTACGGTGACGTCGCAGCCAGCCGAGGCGAGGCAGCGCAGGATATTGCGCTTGGCGCCGTAGTCGATGGCGACAACCTTATGGACTGGGGCTGTCTGGCGTTGATAGCCCTGCGGCCAGGCCCACCGCATTTCGTCCCAGCGATAGCTTTGGGCGCAGGTCACTTCTCGGGCAAGATCATGGCCAACAAGTCCGTTGAAAGCGCGGGCCGCCGCGACAAGGGCGGCGATGTCAAAGTTGCCGTCCGGGTCATGGGCGAGGGCCACATGCGGGGCTCCCTGATGCCGGATCGCCCGTGTCAGTCTGCGGGTATCGAGGCCACCGATCGCAATCCGGCCCTTACGGCGCAACCAGTTTTGCAGGTCTTCGGTGGACCGCCAGCTCGACGGCTCGGTCGGGTCCCATTTGACGACCATTCCGGCGGCAAAAGGCTCGGCCGTTTCGTCGTCTTCGGGGGTGGTGCCGGTGTTCCCGATATGGGGGAAGGTAAAGGTCACGATCTGGCCCGCATAGGATGGGTCGGTCATGATCTCTTGATAGCCGGTCATTGCGGTGTTGAAACACAACTCTGCCGTTGTCTGACCGGTGGCTCCAAAGCCCTTTCCGAAGAACACCGTTCCATCTGCCAGAGCGAGACAGGCCGTCGGTTTGGCTTGCGCGTTTTGCGGCATTGCGATCGTCCCCCGGGGTTGTAAATCGGCCGGACACTATGGTCGGGCCGGGGTGGGGTCAAGGCTTGGTCCGCCCAAGAGACACAGTTCCTGCAGACAGCGGGGTTCTGGTTGTCATGGTTGGCGGCTTTCGATAGATTGCAGGCTTGTTTTGGGGATCACAGGAACAACTAGATGGATTTGCGTACAAGGATCAATTCCGCCATGAAAGAGGCGATGAAGGCGAAGGAGGCAGACCGACTGTCGACCTTGCGGCTCGTCAATGCCGCCATCAAGGACCGGGAGATCGCGGCGCGGGGTGATGGTGAAGACGACGGTATTGGTGATGACGTTGTCCTGTCCATCATGGGTCGGATGGTCAAGCAGCGTCAGGAAAGCGCGCGTGCCTACGAAGAAGGCGGCCGTCTTGAACTTGCCGAAAAGGAACTGGCCGAGATCAGGGTGATCGAGGAATTCCTGCCGCGCCAACTGTCCAGCGAAGAAGCCGCCGACGCTGTCGATGTCGCCATTGCAGAGGTCGAGGCGAGCTCGATCCGGGATATGGGCAAGGTGATGGCCGCCCTCAAGGCCAAATACACCGGCCAGATGGACTTTGGTAAAGTCGGACCGATGGTCAAGGAACGGTTGGGCTAAGGCCCTTTCTGGCAAGGCTTTGGGAGGAGCCTTGTCGGGACCGCCTGCCTTCGCGACGACCATTGCTTTGCCGTCAGCTCTTTGGCCGGCAGCGGGCTATCTTACGGCCCTTAGCCGGTCCAGCAATTCAGTCTGCAGGGCCAGGCGTTCCTCGACTGTCAGAAAGGCGCCGATCTCGACCTCCCGGGGACCGCCTTGCAAGGTCAGATAGTGTTCGACCGGACCTTCCTTTGGATAATCGTTGATCCTGACCCAATGCGGGTTCGCCTCCCAGAACTGGTGGTGGCCGCGCGGGTTGTGCCGGTCGAGGGTGATCCGGTCCTCCCATAGCCGCAGTTCTTCAAGGATCGCTCCATCGTTGTAGCTGCGTTGCAGGCCCCACCACGCGCCTCCCAGAACTACCGCGATAAACGGCAGGATGCCCCATAGGATGGGTGAGCCAAGAACCGCCAGCAACGGGATCGCCACAAGGGTGAAGGTGATGCCGAAAAAAGTGACGAAACCCTTTTTGGGCAATGATCTGTAAGGCCAGAGGTGCAGCTCTGCCTTCGGGCCTCCGGGGGGTGGGTCGATCCATTCGTAGGGCATGTAGCGGACTTAGCTCGCAGATCTGTTCCGTCCCATGCGTAATCTGGTCGCGGCTTTAGGGGTAAGGCGGGCAGATAGGGTATCGATGGCCGCATCCACTGATGCGCCATGCCTGGCCACTTGCAGGGCGAGCATCCCTTCAATGCAGTTCAGCACCAATAGGGCCTCATCGGGGGGCTTCAGACAGCCGGCTGTCCAGACCAGAACGCTGTCCACGATTCGTGTGGCGATGGCCCTGTGCCGTTCAGGATTCCGGGCGGAGATCGCTACCAACTCCATCCAGATCCGGACAGTGGGCGGCGCTTGGTCGTCTGAGCAGCCGGGACGACAAAAGAAAAGGCCCCCGAATTCGGGGCCCTTTGGTGTTTCAGACAGGCAGTGCTAGTGCGCGTGGCCCTTGTCCCAATCGCTCTGCTTGGGGAGCGTTTCGAACGTATGCTCGGGCGGCGGGCAGGGCAGGGTCCATTCCAGCGTGTCGGCATATTCGTTCCAGGGGTTGTTCTCGGTCACCCGCTTGCCGAAGCGCAGGGTGTAGAACAGGATCCCGATGAAGAACAGGAACGAGGCGAAGGACAGGAAGGCACCCATCGACGATACAAAGTTCCAGGTGGCGAAAGCCTCCGGATAGTCGATGTAGCGACGCGGCATGCCCTGACGTCCAAGGAAGTGCTGCGGGAAGAAGGTGATATTCGCGCCGACGAACATCATCCAGAAGTGCAGCTTGCCTGCCCATTCGGGGTACATGCGGCCAGACATCTTCGGCAGGTAGAAATACATCCCCGCAAAGATGGCGAACACTGCACCCAACGACATCACGTAGTGGAAGTGCGCAACAACGTAGTAGGTGTCGTGGTAGGCCCGGTCGACGCCAGCCTGGCTGAGCACGATGCCGGTAACCCCGCCAACGGTGAACAGGAACAAGAAGCCGAAGGCCCAGAGCATCGGGGTTTTGAATTCAACCGACCCGCCCCACATGGTGGCGATCCAGCTGAAAATCTTGACCCCCGTCGGGACCGCGATGACCATCGTCGCCAGCATAAAGTAGGACTGCTGGGTCAGGCTCAGGCCGACGGTGTACATGTGGTGGGCCCAGACGACAAAGCCCAACACGCCGATCGCAACCATCGCGTAGACCATCGGGAGGTAGCCGAAGATCGGCTTTCTCGAGAAGGTCGCAATGATGTGGCTGATGATGCCAAAGCCGGGGATGATGATGATATAAACTTCCGGATGACCAAAGAACCACAGGATGTGCTGGTACAGGATCGGGTCACCGCCACCTTCCGGCTGGAAGAAGGTCGTACCGAAGTTCCGGTCGGTCAGCAGCATCGTGATGGCGCCGGCAAGGACGGGCAACGCCAAGAGGATCAGCCAGGCTGTGACAAAGATCGACCAGGCGAACAGGGGCACCTTGTGCAGGGTCATGCCCGGCGCGCGCATGTTCAGGAAGGTGGTGATCATGTTGATCGCGCCCAGGATGGACGAGGCACCGGACAGGTGGACGGCGAAGATCGCCAAGTCCATCGACATCCCCTGCTCGGACGTCGAAAGCGGCGGGTACAGAACCCAGCCAACGCCCGACCCAAGCTGGCCGTTGCCACCCGGCGAGAGCATCGAAGCGACACCGAGCGCGGTACCGGCAACGTACATCCAGAACGACAGGTTGTTCATCCGCGGGAACGCCATGTCCGGCGCACCGATCTGCAACGGCATGAAGTAGTTGCCGAAACCGCCGAAGAGGGCGGGAATCACGACAAAGAACATCATCAGCACACCGTGGTAGGTGATCATGACGTTCCAGAGGTGACCGTTGGGGGTACATGTTGCGGCCGAATCGGCGATGAAGCGCGCACCCTCAAGGCACATGTACTGCACGCCCGGATGCATCAGCTCCAGCCGCATGTAGACTGTAAAGGCGACCGAGATGAAGCCTGCGGCCCCGGCAACCCATAGATAAAGGATACCGATGTCCTTGTGGTTTGTGGACATGAACCAGCGGGTAAAGAAGCCCCGCGTGTCTTCGTGCTCGTGGCCGTGAATGGCGGCGTCTGCCATGTGGCTCTCCCAGAATTGGCTAAAATTTTTCCAGCATGACCCAGAACGAAGGCCCTGCATTGACGGCCGTTCTAGTGGGTTGGGCTTAAAGGGGCAACAATCTATGCACACTTCCTGATGGGTAAAATTGGCGCAGGTCGCCGCATCGTTTGGCCCACAAGGCGACTGGGCGTTCTTGGGGCCAGCGCCGTCAGTGCCAAGGTCAGGAGCTGATGCGCCCAGGTTCCATTTCGGTCAGGAAGGTCCGGCGCAGGGCCAGGTCTAGGTCGGTCATCGTGACAGGCAGGCCAAGGTCGACAAGGCTTGTGACCCCGTGATCGCGAATCCCGCAGGGCACGATACCGTCAAAGTGGCTCAGGTCAGGCTCAACATTGATCGAAAGCCCGTGAAACGACACCCACTTACGCAAACGGATGCCAAGGGCGGCGATTTTGTCTTCCTGTACCATTCCGTCTGGCCCAAGGGGCTTGTCCGGGCGGTCGACCCAAACACCGACGCGGCCTGGTCGGATCTCACCCTTCACATTGAACTCGGCAAGCGCTGCAATGACCCAGCGCTCCAGATCGCGTACAAAGCAGCGCACGTCGCGGCCCCGGGCGGCGACATCAAGCATGACGTAGGCGACCCTCTGGCCCGGACCGTGATAGGTGTATTGCCCACCGCGCCGGGCCTCGAACACAGGGAATCGGTCCGGGTCTGTCAGATCCTCGGGCCTGGACGACGTGCCGGAGGTATAGAGGGGCGGGTGTTCCACCAGCCATATGCACTCATTCGCCGTTCCTGCACGAATGGCCTCGGCGCGTGCCTCCATAAAGGCAAGGGCCTCGGGGTAGGGGGTCAGCCCTTGGGTGGTGATCCAGTCGACAGTCATGAAGATGATATAAAGTGCGCCGATGGGAAGCGGTAGCCTGACTCTAGCCCCGTCATGGTGAGACGGAGCCTGCTTCGGATCGAGGGGTTCACGGTGCCGATATCCGGACATTTGCGGACGGCCCCCGGTCCGGGACGGCCTGAAACCGGCCTGAACGATTTTCCCCTTGGCAAGGTCATGGGCCTGATCTAGAAGGCCCTCCAGCTACCAGCTTATGACAGTGCGGTCGTGGCGGAATTGGTAGACGCGCAGCGTTGAGGTCGCTGTTCCTTAACCGGAGTGGAGGTTCGATCCCTCTCGACCGCACCATTTACAACATCAATGTGTTGATATCTTATCGCTTTAATGCGGATGGCTTGAACGAAGTCCGCGTTTTGAGTCACCTTTGCGC
>CALFSV010000364.1 GCA_937916485.1 uncultured Paracoccaceae bacterium | reverse complement strand
AGCCGATTGGCCTCGGTCCAGCTTACCGCCACGAAGGGGTCGGTGCCGCGCCGGTCCGTGTGGCTGCCGGGGCCACCCTCAAGCCAGCTCGCGCGCACCATGGGGCTGTCGATCCGCGTCGGGCCATCCTGCACGTCCAGAATGCCCCGCCCGATGGGTGAGGGATCGGCATCTGCCTCAAAGCCGTAAAGGTCCTGGACCTTGCCGTTCGACACGCGGGCCCGGTAGGTGCCCCAATGCGTGCTGGTCAGGGGCAATGTGTCTTTTTGGGTCATCTAAGCCCCAATCCAAAGGCTGCCTGACGCTTCCGGCTCCATCCGTTGGTCATGCGGTCGGCGATGACTGCCATGGCAAGGTTGGCGATCCGGCATTGGCCGACGATTCCGTCGGTCAGCTTGACCGGATCGGTCAGCACCAAACCCCTTTCCATGAAGAGTGCGGCCATCATACCAAAGACCCAAGCGCACGTGCCGTATCGCGCAGGATGAATTTCTGGATCTTTCCGGTGGCGGTTTTCGGAAGCTCCTGGAACACCACAGATTTGGGTGTCTTGAACCCCGCCAGGTGGCTGCGACAGAAGGCGATCACCTCTGCCTCGGTCGTCTTCGCGCCCTCGCGCAGTTCGACAAAAGCGCAAGGTGCCTCACCCCAGCGGTCATGAGGCCGGGCTACGACAGCGGCCGCCTTGATCGCCGGATGGCGGTACAGGACGGCCTCAACCTCAACCGACGAAACATTTTCGCCGCCTGAAATAATCACGTCCTTCAGCCGGTCACGGATCTGGATGTAGCCGTTTGGGTGGACGACGGCAGCGTCGCCTGACCAGAACCAGCCATCACGGAAGGCAGCTTCGGTGGCGGTAGGGTCCTTGTAATAGCCCTTCATCACGGTATTGCCGCGAATGGCGATTTCGCCCTGCGTCCGACCATCGGGAAGCACGTTTTGCCCGGTGTCGCGGTCGACCACACGGATGCCTTCGACCATGGGGAAAGCCACCCCTTGCATCGCTTGCTTTGCGGCCTGTTTGGCGGGTGCAAGGTCTGACCAATCGTCCTGCCACAGGCATTGCGAGATATGACCGTAGGTTTCGGTCAGCCCATAGACCTGCATCACCTCCAGCCCAATTGCCGCCGCCTTTTCCAGCACGGAAGGCGGAGGTGGCGCGCCGGCGGTCATGACCTTGACCCTTGGCGAGAACAGCACGGCGGTGGGGCTTTCACACAGCATCTGCAATATGACCGGGGCCGCGCCCAGATGCGTTACGCCATGATCTTTCATGGCGTGCAACAAAGTCTCCGGCGCCATGTCGGCGGCAAAGATCATGTGCCCGCCAACAATGGCCATGGCCCAGGGGTGGTTCCAGCCGTTGCAGTGGAACATCGGCACCACCGACAGATAGGTCGGTCGCTGCGGCAAGGACCATCCCGCGACAGTGCCCAGTGCCATCAGGTAGGCCCCGCGGTGGTGATAGATCACGCCCTTGGGCCTGCCCGACGTGCCCGACGTATAGTTCAGCGTGATCGCCTGCCCTTCATCCGCAGGCAGCGCCCACTCCATCGGAATTGCCGCCACCAGCGCGTCATAGCTGGTCTCGCCAAACCCCGCACCATTGCCAATGTCGATGATCGGCAGCGCCCGTCCCATCAGCGCGAAAGCCGCCCGCAATAGCGGCGCAAGTGTGGTATCTGCCAGCACCAGACGGCAGTCTGAATGGTCAAGGATATAGGCGACGGTTTCTGGCTCCAGCCGTGTGTTGATCGTGTTCAGAACCGCCCCCGCCAAGGGCACGGCGTAGTGCAACTCGGACAGTTCAGGACGGTTCGGTGCCAGGACGGACACTGTATCACCCAGCCCGATCCCGCGCGCGGCCAGCCCTGCCGCGACAGACCGAACGCGCAGCGCCACTTCGGCCCATGTGCGTGTCACACCACCGAACGTGCTTGCTGGAAGGTTTCCATAGACAATTGCGGCCCTTTGCAGAAAGGACAGCGGCGACAGGGCCACATGGTTTGCCTCGCCCCATTGCGGGGCATCGAAATGCGCGCGCATGGTCAGTTCGGTCCGCGCCAGTCGATCTGGCAGATCTCGGCCGAGCGGCCGTCGAAATCCCAGACCCGGCCATGGGCGCGAACCTTGCCCCTGTTGGCCATGGCGATTGTGATGTCGGGGCCCATCCAATAGCCGGTATTGGTGACGATCACCTCTTTGTCCGGGTCAGGGCCGCCGATCGGCTCGACCTCGCCTTGGATGAATTTTCCGACCATCAGGCGGCGCTTGCGGCCCTCCGTCTCAAAGACGACCGGAGCGCGCTGTGCGCCCAGAAACTCGGATACCAGCATCGAGAACAGGCCTGTGGTGCCCCGCACCTTGCCCGAGAAGACATCGACCAGGCCGCCATACGCCTTTTCGGACGCCCTCTCGTCGATATAGGCGGCCGCTTTCCAGTTGCCGCGCCCCATGTTGCCTGGAATGTCCAGCATCATGCCGATGTTGAGGCCACCAAGGTTCTCGCCGTCGAACTGGCCCTCGTCGATGCGTACGCCCATCCAGGCCTGACAGTATCCTTCGGTCGGGGGATGCTTGCCAAGACTGACCACGCAGGGGCAGAATACTGTGCAGTTGCAGTTCAGGATCAGTTCACCTTTCAGACGCCACTCTGGCATGGTCGCGGACATCTTTATGCTCCCCATGAGAAAATAGAGACGACTTGGACCGCAGCGCCGATCATCAGCGCCACGCCAAGCGGTCGGGTCAGATAACGCCCGATTTCGGGCAGCTTTTCGAAAACCATGAACAGGGTGGCGGCCCCCATCCACATCAGGTTCATCGCGCCGCCGATGAGGCCAAGCAGCATCAAAAGCCAGCAGCAGCCTACGCACCAGACCCCAAGTCGCGCGCCCATGGCGAAGGCGGGCTTCAACCCCGGCGCCCAATGTTCCACGAAGAACATCAGAGGGTGGCGGCACTTTGATAGGCAGGCTTCTTTTGCGGTGCTGAACTGATAGGCCCCGGCTGCCGCCAGAAGCCCAACCGACACCCAGGGGGACAAGCTCTGCCCAGCCCCGGTCATCGCGCCCGCCTTGGCAAGCCCCAGTTGCAAGCCTGCCGCAAGGATGGAAAACACGAGCCATACCGCGCCATATCCCGTCACAAGCGCGGCCATGCTTGCCCCATTGGTCGCCTGGGCTGCCCCCAACTCGCCAAAGACCCGCACTGCGGGCACAAAGGTCGGCAACATCATTGCCGCCGACATCAAACCCCACATCGCGATCAGCGCCAAAGGATCGGCATTTTCAGCCGAGATGCACAAGGCGGCCCAGTATTCGGACGCCGTAAGGCCCGGTATGGGCGAGGCCGTCATCTGCATCAGGCCCGCCCATCCCAGAAGAATGGCAGCATAAAGGCCCAGCCAGAACAGCCGGCGGCCAAAGGCTGTAGGCGGATTGGTCGACAGCAATGGGGGCTGGCCCTGCATCACAGGAACGGAATCTCAACGAGTTTGGCAGTTGTCAGCCCATTCGCACGGGCCAGTGTGACCTCAGTGCCCACAGGAACTGCGGCATCAATCAGGACAGCCTCGAAGAACGGGGACGGTCTGATACGAGTGTTGGGTTGGAAGGAAAACACGTCTTGCTCCGCTGGTTTCATGGGTTTCAAGGCCGTTGTTGGTTTACGCCAAGGGACGCTTTTGTCGGGTGGTAAGCTCCTGGCGTTCGGCCTGAACAGGGAACTGGCTCTTGCTTCATTACCCCTAAAAACTTACCAATGGTCAGTAATTTGTGTCAATGATTAAATTATGGCCTGAAGCGTAGGAGTCTTGCCCCTGGCCGGGATATGATTGCCAAATCTGAGTTCGTGCTCCTCACCTATCGTCATGATAATTGGGACAGCCTCTTTCCCCCCTCATGTAACGCCAAGAGACGAGCCTATGGCATGCGTTGCCCATTGCTCACCCGGAGGTGAGCGGCGTGAGCCTTGCGCACGGGCACGGATGCAATTGGCTATGGCCAAACTGACGATGACCGTCTCGGCATAGGAGGAATCTATAGTGTTCAGGCCCAAGTATTGATTGACCATCGGTCACTTTTCTTACCACAGATGGAAAGAATACTTCCGCTTGAATGAGCAGCCAGAACAAGG
>CALFSV010000363.1 GCA_937916485.1 uncultured Paracoccaceae bacterium | reverse complement strand
GTAAAAGTGGTGCCCGGGGGCGGAATCGAACCACCGACACGAGGATTTTCAATCCACTGCTCTACCCCTGAGCTACCCGGGCACGGGAGGCGGGCTGTTGGAACGGCCCGTCGGGTTGCAGCGTTCTAGGCGAGGCTGCGTGGGGTGTCCAGAGCCTTTCGCCATGAAATCGTGCCAATATGTCCCCGCCTGTCAGGCATCATGTTCGCGCAGCCATGTCTCGATCATCTCTTGCAGCCGCGCACCGGAAAAGCTGGGGAAATGGCCGCCGTGAACGACCCTGACAGGCAAGCTCAGCAACCGCTGCATGGACCGGACGTAATCTTGGGCATCGGCGTGGTAGGTATCCTCGATCAGCGGCCCGTCGTAGACGATGTCGCCCGAGAAAAGGAGGCCTGTCGCGGCCTCCCACAAGGCGATGCCGCCGGGTGAGTGGCCGGGGGTATGGATCACCTCAAACGCCCTGTCGCCGGTTGAAATCACCTCGCCGTCCTCCAAAAGCCGCGTCGCAGGGGCCGATGTGACCTCGTATTGCGCCGAGAGGTAGGGTTCGGGCGGCAGGGTGTCGAAGATGTCGTCCGTCACATAGGGATCGGCCAGAACGGCCTTCCGCTCAGGGTTGGCCATCAGATCGGCCTCGAGCCGGTGGACAGCCCGGTGGTCGAACTCGTGATGGCACCCGATGTGGTCAAAGTGTGTATGGCTCGCCACCGCCAAAAGCGGCCGTTCGGTCACCAGCGGCACCCAGTCCCGCAAGGACACGACGCCCATTCCGCTGTCGACCAAAAGGTCGCCTTCGGAGGACCGGATGTGCCAGCAATTGCACCGATAAAAGGGCTGAATGTGCGGCTCGTCGATCAGGGTGACGCCGTCGCCCATCGGCGTAGTGCGCCACCAGTCCTCGGGCTTGGCTCGGATCATGGGGTCCCTCCTGGCAGGACGGTCAGATGCTCGGGGTCGATCCCCAGCGCGATGCTTTGCCCAGGCTCTGCCGTGACGGTCAGCGGCAGGTGGGCCAGTAAGGTCATGCCGGCAAGCGACACCCGGACCCGCCGGTGCCCGCCCTGAAACACCGTCTCAAGCACCTGTGCCGTGCCGACGCCCAATGGCGCATCGGGCCGCAGGTGTTCGGGCCGCAGGCAGAGCGTTACAGGCCCCTGCCCTTCGGCTGGCAAAGGCCCAAGGGCTGTCGCGGCCATTCCTCCTTGGACCTCGCCGGTCAGAAAGTTCATCTCGCCCAGAAAGGACGCTGCAAACCGGCTGGCGGGGGCGCGGTAGACCCGTTCGGGCGGGCCAACATCCTCGATCCGCCCCCCGTTCATCACGACGATCCGGTCAGCGATGGCCATCGCCTCTTCCTGATCGTGGGTGACATGAACGAAGGTGGCGCCCACCTTGGACTGGATCGCCTTAAGCTCTTCCTGCATCGAGCGCCGCAGGTTAAGGTCGAGCGCCCCGAGGGGTTCGTCAAGCAAGAGGACGTCGGGCTGCACCGCCAACGCCCGGGCCAACGCCACCCGCTGCCGCTGCCCGCCCGACAGTTGCGCCGGGCGCCGGTCCCCTGCCCCGGTCAGGCCGACAAGCTCCAGCATCTCGTTGGCGCGGGCGTTGCGCTCGGCCCGCCCCTGCCCGCGCATCCGCAGGCCAAAGCCCACGTTGTCGCGCAGCGTCATATGGGGAAACAGGGCATAGTCCTGAAACACGGTCGTGGTGGGCCGGTCAGCAGCGGGCACGCCAACCATGTCCCGCCCGCCAATGCGGATCGCGCCTGAAGTGGGGTCGGCAAAGCCGCCGATGATGTTCAAAAGCGTGGTCTTGCCGCAGCCCGACGGCCCCAGAAGGACACAATATTCCCCCGCCTCGATTGTCAGACTGACGCTGTCCAGCGCCAGCGAAGTGCCAAAGAGTTTGGCCGCCTTCTCAATCTCGATCCGTGCCGTCATTTGCGCCGCGCCAGTGTAAGTTCAAAGGAAAGGATCGCCAGCGCCGAGACAAGGAAAACAAGGCTGCCGATGGCGTTGGTTTTAGGGTTCAGGCCCGACCGCAAGAGCGACCAGATCTCGACCGGCAAGGTCACGTCGAAGCGTGACAAAAGGAAGGCGATGATCAATTCATCCCAGGAAAAGGTGACGGACAGCAGGAACGCCGCGATCAGCGCGGGCAGGATCATTGGGGCGGTGACAAGGGTCATCACCCTGAATTCGCCTGCCCCAAGATCACGTGCCGCCCGCTCGGCGCTCACCTGCGCCTCCCCCAGGGCGGCGGCACAGATGGCAAAGCACAGCGGCGTGTTGATGACGACATGGCCCGCCGCCACCGTCCAGAGGGACTTGGACAGACCCATCAGGTTGAAGCTGGCCAGAAGGCCAAGCCCGATGACCAGATAGCTGACCGACAAAGGCGCCATCAACGCGCCCCGCAGCGCAGTGACGCCGGGCAATCGCGCGGTGGCAAAGGCGCGGGCTGCAAGAAACCCAAGCGTGAGCGCCACCAGAGAGGACGCCACCGCCACCAAAAGCGAATTGCCAAGGGCCGCCATCAGATCGCCGTCCCCCAGCACCTCCCGATGCCAGCGCAGGGAAAAGCCCTGAAAGGGCGGGATGGGAAAGCGCCCATCCTGAAACGAGAACAGGACAAGCACGCCGACCGGCAGAAAGATGAATCCATAGAGCAGGATCATGTAGAGGGCACAGGCCAGATAGCGTGTCATCGCACCACCTTCATCCAGCGGGCCATGCCCAGATAGGCCAGCGTCACGGCCAACATCAGGATGATCGACAAGGCCGCCGCCATCGGCAGGTCGGCCCGGCGTCCGATCTGCAACATGATCAGTTGTGGCAAGGCAAGGTCGTTGCCGCCGCCAAGGATCTGAGGGGTGACATAGTCCCCGATACACAGGGCAAAGGTAAGGAACGCCCCGACCATGACACCCGGCAAGGTCAAAGGCAGGACGATCAGCCGAAAGGTGGCAAAGGCCCCTGCCCCAAGGTCCGCCGCCGCCCGCCGCAGGTTGGGCGGCATCTGAACAAGGCTGGCGTAGATCGACAGGGTCAGCAGCATGGTGAAAAAGTGGGTAAACCCGATCACCGTCGCCGCCCGGCTGTTGGCCAGATCCAGCGGGCCAAGGCCCACCGCCCCCAGCCAGTCGTTCAGCACCCCGCTTTTTGCCAGAACAAGGCTCCAAGCATAGGACCGGACAACATAGGAGGTCCAGAACGGGATAACGGCAAGGGCGAGGGCAAGCCTGCGGAACCGCTCGGGGATTTCTTCGGCGATGATCCACGCCAGCGGATAGGCCAGCAGCACGCTCAGGATCGTGACGGTCACCGTAATCTCAAGCGAGTTGGTCAGCGCCTGGATATAGGCGGGGTTGGCAAGGAAACTGGCGTAGTTGCCAAGGTCCCAGGTCGCCTCAAGCCCCAGGTCGGTTCTTTGCCACAGGCTAAGGACCGCCATGGTGCCAAAGGGCAGGATGAAAAAGGCCAGCGTCCATAACAATGCCGGCGCGGCGAGCCACCAGGCCCGCCGCGTCGCGCGTGTCTCAATGCTGGCTCTATGGCTCACCGGGCCAGGAACCGGGTCCAGACGTCCTGCATGGCGGCGTCCAACTCGGCATCGGGGGCCGGATAAAGCAGGGCGCGGGCAAGGTAGCTGGCCTGATCGTCCCAGCGCAGGGCGCGCTTCTGGTCATCGGTGAGGACATCGGCTGCGGCTGCATTGGCCGGCATCGCCCAGTAGCAGGACGAGGTGGCAAGGGCGGCCTGCCCTTCGGGGCTGAGGACATACTTCACGAACTCCTGCGCCAGATCGGGTTGGGCGCTGTCGGCAAAGACGCCGATGGACTGGGACCAGCGGACGGCCCCCTGCTCGGGGATGATCCAGTCGAGGTTGGGAAGGTCGGCGGTCAGACCAGCGGTGACCCATTCGCCGCCGCCCACGAGGATGTCGACTTCGCCGGTTGCGATGGCGGTTTGCGAGGACACCACTTCGCCAACGCTAGAGGCGGAATCCTTCAGCGCCAGAAGCGCCTCCTCGATGGCAGGCAGATCGTCCATGCTGAGGGTGGCGGTGTCCATGCCAAGGCCGACGGCAATCATGCCCATGACCGGCAAGTAGTAGTCATAGACCGCCAGCTGGCCTGCAAAATCGCCCGACCAAAGGCGGGTCATGTCGGCCATATCTTCGGCGGTGAACACCTCGGAGTTGAAGGACACGGTATTGTAGCCGTACTTTTCCGAAATGGCGTAGGTGACACCGTCGATGACGTGGTTCTCTTCCATAACCAGTTCGGGGAAGAGGGTGTCATAAGGCAGCTCGTCCGTGTTCAGCGGCCCAAGGATGCCTGCGGCCACCACGCGGGGCACGTCGATGCCATCGACCACCAGCACGTCCCAGTCGCCGGGCTGCGAGGTCTCGATCAGGCTGAGGGCGGCGCCGGTGCCTTCGTATTCCTTGAGGTTGACGGTGACGCCAAACTCTTCCTCAAACGGGGCGACAAAGCTGGCGTCGGTGTGGTCGCACCAGACAAGGGCGTTCAGCTCCTGAGACAGGGCAGCATTGGCAAGGCAGGTCGAGCCGACAAGGGCTGCGAGAAGGGTCGTCTTGGTCATGATAGTCTCCCTGATGTTTTCAACGATGATAGGGCGCGCCTAGTCCGGGTCACGGGCCAGCGGCATGGTCATGCAATGGGCCGATCCGCCACCATGGGCGAACAGGCGCAATTCTGGGTCGTAGACGGTGATGCCCTGCGCGCGCAGGGCGGAATTGACGGTGATGGAATGACGCGGGCTTAGCACCCGGTCGTTGCCAAGGGCCAAAAGGTTGCACCCCATGTCGGCCATGGCGTCGCGGTAGCTGACCGGCAGCACCTCGATCCCGTTGGCCGCCAGCCAGGTCAGAAACTCGGGCGGCAGCGCATCAAGGCAGGCGAGCGCCAGCCCCGGCGTCACCATGCAAAAGATCACGTCCAGATGCAGGAAATGGTCGTCAAAGGGCACGAGGATCACGTCCCAGCCTTCGGCGCGGAGCCAGTCAGCGTATTGGGTCGCCCCTTCCACACTTGTCCGCCCGCCCGACGTGCCAATGGCGGCAAGGCCCGGCCGGATCAGGTGGATGTCCCCGCCTTCGACGGTGCCATGGGTGGCCATGTGCCAGAAGGTCTGGCCGTAGAAATCCAGAATGGCGGCATACTCGCCCCGTCGCTGCGGCATCGCCAGCATGGTCAGCACCGGCCCACCCGGCGACACTTGGCTGCTGTCGCGGGTATAGACCTGATAGCTGAGCGCTGGATCGGGGGTCAGGTAATGGCAGTTCACCCCAGCTTCTGACAGGGCGGCCTCAAATTCGGAGTATTCCGCCATCAGCGCCTGACGGTCGAGAGGGCGGCCCGCGCTGATCGTGGCCCGCGCAATCGCATTGGTGGGGATCCAGTTGTAATGGTCGGGCCGGCACAACAGGACTTCGGTCAGTCGGCCCGTTTCCGTGACCACCTTCCAGACGGGCGATTCGGGTGTGGTTTGCATGTTCATAACGATAGTTTGTCCGCAATCGTGCTCCGGAAAAAGGGGCATTGATTGAAAGCTTACTTTGAAGTTATCAAAGTATCATGCCAACCAAGCCGCTGGACATCGCCGACTTTCGCCTGCTTCAGGTCTTTGCCGCCATCGTCGAGGCCGGTGGCTTTGCTGCCGCCGAGGTCAGCCTGAACCTGAGCCTCTCGACCATCTCAAGCCATATGAAGACGCTGGAACGCCGCCTAGGGCTAACGCTGTGCCGGCGGGGACGGGCCGGCTTTGCCCTGACTGAGGCCGGCGAGGCCGTCTACGCCGAGGCCCGGCAGCTGATTTCGGCCAGCGAGGGGTTCTCCGCCCGCGTGTCGGGCCTGCGCGACCGGTTGGCGGGTCCGGTCCGGCTCGGTATCCTTGACGCGATCATCACCGACCCGGCCTCGCGCCTGCCCGAGGCACTGGCCCTATTCGCCGCCCGCGCGCCCGAGGCCGAGATCAGGCTGATTAGCCGCCCGCCGGACGAGTTGCTGCGCGACGTGTCGGCCAAGGCGCTGGACGCCGCCCTTGGCAGCTTTCCCCGCATCGCCCTTGGCCTTGACTACATCGACATCTACTCGGAACGGCACAATTTCTACTGCGGTGCAGACCATCCGCTATTTACCGTGCCTGATGCCCAGATCGACTACGAAGAGGTTCGCCGCCATCGCCTGATCGGGCGGACCTATTGGGGCACCCGCGATCTGAAGGCCTTTGGCGGGCTGCGGGTCGGGGCGACCGTGTCGACGATGGAGAGCGAGGCGATGCTGATCCTGTCGGGGGCGTTTCTGGGATACCTGCCGGTTCACTACGCCGCCCGCTGGGTCGAGGCGGGGCAGATGCGGCCGGTTGCGCCGCGCCGTTTTGGCTATGCCGCCCAGTTCCAGTTGGCCTATCAGGCAAACCGGCTCGAGGTGCCGCGCATCGCCGCCCTCGTCGAGGCGCTACAGGCGGTGCATGCGCCCAAGGTCGGACAGGGCCAGATCTAAGGCTGGCGCACGACCCGCGCCACGAGGCGTCTTGCCAACGGGCCAACGAACAAGACCACCGGAAAGGCGACAATCCAGCTGGTGATCCAGGCGTTGAACCAGTAGCCGGGCAGGCCCGCCACAAAGCCCGTCGTGCGCAGGGTCGAAACGCCCGAGATGATGAAGGACATCATGCACGACAGGAAAACGCCAAAAACGATGGGGGCAAAGCGAGCGGGGATCATATGAACCTCAGGACCTTATCAGCCGAAAATCTCAAACAGGAACCGCACGCAGACCACCGCGAGAAAGATCCCGAACAGCTTGCCCAGGATGTTTTGCGGCAGCTTGTGCGCCAGGGCGACCCCCAACCGGGTGGTCAGCAGCGTAGTGGGGACGGTCAGGACCAGGGCCAGAAGCGACACATAGCCCAGTGCGTCAGGCGGCAGCCCTTCTTTGCCCCAGCCAGCAAAGACATAGCCAATGGCCCCCGGCAGCGCAATGATCACGCCGACCCCGGCCGAGGTCGAGACCGCCTCGCGGATCGGTTTTCCGTTCAGCGTCAGGATCAGGTTCGAAATCGCCCCGCCGCCAATGCCCATCAGGGCCGATAAAAGGCCCACGATCAGGCCGTAGAGGGCAGTTACAGCCCGGCCGGGCATGGTGTCGCGCAGCTTCCAGCCTGAATTGCCGAACAGCATCTTGAACGAGTTGATCCCGGCCACGCAAACAAAGACCGTCTGGAACACGACCGGTTCCGCGAACCGGGCGATATAGCTGCCCGCGATCACCCCCAGGAAGACCGGTACCGCCCAGGTCTTGAGGATGCCGATATCGACCGTCCCCTTCTTGGAATGCGCCATTGCCGACACGATCGAGGTGGGCGCGATCATTGCAAGCGAGGTGCCCACGGCCAGCGGCATGGCGACATCGTCTGCCACACCCATCGCCCGAAACGTCTCAAAAAATACCGGGACGCTGACCGCCCCGCCGCCGACGCCAAAGATGCCGGCCAGGACGCCGATACAGGCCCCCGCCACGACAAGCGTGATGAGGATGCCGGGGGTAATTTCGGCAAAAATGGTGGCCAGCAGGTCCATCAGGGACGCCTTCCTTTGCGCAGGTACAGATCAAACGCGGGTCGGGACCCTTGTGAGCGGGTCAGGTCACGCGCAATTCGTCATAGCTTACGGCGACATGACGTTGGTAGGCCTCTCGGGCCGCCAGCCGGTCACGCCAGGCGCAGACGCCTGCGGTGGCATCGCCAATATCGGGCGCAATGTCAAACAGCCGATACAGCAGACTGCCAAGCCCGATGTCAGCCAGACTGAAGCTGTCGCCCGCCAGATAGGGCCGTCCGTCCGACAGCCCTCTTTCCAGCACGGCAAGCGCCGCCATAACCGCACTCCGGTGCCCGTCGAGTGTTGCGGCATCGCGCTGATCGGGGCGCATTCGGACCAACTGCCAGAACATCCCGATAAAGGGCGGCTGCAGGCTGGTAGACCCATATTCAAGCCAGGCATCAATTGCCGCGGCCTGCGCGGGATCGGCCATGGCCGCGCCCAGTGGGTGCTCCGGATGGATACGGGCAAGGTGGCGCAGGATCGCATGGCTTTCCCAGACACCGATCCCGCCATCCTCAAGGACCGGAACCCGCGACACAGGCGCAAGAGCCTGAAACGCCGGGTCATCGAGGCCGCCATATTTGCCGGCCACGATCTTGTGGTCATAGGGCAGCCCGAATTCTGCCAATGCCCAGAGCACTTTCTGGACATTGACCGAGCTGGGCCGCCCCCAAAGGGTCAGGCTCACTTGATGGCCTGTGGGTTGATGGGCGACCCCGCCGCGCCCGGGATGTGCAGGGGCGGGGCGGTAAAGAAGAACTCATACACCCCGTCTTCGGCGCAATCCTCGCCCAGGTCCTTGAGGTAGAAAATCTCGCCCATCGATATGCCGATGGCCGGGATCACCACCCAGTGCCAGGGTTGGTTCGCCTCGTCGGTTTCGTTCGGGCGGACCTCGCAGCCCCAGGTGTCGGCGCAGATCGCCGCAATGTCGTGGCCCTTGATCCAATGGGCGGTTTCGAACGACAGGCCGGGGGCGTCGCCGCCCGCGTAGCCGGTCCAGTCGCCAGCGGCGAGGCACCGTTCCTGATGGCCGGTGCGGACGATGACAAAGTCGCCTTTGCGAATCTCGACCCCTTGGGCGGCGGCACAGCCGTCCAGATCGGCATTGGTGATGCCATAGCCGTCGGGCAGACTGTCGAGGCCTTTCCAACGGGCGATATCCAGCAGAACGCCACGGCCCACCATCTTGTCCCGGACATGCTCGATACCAAGCCGCTTGGCCCCGCCGACGGTGACATCGGTCGCGGGATAGCCGTTGTACATCTGCTCATCGAGGAAGATGTGGCAAAGCGCGTCCCATTGGGTAGAGCCCTGACAAGGCAGGTTGATGGCGTCATCAGCGTAGCGCAGATAGGCCTTGCCGTCGCCGTCCTGCGCCCCGATGACCGCATCGGTGCCGGTTGCCAGCATCTGGTGGATCATGTTCCAGCGGCCACCAAACAAGCCCGACTGAATCTTTTCCTTGAGGTCGAGGCCAAGGGCAAAGGTCTTGCCCTTCTTGATCAGCTTGCCTGCGGCGATGATGTCCTCGGGCGTGACGTTGTTCAGCGTTCCGATCTGGTCGTCGTCCCCCCAACGTCCCCAGTTCGACAGCTCTTTCGCAGTGTCGTAGATGTCCTGTCGCGTCAGCTTGGCCATGTGGTCTCCCCCTTCGAATGATTGCCTCTTGAGGCGCTTATTTATCAGATGACAAATTAATCCGGGTCCTTGTCAATCGCTATTGAGGCTTGTCACTGGGGCCGAAATGCCATTGGTTATCAGTTGATAACATATTGACCACAGTTACAGGGGTTTGGCACATGCCAGCAGAGGGCACAAAGAAGTTCGAAGTGATCTTTGAAGGGGTTGGACGGGCGTCAGGCAAGATGCGCAACGACATTTCGGTCAGCTGGCCGATGATGAAGGAAAGCTTTGAGCTGGCCACCGACGAAGGACCGTTTCACGGCGGCGACGGCACCGCCCCGCCCCCGCTGGCCCTGTTTACCGCCGCCCTTACCGGCTGCCTGATGACCCAGATCCGGGCGTTTTCAAAGCGGCTAAAGATCCCCATCGGCACGGTCGAGGTAAAGGCCCGGCTACATTGGCAGGGCGAACAGGAGGGCAATGACCCCTATGTGACTTCGCCCGTAGGCTTTGACCTTGACGTCGATCTGGACAGCACTGCCAATACCGAAGATCAGCAGCGCCTGTTGCAGGCCGCCAAGAAGGGCTGTTTTATTGAACAAACCCTTATGCAAGGCCTGACCGTGGGCCACCGGCTCAAGGTCGGGGCCGATTGGCACGAGGCCTAGGAAAAGGACGACAGCCCGATGCCCGATACCGCAACAGCGCCCAAACGCAGGCGGCTTCCCTCTGGGGAGCGGCGGCAAGAGTTCATCGAAAAGGCCATCGACTTTTTTGCCGAGGAAGGCTTTGAAAGCTCGACCCGTGGACTGGCCAAGCGGCTGGGGGTGACCCAGCCCCTGCTCTACCGCTACTTCCCCTCCAAGGAAGACCTGATTTCCGAGGTGTATGACGCGGTTTACGTCAACCGCTGGAGGCCCGAATGGGCCGACCTGTTGGCCGACCGGGACCGGCCACTGCGCGACCGGCTGATCGCGTTCTACAACGTCTATACTGATGTGATCTTCAACCGGGAATGGATGCGGATCTACCTGTTCTCGGGTCTCAAGGGCGTCGACATCAACCGCCGCTACATGAGCCTGGTGCGCCAGCGCATCCTGACCCCCATCGTGAACGAGGCGCGGGCAGAACTGGGCCTGCCTGAGTCTGCGTCCAACGACCCCGAGGTAGAGTTCGCCTGGACGATCCACGGCGGCATCTTCTACTACGGTGTGCGTGTGCTGATCTACGAAAGTGCCGTTGCCAGCGACAAGGAGCAGGTCCTTGAGGATGCCGTGGATGCCCTTCTTCTGGGTCTGCGCAAGAAGCTGACCGGGGAATAGGGCGGCAGGATTTGGGCGCCATTTCGACCGGCAATCGCGCTTTGCGAGACTGCCGGCTGTTTTCTGATTGATCTATGCGCCGCCGCCGCCCAACCCCGGAAAGCGGCGGCCCAAAGCCCGATCAGATCGCAGTCGTTCCGCGTGCCGGATAGTTGTTGGCCATGGCGAACCCGACCTTTGACAGCAGGAACTCTACATCGGGCCGCGACCAGGGCATGTTCGAAATGTCGATGAGGTAAAGCCGACCGTCAGGGCGCACCCAGAACAGGCCCGGCTCTGCGAATTGCTCGTTCTCGGCGTCTTTGAAGGCGGTGGACAGGTACAGCCCCCAGTTCTTCACATCCGCGACCGTCATGCCATAGGCCACGTCAAGAGCATCAAGGCCCCAGGCGGTCTTGGCTTCGGTCGCCCGGTCCTCTGGGTCCATCGATACGGCGACCACCTTGACCCCGGCCTCAGCGGCCATGGGCAATAGGCCATTCAGCTTGCCAAGGTAGCTTTTGCAGACCGGGCAATGCAGGCCGCGATAGACGACGACCATGGTAAAGGTCTCGGGCGTCTGATCCGCCAGCGTCCAGGTGCCGCCCCCCACAAGAGGAAGCGAAAGCGCAGGGGCCTGGGTGTCGGGCATGAGTTTTTGGGACATGGGTTTTCCTAGTGTGAAGGGGCGCCAAGCGGCTTGGCGGTCCAGTTTTCGGTGATCGTCACGCCAGAGCCACGAATGACCTTGGCAATGGGGCAATACTTTTCCAGCTCAGTCTGGATGGTGGCCAGCTGATCGGGGGTGGCATCCGTCTCGACCTCGATATCAAGGACGATGTCGCTGAACGGACGCTCCACCTCTTCCATGAGGTTCACGCCCCGCCGGTCGAACTGCACGCTCAGCGCGATATCCAATTGGCCAAAGGTGACCCCCATCTTGTGGGCGATCTTTTTGGAGATGACATTGGTACACCCCATCAGCGACGACAACAGCGTCTCGGTCGGGGTAAGGCCGAGGTTGGTCCCGTCCCGTTCCAGCGGTTCATCGATCACGGCGGCAAGGTCACGGCTGCGGACATGGGTGCGCGAATGGCTTTGACCGACGCCCGACAGCCTCATGGTGACAACAGTTTTCTGGCGGATCACCCCCATCTATGACTTCCCTTCTTGATCCTAATTTATAATTCGATAACTTAGACCCGAATACGATGCCCCGCCCCTGCTTGACAAGAGCGGCGACGGGCATCCGGGGGGAGAAGACACAGATGAAAGCGCCGGATTTTGACTACTTACGGCCCGGCACGATTGCCGAGGCCATCGCTATTTTGTCCGAACATGAAGGCGAGGCACAGCCGCTCGCTGGCGGGCAAAGCCTTATGCCGATGATGAATTTTCGGGTAGCGGCGCCTGCGGTGCTGGTCGACCTGTCCGCCTTGTCGGAACTTCGGGGGATCACCCGGACCGACACGTCGGTCCGCATCGGGGCCATGACACGCTATCGTGAGCTGGGCGATTGGGCAAACATCTGCACCGACCTGCCGCTTATCGCCACCGCCCTGCCCCATATCGCCCATGATGCGATCCGCAATCGCGGCACCATCGGAGGCAGCCTTGCCCTCGCCGATGCCGCCGCCGAAATGCCGGCCCTGATGTTGGCCTTGGGGGCCACCATCGAACTGATGGGCCCAAACGGAACCAGGCATGTGCACGCCGACGACTTTTTCCAGGGCTTTTACGATACCGCCTGCGAGGCAGACGAGCTGATCGTCGCCGTCGACATCCCGCTGGCCCCCGAGGCAAAGTTCGGCTTCCACGAGCTGGTCCAGCGGCACGGCGACTACGCCATGGCCGGGGTGGCCATAAAGGCAACGAGCCTTACCCCCCTGTCCGGCCTTCGGATCGCCTTTTTCGGCGTATCGGACCGGGCGCTGCGGGTCCCGGCGCTGGAGGCCGCGCTTGACGGCACATCGGGCGACGAAGCGGCCATCGCCGCCGCCCTTCCCGCCCTCGAGGCGATAGAATTTGAAGGCGACCTCAAGGTATCGGCCAAGACCCGGGAACATTATGCCGGTGTCGCCCTGAAACGCGCATTGGCGGAGATGCTGGCATGAGCAAGACACAAGACATCAGCCTGACAGTCAACGGCGAGGTTCTGACCGCAAACGTCCCGGTCCGCATGAACCTGGTCGATTTCCTGCGCCACGAGGCCGGATTGACCGGCAGCCATGTCGGCTGTGAACACGGCGTCTGCGGCGCCTGCACGATCGAGGTGAACGGCGACACGGTGCGCGGCTGCCTGATGCTGGCGGTGCAGGCCAATGGGGCCACCGTCACCACCATCGAAGGGCTGGCCGACAGCGGACGCAGCGCCGCCCTCATCGCCGCCTTCACCCGTCGCAACGCCCTGCAATGCGGGTTCTGCACGCCCGGCATGCTCGCCTCGGCCATCGCCTATGTCGAAGGCGGCGGCATCGCCGACAAACAGGCAATCCGCGACCACATCTCGGGCAATTACTGCCGCTGCACCGGCTATCAATCCATCGTGGACGCCATCCACGACGTCGTCACCGAAGGGGCAAGCGCATGACCGGACCCGCCACGATCTTTGACAAGCCCAACACCTACATCGGGCAACCCACACCCCGGGCCGACGCCGCCCGCCTGCTGCAAGGGCGGGGACGCTTTGTCGACGACCTGCAACTGCCGCGAATGGTCCATGCCGCCTTTTTCCGCTCGCCCCACGCCCATGCGCGCATCTTGTCCATCGGCACAACGGCTGCGCGGGCCGCACCGGGCGTTGTGGCGGTCTACACCGGGGCGGAACTGGCTGAACACGTCACGCCCTATGTCGGCGTCCTGACGCACCTGGCCGGCCTGCGCTCTGCCCCGCAACACCCGATCGCGGTAGATGTCGCCCGCTGGCAGGGCGAGCCCCTCGTCATGGTCATCGCCCAGACCCGCGCCCAGGCAGAAGATGCCTGCGAACTGATCGAGGCCGACCTCGAGGAGCTTCCCCCCGCCGTCGATGCCGAAGCCGCGCTGACAGCCGATGCACCGGTGATCCATGCCGATTTCGGCTCCAACCTCGCCTGGGAGCGCAAGGTGGACGTGGGCCATATCGACAACGCCTTCGCCGCCCCAGATGTCACCATCGTTGAGCGTGAATTCCGCTTTGGACGTCACACCGGCGTGACGCTCGAATCGCGCGGCACGGTCTGCGACTTTGACCCCTCCGAACAGACGCTGACGATGCACTACTCGGGCCAGGCGCCCCATATGATGCAGGTGATCCTGTCGCGCCACATCGGCGTGGCCGAAGAAAACGTCAGGGTCATTTCCAACGACGTGGGCGGCTCCTTCGGGATCAAGATCCACACCTACGGCGATGAAATCGCAGCAGCTGCAGCCGCCAAGCTTCTGAAACGGCCGGTGAAATTTATCGCCGACCGGATGGAAAGCTTTATGACCGACATCCACGCAAGGGACCATGTGGTCAAGGCGCGGATGGGCATCTCGGCCGAAGGCAGCATTGTGGGCATCGACTTTCACGATCTGACAGGTGTCGGGCCCTACTCTATGTACCCGCGCACCTCGGCGATTGAATGCAACCAGGTCCTGAACCTGACGGGGGCGCCTTATGCGCTGGAAAACTACCGGGCCCATGGGCAGGTGGTTTTCCAGAACAAGAACATGATGTGCCAGTACCGCGCAGTGGGCCACCCCATCGCCATGGCCGTGGCCGACGGGTTGCTCGAAGATGCCGCCCGCGCTATCGGCATGGACCCGGTCGAGGTGCGGCGGCGCAACCTGATGCGGGACGACAGCTACCCCAGGGCCTCGGCCTCGGGGATGAAGCTTGACGATCTCTCCCACCAGAAGGCGCTCGAAAAGCTGGTCGAGATCATGGATTACGACGCCCTGCGCGCCGACCAGATCAAGATGCGCGAAAAGGGGGTTTACCGGGGCATCGGCTTTGTCTCGATGGTCGAGGTGACGAACCCCTCGCCCATGTTCTACGGGGTTGGCGGGGCGCATATCGCCAGCATGGACGGGGCGACAGTCCGGCTCGATGCGGCGGGCGCGCTGCATGTGTCCTCCTCGATCACCGAACAGGGACAGGGCACGAACGCCATCCTCGGGCAGATCGCGGCAGGCGTTTTTGGCGTGCCGATCGAACGGGTCAAGGTCACCACGGGCGATACCGCCACGGTGCCCTACGGCGGCGGCACATGGGCCTCGCGCGGGGCCGGCATCGGCGGCGAGGCGATGTTGCAGGCGGCCCATGCACTCAAGACCCAGGTGCTCGACGTGGCCGGTGTCATGCTGCAATCGCCCGTCGCCGCTCTCGACATCCGGGACGGTGCGGTGGTGGACGCAGAGACCGGGGCCGAACGGATCACCCTCGATGCGCTGGCCCGCACCGTCTACTACCGGGGCAACGAACTGCCCTCCGACCTCAAGCCCGAGCTGATCGCGACAAGGCACTACCGGGTCACCGATTTCCCCTTCGTCTTCACCAATGGCGCCATGGCCGCCCATGTCGAGGTCGACACCGAGACCGGCTTCGTCAAAGTGCTGCACTTCTGGGCGGTCGAGGATTGCGGGCGGGTGATCAACCCGATGCTCGTCGACGAACAGGTGCGGGGCGGCGTGGTCCAGGGGATCGGCGGGGCTCTCTACGAGGAATGCCTCTATTCGCCAGAAGGGCAGCTGCTGAACACAAGCATGGCTGACTACATCGTCCCGATGGCCTCAGAGATGCCTGAAATCACCGTTGCCCATATCGAAACCCCAACGAAGACCTCCGTCCTCGGGGCCAAGGGCGCGGGCGAGGCCGGGACCGGCGGGGCACCTGCTGCGCTTCTGAATGCGGTCAACGACGCGCTGTCACCGCTGAATACCTCGATCTGGCAGATGCCCATGACGCCGGAACGCATCCTGAAAGCCCTCGGCAAAGTCTGACCTAACAGCGCCCCAGAACCCCGGTTTTTTCTTGCCAGAAATATTCCGGGGTCTGGGGCAGAGCCCTAGCTTGCACGCAGTGCCAGAAGAAATGCGCCGCAGGCGCTCAATTCAGATCAAGCGTCGAGAAGCGTCAAATCAAACCCATAAGAAAAGGGCGGCGGGTCACCCCGCCGCCCAAAACTTTTACCGATCGACCGATAGATCAGTCGATGGAATAGGCCACCGGCCAGGTGTAGCCGTCGGCTTCAACAGCCGCGAGGAAGGCGGACATCACTTCGGACCCGGGCATGCCCCGACCATCGGCGTCCTTGGCCTGCTGGTTGGGGAAGCTGACAAGGGATTCGGCCCAACCGGCACGGGCTTCATCGCTCAGCGTCTTCACGTTGGCGCCAACGGCGACCAGGCCATCGAGGCCACGCTGCTGGGCTGCGTTCAGCGATGCACCGGCCTGCGCCTCGTAGGCAGCGCCGACTTCGGCGATGATCGCCTGAACGTCTTCAGGCAGACGCTCCATAGACCGCGTGTTCATGGTCAGCGCGTTCACCGGCATCGCCCCAAAACCGATCAGGGTGTAGTTCGGCGACGGCTCATGGAACTTGAAGCCAAGGTAGGCAGAGGGGAACATCAGCCAGCCGTCATAAACGCCAGTCTGAAGCGACATGTAGCCGTCCGGCAGGGTCGACTGGACCGGGATGGCGCCCGCAAACTCAAGCCAGGGCAGGTTCGGACCGGCGCCGCCGATCTTCACGCCTTCGAGGTCGGCGACGGTTTCCCAGGGGTTGGTGGTGCCGAGATGGTAGTTGTCCCAGCCGTGCAGACCCAGCAGAACCTGGCCGTATTCCCCTTCAAAGGTCTCGGTCAGCCACGGCACTTCGTCGTAAACCTGACGCACGACCTTCATCGCCTGCTCGGAATCAGTCGGGCCAAAGGGGGCGTAGTAAGGGAAGTTGTGCAGGAACAGCTTGGCCGGCTCAAAGCAGATGCAGTAGGCGCCGATGTCGAGGATGCCGTTCTGCACCGCCTCGAGGGTTTCAGCCACGCCTGCGATCGCACCGCCATAGCCTTCGACGAATTCGATCTCGTGCTCGGTCTCTTCCGCGACGCGGCGAACAACCTCGGGGACAAAGAAATTAGCGGTGTCGGTCACATAGACCGAAGGGCCGTTGGGGTGGCCCGAGCCGATCCGCAGGGTAAAGGTGTCGGCCATTGCAGGGGCCGACGCCATCATTGCTGACAGCAATACTGCCGCGCTTACGGTTCCGTTGAGTGTCTTGTTCATATGGTATCCTCCCAAAGGGTGCGGCCTTTTGGCCAGTCATGCAGTCGACCCGGCTCCCCACCGGGCTTATTTATCGAATGCTCACTTGTGCATTCTCTGCACAGCCCGTCCAGCCGGTCAAGCAGGAAGGGGCCACGACCCTCACTAATTTATCACTTGCTAAATATGGCGCTTGACCCCGGGTCCGCATCGGGTAGCGTTCCGGGTATTCTGAAGCGAACTGAAAATGGGGAGGTTTTCATGGGCGCGCAAATCCGTGTCGCACGGTTTCTGCACATTGTATCGGCCGTCTGGACATTGGCCCTGGCCTTTCTTGTGGTCGGCGATGTGAGCTTTCGCATCCTGTTCTCGGCGCCGATCCCCGGCACCAAGGAAATCCTGCAGAACTCGGTGGTGACCATCACCTTTCTGCAAATCCCCTTGGCGATCTATTCGGGGTCGATGTTGCGCACCTCGATCCTGACCGATGCCATGCCACCGCTGATCCGCAAGCTTTTGCGGACCCTCGCCGCCCTGTTGGGCTGCGGATTGTTCCTTGCCCTGCTTTGGGGCACCTGGCCGTCGTTTCAGGACGCCTACCGGATCGGGGAATACGAAGGCGAAGGGTCGCTGCGCGTCCCGGTCTGGCCGGTCCGCGGTGCCATCGCCGCCATGTCGGTCTTTGGCGTGCTGGCCTATGCCTGGATGATTGTCCTGGATTGGCGCGGCAAGCTCTTGGACGAGCTTGAGGCCCCCGGGGCCCTCGCCCGTCTTGAAAACTAAAGAAACGTTAGAGGTGCAAGACCATGGGCGGTGAAATCGTTCTTTATATGTTGATCCTGCTGATCGTGCTCATCCTTCTGGGCGTGCACATTGGCGTGGCCTTGGCTGTCTGTTCGGGCGTCGGCGTGTTCATCATGTTCCGCGGCAACACAGAGGCCGCGATCTCGATCATCTCGAACACTGCCTATGAGGCGGTGCGAAAAGATGTCTTTGCCGTCATTCCACTATTCGTCTTGATGGGAGATTTCATATGGCGATCAGGGGCCGCGGGGGATCTTTACCGCATTTGTGACCGCTCCTTGCGCCGCTTGCCCGGCCGTCTGGCCATCGCCACCATCGCCGGCAACACCGTCTTTGCAGCCGTCACCGGGGTCTCCATCGCCTCTGCCGCCGCCTTCAGCAAGATCGCCTACCCCGAGATGATGAAGCTGGGCTACAAGCAGACCTTCGCCCTTGGTGCCGTGGCCGGTTCTGCCTGTTTGGGCATGCTGATCCCGCCTTCGGTCCTGCTCATCGTCTGGGCCATCCTGACCGAGATGAGCGTCGGCGCCCTCTTCATCGCGGGTCTCATTCCCGGCATCCTTCTGGCGCTTCTGTTTACCGCCTATGTCATCATCGCAACCATTCGGAACCCCTCGATCGCCCCGGCCTACGACAAGCCTTTGGTTGAGCCGAGCCGGGAAGAGAACATATCGGAACTCATCGGCGGGCTTGGCATTCTGGCGCTGATCCTGATCGTGATCGGTGGGATCTGGGCGGGCTTTTTCACCCCGACCGAAGCGGCGGCCTTTGGGGTCTTCGCGGCCCTTGTGCTGGGACTGGTCAAGGGAATGCGGCTGCCGCAAATCCTCGAATCCATGTATCAGGCCGGCCGGACCACCGCCCCGATCATGTTCTTGCTGATTGCCGCCCAGATGTATTCGCGCCTTTTGGCCCTTGGGGGCGGTGTGAATTACATCCAGAATATGTTCCTGGACAGCAACCTGACGCCCTTCATGATCATTGGACTTATGACCCTGATCTGGCTGGTGCTGGGGATGCTGATCGACAGCGTGTCCATCATCCTGTTGACCGTGCCGATCTTTGCCCCCATCGCGATGTCGCTGGGCTATGACCCCCTGGCCTTTGCAATCTTTGGCATCCTTGTCATCGAGGCAGGGCTGCTGTCACCGCCCTTTGGCCTTCTGGTTTACACGGTCAAGGGATCGGTCCCCGACCCGACGGCCACTTTGCAAAAGATCTTCATCGGGTCGGCCCCCTACTTTGTCCTGATCCTCGTCGCGGCGGCGATCGTGCTTATGGTGCCGAGCCTGTCGTCATGGCTTCCCAATCAGGTCTACTGATCGACTATTCGATTAGGTGATTATTTGGTGCGCAATTCATAATTTTCCTGCGCATCTCTGAGTGACTATCTATGCTGAAACCCAGCAGGCGGAGCTACACATGAAACTTGGTTTTTTCACAATGCCGATCCACCCCGTGGACAAGGACTGGCGCAAATCCCTGCACGAGGATCGGGCTGCCTTTCTTCTGGCGGATGAGCTTGGCTTTACAGAGGCCTATGTCGGTGAACACACCACGGACGCGG
Organism: uncultured Paracoccaceae bacterium; assembly: GCA_937916485.1. Next base: position 55,149 of record CALFSV010000363.1, on the reverse strand, counting down.
CCGAGAACATCACCCATTGCATCAGCTTCATCGCCTGGATCGCAGCCGCGACCAAGCAGATCAAGCTGGGCACCGGCACCGTCAACCTGCCCAACACCCACCCTGCCGCCGTTGCGGCGCAAGTGGCGATGCTCGACCACATGCTTGATGGTCGTTTCATCTTTGGTATTTCCCCCGGCGGCCTGGCCACCGACGCAGAGGTGTTTGGCAGCCTGAATGCCGACCGCCCTGCGATGTTCCTTGAGGCGATCAACACGGTCCTCAAAATCTGGGAAAGCGAAGCGCCCTATAACATTGAAGGCAAGTTCTGGAACATCACGACCGAATCCCAGATGATGACAGAGATCGGCCAAGGCATCATGCCCAAGCCGCTGCAACGTCCGCATCCCCCTATCGTCGTCACCGCCGTTGCCCCGTTCTCCAAGGGTGTCGTTGAGGCCGCTGCCCGCGGATGGGACCCGATTTCGGCCAACTTCCTGCTGACCCAATGGGTCAAGTCGCATTGGCCCAAATATGTCGAGGGCTGCGAGCGTGTGGGCCGCAAGGCCGATCCCGCCAACTGGCGCGTCGCCCGGTCGGTCTTTGTTGCGGACGACCTCGACACCGCCCGCGAGTATGCGCTTGGTCCCCAAAGCCCCTACCGGTTCTACTACAACCAGTTGCTGACCAAGATGAAAAAGCATGGTCGCGCCAACCTCTTTAAGGTCGATCAAAAGATGTCGGACGACGAAGTGACGCTGGACCAGGTGCTGGCCGATTGCGTCATCTGGGGCACCCCCGACAAGGTTGCTGACGAACTGCTCGCCCTGCGCGACGATGTCGGTGATTTCGGCACCCTGCTTTATGCAGGCAAGGATTGGGCCGATGTAGAGTTGGGCCGTAACTCTATGATCTCGCTCGCGGAAAAGGTGCTGCCCAAGGTCAATGACGCCATCGGCGTTCAGGACGTAGCCGCACAATGACAGGTCGGGTCAGGGTTGCCCGCGACGGGTTCACGCTGAACGCGGTTGAGTCAGGACAGGGGGCCGGTGCGCCGGTCATCCTGCTGTCCAATTCGCTGGGTGCCGGGCTTGGCATGTGGGCGCATAAGCGCGACCAATTGGGCAAGACCCACCGCGTGATCGGCTACGACACACGCGGTCACGGTCAATCCGATGCCCCGCCCGGCCCCTACAGCTTTGACGAGCTTGTCGCAGATGCGCTGGCCGTTCTGGACCATTTCGAGGTCGAGACAGCCGACTATGTCGGCCTGTCGCTTGGCGGCATGACAGGCCTTGGCCTTGGCCTTGCCGCGCCCGAACGGCTCAACAAGATGGTCTGCTGCGCGGCCCGCGCGGACAATCCTGCCCCCTTTGTCCAAAGCTGGGACGACAGGCTGGCCGCCATCCACACCGGCGGCCTTGCCGCTATCTGGCCGGGCACGTTAGAGCGTTGGCTGACCCCGGACTGCATCGCGGCAAACCCCGACGCGGTGACAAAACTTCAGACCGATTTCTTGCGCACCTCTCCAGCCGGTTATGCGGGCTGTGCATCGGCCCTGAAACAGCTCGACTACCTCCGCCATCTTGGCGGACTGACGGTGCCCACGCTCTATGTCTCGGGCGCCGAGGATATAGGCGCCCCGCCTGCCGCCATGCAGGCCATGGCCAAGGCAACGCCCGGCGCCCAATACGCCAACATCCCAAACGCAGCCCATATCATCAACATCAACGCCCCGGCAGCGTTCGACTTTGCCCTGCACGAATTTCTGGAGATCTGACCGATGGCACTGACAGACCGGGTTCCCTATCAGGCCATCGTTGACCGCCCTGCCCTGCGCCTACCCAATGGCAAGCGTCTGGCCGTCTGGGTCATCCTGAACGTCGAGGAATGGCGCATCGAAAAGCCGATGCCACGCACGGTTCTGCCGCCCCCCATGGGCCAGCCCCTGTTGCCAGACGTGCCCAACTGGTCCTGGCATGAATACGGTATGCGCAGCGGCTTCTGGCGCCAGCACAAGGCGCTGACCGACCTTGCTATTCCGACCACACTGGCGATCAATGGCAATGTCTGCACCTCCTACCCTCGCGTGGCGCAAGCCGGACTTGATGCCGGGTGGGAGTTCATGGGCCACGGCTTCTTGCAAGGCCCGATGCACCGGCTCGAGGATCAGAAGGCCGCCATCGCGCAGGCCGTCAAGACCATCAGCGACTTTACCGGCAAACCCGTCCGGTCATGGGAAAGCCCCGGCCTGACCGAGACCGAAGAAACGCTGGACCTGCTGCGCGAGGCGGGGATCGAATATGTGGCCGACTGGGTCATCGACGATCTGCCCGAAACCATCGCCACACCGCATGGCACCATCACCACGGTGCCCTACACGGTCGAGACGAATGACATCACCGTCTACCCGCTGCAACAGCACCGGTCGGACGAGTTCTTCAACCGGGGCCGTGACCAGTTTGACCGGCTGTACGAGGAAGGGGCAGAGAATGCCCGCGTCATGGCAATCTCGATCCATCCCTATGTTACTGGCGTCCCGCATCGCATCAAGTACCTCGAACAACTGCTTGATTATGTTCTGGGACACGAGGGTGCGGTCTTCATGACCGCCTCCGAGATCGGCGATTGGTACACGTCCGAGATGATCCGCCTTCAGGCAGAGCAGTCGCTTTAGGCGATATTGATCGCGGTGGTGCGCATGATCTCGTCCAGTCTGGGATTGGAGCGCCCATCCGCGTTTTCAACGCTGTCGTCAAAGATGTAGGTGCCCAGCATCCGCGCCCGTTCGTGGGCGGCCAGAGAGGCAGGGACACGTTCGGCGGAATAGCCAGCAAGCCCTGCATCAATGCCAGATGCCGACAGGTGGCGTGCCAAGGCCAGCCCGTCGCAAGCGGCCTTGGTGACCCCCATCCCCACATGGGGCCGTGCGACGCAGGCCGCATCCCCGGCAAGCGCGACCCGGCCTTGGGCCATGACGGGTGAGTGGTGGTCGTAGATCGGCGTGAAGAACGGCCGTTCGCTGTGTTCGAGAATTTCCACGAAGGGGCCGGGCAGCATTGCACGGGCCTCGACCTCCATCTGGCGCAGGACGTCCGTCCGGACCAGTGGCGGCGGGATCGAAATGGCATGGGTATGCCCTGTTTCGTCGCGCAGCATGTCGCTTAGTTTTTCTTTTGCAACAGGGCTGTACCAGACAAAGTTATAGCGCCTTTTGCCGGGCCTCAGATCATTGTTCGGCCCCGCGATGGGATAGCCGATGATCTGGGTTCCGGTCGGAGCAAAGAACCCAAAGGCGGGAAAGACGTCGCCCTGAACCTGTTCTGACAGGTCGGCCTCATGGGCCAGCGCCCGCCAGACGACATATCCGGAATAGATCGGCTGCACATCGGGCAGCATCTGCCCCCGGATCGCTGACCGGAACCCATCGGCCCCGATCAGAATGTCGCCCTCAATGTCCTGCCCACTCGCTGTATGGGCCACGACCCTGTCGCCGTGATCGGTGTAGCCGGTGATATGGGCGCCCAGATGGTGGTGCCCTTCAGGGATCAACGCCCGCAACAACTGGTGGATGCGGTCCCAGGATGTCACGATTTGGGGAAAGGGGATCGCCGCCACCCGGCCCCCTGCCTTGTCGAATGCCACCCGTTCGGCCACTTCGACGCCCAGATCCTCAACACTTGCCCCGACATGGGTCAGCGCATCGATCAGGGTCTTATGCGTGACGATGCCCGCACCGCGGCCGGCAAGCTCGACTTCCGTCCGCTCATAGACATGGACATCCCAGCCCTCTCGCAGCAGGGCCACGGCCGAAAACAGCCCACCGATCGAGCCACCCGAGATGATCGCCTTACCTGCCGTCTTGCCTGCCATAATCGCACCTACCCTGTGAACGGTCTCTCTTTACCACTCTTATTTATCGAGTTATAAATAAATGCAACCGTGAAGGAGGATCCTGATGCCCGACGCTTCTCATCTTGCCGCGACAGACTTTGACGGCCCGCACTGGACCCCTGCCCTGCGGGAGGAATTGGCCGGTGCCGCCACCAATGGCCGTGTCGGCAGCACTGTCGTCAGCGAAAGTGACAGGGTCCGGGTTTGGCTTCTGACCTTGCAACCCGGCGAGCGGTTGCCATTTCACACCCATGTGCAGGACTACTTCTGGACCGCAACAAGCCCCGGTCGCGCAAGATCGCGCTATGCTGACGGGCGTGTCGTGGATATGGACTACGCGCTTGGCGAAACACGCCACTTTTCGTTCAAGCCGGGCGAATCGATGACCCATGACCTTGAGAATATCGGTGACACGGTCCTGTGCTTTACGACGGTCGAGTTCTTTGGAAGCGCCAATCCACCGCTGTTCTAGCGGCGGAAATAACGGTCCGCTGGCAGGTCGATCCGGGGCAAGTTCATCCCGTCGCCCTGTGGCACCTCAAAGGCGTTAATCGTCATGGAAATCAGCGTGTAATAGCCGCAGATCGCCGTTAGATCCACACACCCAACATCGCCCAGAACGTCCATCGCGCGGCCATAGACCCCGTCCGATACGTGTCTGTCGCGGTGCAGCTCGACCGCGAAATCAAAGACGGCTGCCATCTCGGGGTCTGGCAGGTCAGGACACTTGGCCAGACCGATCGCTGTCACGACATCTTCCGGGATACCGCTCGCCAGTGCGATGGGGGCGTGATGCGTCCATTCGAACCCCGAATTCCAAATCCGCGCCGTCACGAGGATCGCCAGTTCCGACAAATGCGGCGGAAGTGAGCTGTCGTAGCGGGCAAACTGCCCCAGCGCCTGCGCCTTTTCAGCCATTTCCGGGCTGGTCAGCCAAACACGCAAAGGACCGACCACCGTGCCCCGTGGACCGGCGGCGATCTCTTTGTAAACGCTGGCCTGCGCAGGTGTCAGGGCGTCAAAATCAGGTCCAAGGTGGCGACCCTCGCCAAGAACATCATGCGTCATGCGGCGACTGTCGCAATCTTGCCCCGAAAGAACAACAGAGGATCGCCTTCCGACCGCTCGAACGCGGTGATCTTGCCCACGACGATGATGTGATCGCCACCGTCATAGACGTTCCACTTGTCACATTCGAAATGGCACAGCGACCCTTCGATCACGGGAATGCCGTTCTGGCCTTCATACCAGTCGATGCCTTCAAACTTGTCATCCATCGGCTTTGCGAATTGCCAGGCCGACTTTTCCTGCGCATGGCTGAGGACGTTGATGTTGAAGCGCGATCCCTCTTCGATCCAGCGGCAGCTCATCTGCGTCTTGCCAAGCGAGAACATGCAAAGCGGCGGATCAAGACTAAGGGACGAGAACGAGCTGACCGTGACGCCGGTCGGCTTGCCCTGATCATCGCGCAGGGACACCACTGTGATACCGCTGGCGAAACATCCAAAGGCATTGCGCAATTCGCGGGGGTCCATCTGGGTCGTATCCAACACTCTCATGCCTCCATGGCGGGAAATCGATTGCAAAACTTTCGTTGGTCGAGAGATAGGGTGCTGGACAAATCATGGGAAATGATACTTTCCTATAGGCGCTATTCGCAAATCGGATCATCGCCCATGCCTATCCCCAAGATCAGCATCCGCGCCCTGCGCGCCTTTGTGGCCGTATATGAAGAACAATCCTTCTCGCGGGCAGCTGCGCGGGAAAACGCGACACAGTCGGGCATGTCGACGCAGGTCAAGAACCTTGAGGAAAAGCTGGGCACCCCGCTTCTGGTGCGCGACCGCAAGGAATACACCCTGACCCCAGCAGGCCAGTTGGTCTACCGCGAAGGGCAAAACATCCTCAAGGCGCTTTTGGCCACCGAAACCGCGGTGACCGAGATGCAAGACGAGGTGTCCGGCCTTGTCCGATTTGGCCTTATCCCGTCGCTGACCCGTGCGGTGCTGACCCCGGCGCTGGAACAGTTCAAGTCCGAGTTTCCCAAGGTCGAACTATCGCTCGTCGAGGAATACAGCTTTTCCCTCATGCGCAGGGTGCTGGACGGGGAACTGGATTTTGCCTTTGTCCCCGCTGGTGACATCCCCTCAGGGCTGACCGCGCGGTTCGTCGGGCGCGACCGAGAGATGGTCGTCAGCCGTCCGGGTGCCCGCCCTGCCCATCCGCACCTGTCCCCGATGCCCTTGTCAGCCCTGTCCGGCGCACGCCTGATCGTGCCGACCCGCCAGAACGTGCGCCGCAAGCGTATTGAAACCATGCTCAGCGCCCATGGCGTCCATGTGGCCGAGATGATGGAGATGGACGGCATGCTCGCCACCCTTGAAATGGTGGGCAATACCGATTGGGCCGCCATTCTGCCGTCAGCCATCTGTCACAACGACATCGGGGGGCGACACCGCAAGCTCAATGTCCTCAGTGAGCCACCGATGTCCTTTGACTACGTTATCGTGGAAAAGTCCGAGGCACCCCTTCCCCGCGCTGCAAACCTGCTGGCCGAGCAGATCGTTCACCACACAAACGCCATCCTCGCCGACTGGGCGGACCTGCGCGGTATCGCATAAGCCGAAAGACACCATCACAAAGGATAATGCTGCGTCCGCGCTTTTTTCGGCAATCCTGATAAGTGGTTGATATGATACCCCCATACCAAAACGGGGGGACCGAATATGCGCGTTGGTTTGATTGGCGTTGGCAACATGGGCCGGGCGATTGCCGAACGGCTGGTGGAGGAAGGGCATAATCCCCTGATCTGGAACCGCACCGCGTCCAAGGCGCAGGGAATTGCCGGGACCGAAGTGGCCGAAAGCCCTGCCGCCGTGGCGGCCGGAACGGACGTGATCATCAGCATTCTGGCCAATGACACGGCGATCGACGTCGCCTACCGGGGAGATGCGGGCCTTTGCGCAGCAGATCTGACCGGCAAGGTCGTGGTCGAGATGTGCACGACGTCGCCCCAGACCACCCAGACGCTTGAGGCTGAGGTGACGGCCCGGGGCGGCCTTTTCCTTGAATGTCCCGTGGGGGGCACCATCGCTCCGGCGCGGGCTGGTCAGCTTTTAGGCCTTGCCGGTGGATCGGATGCGGCGTTCGCTGCCGCCAAGCCGGTCCTCGACAGCCTGACCCGTCGGCTGGAACACCTCGGCCCGGTCGGAAGCGGCGCTGCCATGAAGCTCGCCATCAACCTGCCGCTGATGGTCTATTGGGGCGCCGTGGGCGAGGCCATCGGCCTTGCGACCGGCAAGGGCATCGATCCCGATCTTGCGATTGATATCCTCGCCGACAGTTCCGGTGCCATCGGTGCCGCAAAGAAGCGGCTGCCTCCGATTGGAGAGATGCTGAAAAACGGCGACCCCGGCGGGGTCAGCCTGAACCTGAATAACGGAATAAAAGACATGAAATTGATGGAGGCCCTTGCGGCCGAACTTGGCCTTTCCGCAACTGTGGTCGCCGCTGCCCGTGCCCGCGCCGAAGTTGCCGCCGCAGGGGGCTGGGCGGACCACGACACGTCCCTTTTCGGGATCTTTGGCCAGACTGGAGGTGCAGCATGACCCTTGATGTCGCCCTCGTGGGCTTTGGCTGGTGGGGCCAACACATTGCCCGCCGCCTGAAGGATCATCCCGGATTTAGCGTCAAGATGGTGGTTGAACCTGCCGTGCAGGCCCATGACGCGGTGCGTGACGTCGGGCTGCATCCGGTGGCCAGTTACGAAGAGGCCCTCGTCGACGGTGTGACCGCCGTCATCCTGACCTCGCCCAACGACCAGCACGACATCCAGATCGCGCAGGCCGTGGCGGCAGGCAAGCATGTGTTTTGTGAAAAGCCGCTGTCCCTGACCGCCGCCGGCGCCCGCGAAAGCGTGCGCCTGACGCAAGAGGCGGGGCTTGTCCTTGGCGTCGGCCACGAGCGTCGGTTCGAACCGGCAATCCTGGAACTGCGCCGGATGCTGGAAGCGGGCGAGCTGGGCACAATCATGCACAGCGAACTGGCCTTTTCCCATGACAAGCTGATCCATCTGGATGCGACCTCCTGGCGGACCTCCAAGGCGATGGCTCCAGCCGCGGGGATGACCCAGATGGGCATCCACCTGACCGATCTGCTGATTTCCTTCTTTGGTCGGGTCAAGACTGTCCATGCGGTGACCGCCAGCCGATCGTTGGGCTGGGAAACCGGCGACGTGGTGTCGGTGCAGCTGCAATTCGAGGAAGGCATGACAGCAACCTTGCAGGCGATCCTGCACACCCCGCATTTCCTGCGCACCCATGTTTTTGGCTCGGACATGTGGGTCGAGATCCGCAACGCCACCCACCCCGACACCCCCGGCGGCAAGGTCACGATGGAGTGCTACCGGTCGATGGAGGATACCAACACGCGGGTCTTTGAATGGTCCGACGCGGTGACCGCGAACCTTGAGGCCTTTGCCGATGCGGTTGCGGGCAAGGCGCCCTACCCATTCTCGCCCTTCCAGCTGGAGCACAACATCGAAGTCCTCGACGCGATCATCCGGTCGGCTGAAACGGGACTGGCCACGCAGCCCTGACGGGAGCGCGGCCAGTCAGGAGGTTTGGATAGGGGGTTTGGGGGGCGCTGCCCATTCGGAAGGCGTTAGGGGGGCTCTGCCCCCCGGCCTGCGGCCTCCCCCCGGGATATTTTTGGCGAGATGAGGAGGCTTAGTTGGCCTTGCCTTCTCGGTAGACCTCGAACACGGCGGCTGTGTCATAGGTTTCGGGCAGCATCTCGGACGCGGTCTGGTAGAGCTTTGTCACCACGTCGAGCATCGGGGCATCGACCCCGAGCCGGGCGATGTCTGCCCCGATAACCGACAGATCCTTTTCGAACATCTTGAGGCTGGCGGTCGGCGGGTCGTAGTCGCCCGAGATCATCAAGGGCATCCTGAGGTCGAGCATCCGGGACTGGCCAGCGCCGGACTTGAGCAGGGTGTAGACGATGTCCCGGTCCAGCTCGAGCGCGTCGGCATAGTGCAGCACCTCGGCCGCGGCGGCGTTGTGCAGGGCGACCGCGTGGTTCGCGACATACTTGAGCTTGATCCCCGCCCCGAATTCCCCCGCCTCGATCACCGAGCGGGTGAACTTGGACAGGATCGGTTGGACGCGCGCCACCGCATCCGATGGGCCAGAGGCCATCATCACCAGATCGCCCACGGCCGCCTGAGCCCCCGTGCCACTGATCGGGCAGTCGAGCAGGACGCCGCCCCCGGCCTCGATATTGGCCTTGGCCGCCAATTTGTCGGCCATGGCAAACGTGCCGGTCTCCAGCACGATCTGCCCCGGCTGCAGGAAGCCCGCGAGGTTCTGGCTAACCTCGGCGAGCACCGCGGGCGAGATGAGTGACAGGATCACCATCTCGCACTCCGCGATCCAAGGCCCCAACGTGGCCTCGGCCCTGCCACCCGCAGCGGTGAACCGGTCGCGGGCGGTTGGGTTGGGGTCAACGCCGATGACCGCCTCGCCGGCGGCCATGAGGTTGCGCCCGTAGGCGCCCCCCATGATCCCCAGCCCGATAATGCCGATCGTCATGCCCTAGAGCCCCAGCAGCGCGGCAGCAGACAGGCCGCCGACCTTGGCCTTGTCCTCGGCGCTGAGGTTGGCGCTGACGATATGCTCGACCGGGTCGTAGTCGGCCATGTCATAGGGGTAGTCGCTGCCCATGACGATCTTGTCGGCCCCATAGGTGTTGACCAGATATTCGAGCTGGTGGTCCGAGAAGACGACGCTGTCGAACCACATCTTGCGCAGGTAGTAGGTCGGCGGATGCGGCAGATCTGCGTGGCTGTCCCTGCGCGCGCCCCAGGCGTGGTCGATCCTGGCCGAATAGGCCGGCAGGAAGCCGCCGCCGTGAACGGCCAGAACCTTGAGGTTCGGACACCGCTCCATCACGCCCGAAAAGATCAGGTGCCCGACGGCCAGCGTGGTTTCGAGCGGATTGCCCATGACGTTGGCAAAGTAATAGTCGTGGAACCGGTCGCCCTGGGTAAAGCCATTGGGGTGCAGCATGATCAGCGCGCCCAGTTCTTCGGCCCGCTTCAGCACCGGCTCGAACCGGGGGCTGGCGACTTCTTCGCCGTCGATATTGGTCAGGATCTGCACGCCCTTCATGCCAAGCGGGCCCATGCACCGCTCAAGCTCTGTGATGGCGGCGGCGGGGTCGGTCAATGGCAGGGTGCCAAGGGTGGCAAAGCGATCGGGCGCGCCGGCGGCCCATTCGGCCAGACCATCGTTCACGATCTCGGAGCCCTTTACACAATGCTCGACCGGGGACTGGTACCAGCACTGGAAGGGCGGTGGCGCCACGACCTGCATGTCGATGCCTTGCGCATCCAGCACGCGCATCCGATCGTCCCGGTCGGTCATGGCGACGGTGCGGTCCTTGTCCTGCTGCATGTTGAGGGCGCGGGTCTCGGCGTTCGAATGCTTGACCATGGCGATCTTGGACACGTCCATATGCGGGCCCATGTATTCGAACCCGGCAGGGATCATCACATGCGCATGGATATCGACTGTCTTGCTGTCGAGGCGCAGCGTTTCGGTCGGGGCGGGGCGGCCAGAGGTGGGGCCATAGCGGTTGATGGCATCGCCCAGTTCTGGGGTGTCGATGGTGGCATGGGTCATGGGATGGAATCCTGGGCAAAGGGTCAGTCGGGTACAGGACGCCGCCGGGCATCAGCCCGGCGACGCTATTAGCAACAGCGCGTTACACGCTGATCTTACATGTTTTCAGCACGCCATGCGGCGACTTCCGCATCGACCTCGGCGCGGTCGAAATCGTTGGCCGCATCGATATAGGTGTCGTTGAGGAAGGTGGTCACGTCCACCTCGCTCTCGATGGCGCCGGAGGAAAGCATCCGTGGCTGGATCGCGGTCCAGACATCGGCCTGAAGGTCGCCAAGACGGGGCGTTGTGGAGATGTTCATGGTCATGACGCCGGTCAGAAGGCTCATGCCCACGGCTTCATTCTCCCACTCTTCTGGCACCGCTTCGCGCAGCATTTCGGCGACCACATCGGCGTTGTCGATCGACACGTAGATGCCTTTGGCCCAGGCCCGGAAGAAGCCTTCCATCGCATCGCGCTTGGGCTCGATCATCTCGGCGTTCATCGCAAAGGTGTTGGCGGGGCTGGCCAGCAGTTCTTCGGGCGTGACCAGGGTCAGCGTGATGTCGGCTGCGGCAAGGGCGGCCCAGTCGTTGATCGACCCGACGAGGGCAGAGACATTGCCAGAGCTGATCGCAGAGGCCAGGGTCGGACCGCTTTCGCCAAGAACGACGGTGCTGACATCGTCGATCGAGTGGCCCGCTGCCGACATCGCGGCCTGAAGGAAGGCGCGGTCACGGTCGGAGACGAGGCCGACGGTGGTGCCGACGAGGTCGCTCATCGACGTATACTCGCCGCCTTCGAGGACCGCGACGCTTTCGGGGGCGTTCTGCATAACCTCGAACACTGTGTTGATGTTGGCGCCCGCCAACATGGCGTTCACTGTCTCTGTCGCATCGAGCATCGCCAGATCAGCCTGGCCGTTCTGGACAAAGGCAACGTAGGGGATCGAGGTGTCGGAGGGCAGCAGGTTGACCTCGACGCCTTCCTCTTCGAAGTAGCCAAGAGCCTCGGCCACGACGAGCGGGTAGAACACGGTCGAACGCGGCAGCGGGTTGATCATATTCACCGTCGTCAGGTCCTGAGCGAACCCGACCGTGGGTATCGCCGTTACCGCAAGAGCGGTGGACAGCATCATGGATTTGAGCATCGTCATTTGAAAAACCTCCCAAGGTTCATGTTATTGGCCCATCCGCGCGTTCCACGCGCGAGCCTTTGCGCGGGACGCTGCGGCCCTGCGCGTTTCACGCCGCCAGAACACGATCCGGTCGTCGAGAAATTCCATTGAATAAAACAAGATCAACCCGATCAGCGTCATGCTGAGCAATGTCGCCAACGAGGAGGCCATATCGAGCTGAAACGAAAAGCGGCTCATCAGCACGCCGACGCCCTCGGTGGCCTGGCTGAATTCGGCCACGACAGCCCCGATCAGCGCGGTGGTCAGGCCGATTTTCATCCCCGCAAAAAGCAGTGGCAGCGCAGCAGGCACCCGCAGCTTGCGGAAGATCTGCGCGTTTGAGGCGCCGACCGAGCGAAACAGTTCTTCGCGGTCTTCGTCCCGCTGCAACAGGCCGGTGAGCGTGTTGACGAAAATCGGGAAGAAGCAGAGCACGGCGGCGAGCGCGATTTTAGAGCCCATGCCATAGCCAAACCAAGCGATGATGATCGGTGTCAGCGCGATCCCCGGTGTGACGTTGAGCACGATCGCATAGGGCGAGACATAGCGCTTGAACGGGTCGGACAGGGCCGAGCAGACGGCCAAGGTAACCGCCACGCTTGCCCCGATCAGAAAGCCAACCACCGCTTCTGTCAGGGTGACGAAGAAGTGGTTGTAGATTGTTCCCTTGACGAAATAGAGCTCTACGATCGCGCCCATGATGGCGGTGGGACGCGGAATGATGATCGACGTGATAAAGCCAAGCCGCACCGCTGCTTCCCAGATCACCAGGATCAGGGCGAACAGGATCAGATGCGGAACAATGCGGAAGAGCAGGTTGTCAAAGCGGGTGTCTGTGTTCGGTGTGATATCGGACATGCGATTATTCCCCGACCTGAGGGCCGAGCTGGCGGCGGCGGCGGTCGCCGATCCGCTTCATCCCGGCTTCGTTTTTCCAATAGGCGATATGATGGTCGACCCACTCCATGCCCCGGAAGATCAGGAAGCCCAGGATCGTCAGGGTAAAGATGCAGGCAAAGGATGAGGCCATGTTGAGGTTGCGGGTGTAGACCAGGATCAACGCCCCCATGCCCTGGTCGCGCTGGATGAACTCTGCCACCAGCGCACCGGACAAAGCCGCAGTAAGGGCAAGCCGTTCACCGGCCATGATGACCGGAATGGCGTCAGGCAGAACCAGCTTGCGCAGCACCTGCATCTTGGTGGCCCGGAGCGAGCGGAACAGCTCAAGCTTGTCCTCGTTCACGTTCACGACGCCAGAGAGAGTATTTATGAACGGAGCGAAGAAGCAGACCAGAATGATGATGGCAATCTTCGAGCTTGCCCCGAACCCCAGGGCCGCGATCAGCAAGGGGGCCACTGCAATCCGCGGCGTTGCCTCCAGCACGATGACATAGGGTTTGAGGAACCGCCGCACCACCGCGTTGAAGCCGACAAGCGCGCCAAGCCCCACCCCGAGGATCGAGCCGCCGATCCAACCGGCGATCACCAGGCTCATGGTGGCGTAAAGGTTGAACCAGACGTTCCCGTTCTTGATGTAGATAAGGTAAAACGAGTTGAGGATGCTCGTCGGGCGCGGGTAAAACAGCGGGTCGAGGACACCAAGCCGTGCCCCGGCCTCCCACAGACCGATGAGGGTGAGGAAGATCAGCGCGTGTAACAGCGTGCGGCGCTGCCGCAGGCTGAGCCCTCCGGACCGCGCAGCCAGCCCTTCTGTCATTGTGTCCTGGGCGGCCATCAGTGATCTTCCCCGAGAATGTCGCGAACCTGGGCAACGAGGCTGTTGAATTCAGGCGATGTCTGGATCGACAGCGGGCGCGGCCGCTCAAACGGGACGTCCACGATGGAGGCGATCTGGCCCGGGCGCGGCGTCATCACAAAGACCTGGTCGGCCAGAAAGATCGCTTCGGCGATGTTATGGGTCACGAAGAGGGTCGTGGCCTTAACCTCACCAACGATCCGCATCAGCTCCACGTTCAAACGCTCGCGGGTGAATTCGTCCAGCGCACCGAAAGGTTCGTCGAGCAGAAGGACGTCCGCCCCGGTCTGCAAGAGCCGCGCCAGCGCGACGCGCTGCTGCATGCCGCCCGACAGCTGCGAGGGGAAGGCAAAGAGAAAATCCTTGAGCCCCACCATCCGCAACAGATCGGCCGCGTTCTTGCGGTCTGCCTTGGTGACGGACCCTGCCATTTCGGTCGGCAACAGCACGTTTTCGACGGCGGTGCGCCATTCCAGAAGGGTGGCCTTCTGGAACATCATGCCGACATCCGTGCGCGGGCCGGTTACGTCGCGGCCATGCACCGCCAGTTCGCCATTGGTGCGGTCGATCAGCCCGGCGATAAGGCGCAGCAAGGTGGACTTGCCACATCCCGAAGGTCCGACGAGCGACACGAAACTGCCAGGCCGGATTTCGAAATTAGCATCGTTCAAGGCGACGACAGCCCCTCCTCCAAAGGTCTTGCTCAGCCCTTTTGCGTTGATAACGCTCTTGCCGGCCGCCCCATTGGCCTGGGCTTGAACTGCTGCATTCATTTCGCCACGTCTCCCTGGTTTTGTCTTTCCGCCATTGGCCCTGCGGACCGTGACCGTGTGTTCATTCAACGATGGGCCGGTTCTCCAGCCCCTTCATGATCTGTGTGCGCGAACTGCGGACATGGCGCTGACTGATCCGCGCCGCCTTGGTCGCATCGCGGGCCTGCAGCGCGTCGATAAGCGCGCAATGGTCGGCAAGGGCTGTGCGCATGTCGCCCGACACAGCGCGCAGCCGTTCGAGCGAAACAAGGCAAAGCCGCTCGTAAGCGTCGAGCAGGCGCCGCATCTCGTCGGCCAGCCTGCGGTTGCCCGAGGCCTGCGCAAGGCCGATGTGAAAGCTGCGGTTGTAGGTGGCAAAGGCGCGGATGTCGCTGACATCGGCCTCGCGGTAGGCGTCAAGGGCGGCAAGATCTCGGTCTGACGCCTCGCTCACCATCTTGCGTGCCGCCGCCACTTCAAGGGTTTCGCGCATCTCGAGGATGTCGCGCGCATCGGATACGGAGATCGGGGTTACCCTGTGGCCGCGACGCGGCTCAGTCTCGACCAGCCCTTCGAACTGAAGCCGCTGAAGGGCCTCACGCACCGGCGATTTCGACACCGCATAGCGATCCGCCAATTCTGACTCGCGCAGTTCCTCACCGGGCTGAAAATCACAGCTCAGGATATCCTGCCGGATCATATCGAGCACCTTGTGGCGTATCAGGTTCACCCGGAAGCACCTTTCGTGAAATTTCACCAAACCTGTGTTGGTCCAATGATTCGGTCAATCCGTCGCAGGTGTTCAGGGCAGTCGATTAAATGATATCGGGTAGTAGAAAATCCGAATTTGATATGCTTCAAGACTCCCACTTCGAAATCTTTTCTGCATAACAATATGTTAGCAAGCACCCCGTAGTACGCCCCGGATCGACGCCCACGCATACGGCGCGGCATGGCACGACATATCAGACGGTTGCAAGGCCCTGCTCCGGGCCTTGCAACCCTTCGGACATGTTCTTGTCTTGGAAATTTCAGGGATGACGCAGCGCGTCGTCAGGTCCACAATTGATAGGCCGCCGGCGCCCAGCAATAGCTGTCGCTTGTCCGCTCAACATACCCGACCGAGGGAAAGGGCATGTGGTGCCCCACGACAAGTGTCTGATCGGTCGCCACCATGTCCAGAACCCGCTTGCGGGTCGCCTTGGCCTGTTCCTTGTCATCGTCGAAACCGACCGGGCTGTCCGGGTGCGGCAACGAAAAAGCATAGTGGTTGGTGACGTCGCCCCAGATCAGGGCGTCCCGCCCGTCCGAGTCGACCCGGTACATCATATGACCCAACGAATGGCCAAAGGCCTCTTCCGCGACGATACCCGAGGCGATGGCATCCCCGCCCTTCACATAGGTCAACCGGTCGGCCAGAGGGGCGATAAGCCGTAGAAACATTTCGCGGTTTTGGGCCCGTTGCTCGGGGATATTGGCCCCGCTCATCCATTCGTCGAATTCGACCTGACCAATGACATGGCGGGCATTGGGAAAGGCCAGATCGTCGCCCTCCATCACCCCAAGGATGTGGTCGGGATGCATATGGGTAAAGGCGACGACGTCGATGTCTTCGGGCGCGTAGCCCGCCAGCCCAAGCCGTTCGCGCAGCAGGCCCGCCCGTTGGGTCGGCCCGTCGCCCCGCCCGACAGGGCCAAAGCCGGTGTCGAACAGGACGACCTCGGACCCGGTGTTCACCACCGTGGGAACATAGGTGTTCTCGAACATGTCATGGGGCAGCCGGGCAGCGGCAGCGATGGCGGCCAGTTCGGCGTCATCCTTGTCCATCATGAAGGGCGGGCGCAGCGGTTGCCGTATCTGGGCCCCGTCCATGATCGTCATGATTTCGGCCTTGCCCCAGGTAAAGCGGTGGATCGTCGGGCGGATCGGTCCGGTGGCAGAGTGGCTCATCAGGGCCTCCTTCGGGCTATGGGTCTGGTCTGGTAGGGGCAAGACGTCGGGGCAAGGGGCCTAGGCAAGTGGCCGGGTCACAAGGTCAGGGCATCGGAACATCGGTGACATATTTCGGCACCTGATAGCCGCGCTGAACGGCGGGCCGTTCCGCGATGCGGACATACCAGTCCCGGACGTTGGGATAGTCGTTCAAATCGACCCCTTGCCATTCAAAGCGGGACACCCAGGGCCACATGGCCATGTCGGCAATACTGTAGTCTCCCCGCCCGGTCCCGGCCACGAAATCGCGGCCCTCAAGCCGGGTGTTGAGAACGCGGTAAAGCCGGTGCGCCTCTTTCGAATAACGCTCTTCGGCGTAGGCCGATTTGCCAGCGTTGTATTTCACGAAATGATGGACCTGCCCCAGCATCGGCCCAAGGCCACCCATCTGCCACATGAGCCATTCCATCATGCGCCAGTATTCGGCCCCTTCGCAGATGAATTGCCCGTGCTTTTGCCCAAGGTAGAGCATGATTGCGCCGGTCTCCATCAGTGTCTGGCCAGTCTCCTGGTCGACGATGGCAGGGATGCGGTTGTTGGGCGAGATCTTCAGAAAGTCGGGGGCGAATTGTTCGTCCTTGGATATGTCGATGGCATGAACCGTGTAAGGCACCCCCAACTCTTCAAGCAGGATAGACACCTTGCGTCCGTTCGGCGTTGTCCAGGTATGCAGATCGATCATAAGTCCCTCCCCCATGTCGTCAGACCTTAGCTCAGCTTTGCCGCCCTGCCATAGGGAGCATCCCGAAAACTGATTATGATTTCGGATGCCCAGTATCGAAACAGATGATGATGTCCCGCACCTTGCCTCTGGGCATCCCGACAAGGCGGGCCTAGCTTCGCCGATAACAGGAGGACCCGCGATGCAAGCGACACGGATCATGATGAAGGCCCAGGGTGGCCCCGAAGTCATGGAAATGGAAGACATCACTCTTCCCCCGCCCGGCCCGGGCGAGGTGACACTCGAACAGACGGCCATCGGCCTGAACTTTCTTGATCTCTACCAGCGGTCCGGCGCGATCCCCCTGCCCTTGCCCAGCCCGCTGGGAATGGAGGCTGCAGGCAAGGTGGTGGCCGTCGGTGAAGGGGTCACGGACCTTACCATCGGGGACCGGGTCGCCTATGCCGGGGTTCTGGGGTCCTACGCGACCGCGCGCAACGCGCCCGCCGCGCGGATGGTCAAGATCCCTGACGGGGTGTCGGGCGAGGTCGCCGCAGCCTCCCTCCTCAAGGGGTTGACCGTGTCCTACCTGATGGGCCGCACCTACAAGGTGAAGGCCGGCGATCCGGTGCTGTTCTGGGCAGCCTCTGGCGGGGTTGGCCAGATTGCGGGCCAATGGGGCGCCGATCTGGGCGCCACCATGATCGGTGTGACCGGCGGGGCCGAGAATTGCGCCCTTCTGCGCGACCTTGGCTATGCCCATGCCATCGACCGCACAACCGAGGATGTGGCCGCCCGCGTGCGCGAGATCACAGACGGAAAGGGCGTTCCCGTTGTCTATGACAGCGTCGGCGCCGCCAGCTATGAGGCGTCGCTCGATTGTCTGGCCCCGCTTGGTATGTTCGTGTCCTTTGGGGCGACGACCGGTCCGGTCCCTCCGGTTCCGGCAGGTGTGCTGCAGGCCAAGGGGTCGCTTTTCTTTACCCGCCCGACACTCGTCGACTATATGCGCGCCCGCAGCGATCTGGACCATGCGGCCTCAGAGCTTTTCGACCGTCTTTTGGCTGGCACTGTACGGGTGAACGTCAACCATCGCTGGCCCCTGTCCGAGATGGCAGACGCCCATATCGAACTGCAAAGCGGCCGGACGACCGGGTCCACCGTCCTGTTCCCTTGATGCCATGACCGCTCTTGTCCGTCCCGGCCCGGCCCAAAGCCTTGCCCTGATCGCCGTTGCGGTGGCAGGGACAGGCTGGGTCATGACCGGTCCAGAGGATGTCCTGACCCGCACCGCCCTGATTTCGGGTGCCGCGATCACCCTTTTTGCCGCGCGGGTCCTGCCCGAGGCGATGACAGCCATCCTGACCTTCCTTGCCTTCATCGCCTCGGGCCTGATCCCGACGGATCTGGTGTTCTCCGGGTTCTCGGCCGGCGGGTTCTGGCTGTTGTTCGCGGGCATGGTGATGGGGGCGGCGATTTCGGCAACGGGTCTGGGACGGCAGATTGCGTTGCGCCTCTTTGCCCGGTCGGGGACATCCTATCGGCGGGCGGTGGTGCTTTTGTCGGTCAGCGGGCTGTTGCTGGGTCTTCTGGTGCCCTCGGCCATTCCCCGCGTCGTGGTGCTGGTGCCCATTGCGGCGGCCCTGGCCGAGGCGATGGGGTATCGTCCGGGCAGCCGTGGGCATGTGGGGCTGGTGATCACGGCGGCCACGGCCACCCTGATGCCGACCTATGCCTTCCTGACAGCCAACCTGCCCGTCATCGTCGAGGCCGGGATGATCGAGGCGCTTTACGGAGAGACCCAGCCCTGGGGCGCTCATCTGGTGCAGCAGGCACCGATCAACCTCGTGCGCTTTGTCGCCGTGGTGGCCATCATGATCCGCTTTGCCCCTGATGATGGCCAGGAGGACGGTGGCGGCGGGATCGAAGCGCCGTCGCCCCTGAACCCGGCCCAGTCCCGCCTTTTGGCGCTCTTGGGGCTGGCCATCGCCCTATGGGCCACGGACGTCTGGCACGGCATCGCACCGGCCTGGGTCGCGCTAAGCGTCGCAGCCCTTGTCCTGTGGCCCGCCCTCGGGGTGATGAGCCGCGATGCCATGCGGTCGCAAATCGACCTGTCGCCCGCCTTTCTGTTTGCCGGTGTGCTATGCGTCAGCGCTGCCGCCGAGGCGACGGGGCTGAGTGCGGCGCTCGCCGATACGCTTGTTCCCATGCTCAAACTAGGGGTCGGCAGCGGGATCGGCGATCTTTATGCCCTGACCGGATTTTCAATCCTGATCTCGCATCTGACGACAGCGCCGGCCGCCCCGGTGATCCTTGTTCCGCTCGCGGCCTCAATGTCCGAGGCGACGGGCTGGTCGATTGAGACCCTGGCGATGATCCATTCCATTGGCATCGCCTCGACCATCCTGCCCTATCAGGCGCCGCCGCTGATTTTGGCGATGGCGCTTGCCCATATGCCAATCGGGGCGTTGACGCGGGTCTGCATGCTCTTGGTGCTGGTCGGTCTGACCATCGGCCTGCCGGTGACCTACCTTTGTTGGGGCTGGCTGGGGATGGTCTAGCAGCGCCCCGCCTAATGCGGCTCGCGGCCCCGGCTTTCACGGCCCAGGCTTTCACGGCCCCGGTCTTCGGTGATGGCGGGATCGTCATCCTCGGCCACATCGCCGGGGATCGCATAGGACCCTGTCAACCAATGGGCCAGATCCACATCCGCGCAGCGCTTGGAACAGAACGGGCGATAGTCGGCGTCCGTCTTGCGTTTGCAGATCGGGCAGCTCACCGCAGGGCACCGATCTGGGGCAGGACCAAAGCCCGCTCGCGTTTGCGCTGAAGCTCGAACAATCCCATCGGGGTCCAGCCCACAAGGCTCGTCTCGATCGGGTCATTGCGGAACGAGGCGCGCAACGATTGTTCCACCTGTTTGCGATGGGCTTTGGACATCGGCGCAAAGTCGACGCTGATCTGACCGCCAAGCCCGCGCAAACGCAAGGCGCGGGGCAAGGCCCGCGACGCTGCCAGATTGGCCTTAAGCGCGGCGGCGGGCGAGGTATCGCCGCCGGTGTTCACGTCCACGGCTACCATGGCGCGGGTCGGCTCGACGTACATCGTGCCGCCATCCAGATCGACGCGGGGGCTGTGCAGGGCGGAAAGCTGCTCCAACACGCCTTCCCGCTCGAACCCGCCGGGCTCTGTGACGACGTCAGCGGCGGTCCATTCCCGCCAGGCCAGAACGTGAGGGCCATCGCCTTCGGTCAGCGCCTCGGGCTCGGCCCCTTCGGCGTCGCCCATCACGGCGGTGGCCAGGGCCAGCATTTCGGCGATATCCTCGGCTATCGCGTCCTCATCGGCACCGGCACAGGACGAACGCAAGATAAGGCCGTAGTCCCCTTCCATCTCGGACTTGGCGATGATCATCAGGCGATCACGCTCGTCATCGTCGGCAATCTGGCGCGAGATGTTGAGGCCGGGCGCGGCAGGGGTGACAATGGCAAAGCGGCTTTTGAACAGGACCCGGTCCGTGACCGGAACGGCCTTGCCATCTTCGGCCACCCCGGTGACCTGCACGAGCATGGACTGGCCGGGCCGCAGCCCTTTGGCCGTGCGGAGCCAGGCCGTTTCGCCGTCCGGCAGGCGCATCATCATGCCGCCCTGCCCCTTCAAGGGCCGGTCACAGACCGCGCGGAAGATCGCGCCGGGGCGCGGCACATCAGGCAGGTCCAAAAGGATGTCATCAAGCTTGCCATCCACCATCAGGGCGGCGGCCTCGACCGTGCCGATATGGTCCAGAACGATGCGGCGACCCTTCATGAGGATGCTCCATAAACAGGAAAACCGGCGGCAGTCAGCAGCCCGACGGCGACCGTCAGCGGAAGGCCGACGACACCGGTGAATGATCCGTTGATCCAGGGGATAAAGGCCCCGGCCGAGCCCTGGATGGCATAGCCACCCGCCTTGCCCTGCCAGTCACCCGTGGCGATGTAGCTATCGACCTCGCGGGCAGACAGAACCTTCATTTCGACGCGCGTCATCTGATCCTTGACCCAGACATGATCACCCCGCCGCACCGCGACAGAGGTGATCACCTGATGCCGCCGCCCGGATAGAAGGTCCAGAAAGCGGCGGGCCTCGGCCTCGTCCTCGGGTTTGCCAAGGATACGGCGGCCCAGCGCGACAGTTGTATCGGCGCAAAGGGCAACCTCGCCCTCACCCAGATCAAGGGCAAGCGCCTTGGACCGGGCAATGCGGTTGACATAGTCGCGCGGCTTTTCGGCCTTGAGCGGGCTTTCGTCGATGTCGGGCGGGCGAATGGCGTCGGGCGTTATCCCGATCTGGGCCAACAGCTCGAGCCGGCGGGGCGAGGCAGAGCCCAGAACCAGCTGAAGGGACGTATCCGCCTGTAGCGTCGCCTCATGCTTCGCCCCTGGGGGGGGCGCAGCCACGTTTGTCACCGGAAGCGGTAGTTGATCCGACCCTTGGTCAGATCGTAAGGCGTCATTTCGACCTGGACCTTATCGCCTGCAAGGACGCGGATCCGGTTCTTGCGAAGTTTGCCCGCCGTATGCGCAATGATCTCATGGCCGTTTTCCAGCTCGACCCTGAACGTCGCATTCGGCAAGAGTTCCTTCACGACGCCTGGAAATTCGAGCAGTTCTTCCTTGGCCATGTTCTCTCCGTGCTTGTGTTGCCGCCCAAAACGCGGGCGTGAGACGATATGCGTCGAGAAACCGGGATTTTCAAGCGCTAATCAGACCAGGGGCCATGTTGTGACCTTGCCTGCCCAAGCCTCCTGCTCGGGCCAGTGGGCGAAATTGCCCACCTGACCGCTGCCACGCGGGGCTGCGATGGCGGCGGGATCGATCTCGGTCACCAGCACGCCTGCCACGTCCGTCTCGCCCTGGGCCAGTATCCCGTCCGGCGGCAGGCCGTAGTCGGGCGGGCAAAAGACGCCCGTCCGTCCGGTCGAGACATCGATGATCTCGCACTCGGGCACGGCGCCAACAAGCGGGGCCTGGGCGATCAGGCACTGCCCTTCGATAGCCCGTGCCCGGCAGGACTGGCGCACACGGGTCTGGCCTGCCGGGGCATCGGTGCAGGACGGAACAAGGATCATATCCGCCCCGGCGCTGACCAAGGTCCGGGCCAGCAGGGGAAATTCGCTGTCATAACAGATCAGGACCCCTATCTTGCCCAGAGCCGTGTCGAACAGGGACAGGGCTGATCCGGGGATCATGTCCATCTCGCGCCGCTCATAGGGGGTCAGGATCAGCTTGTCCTGATGCGCCACCTCTCCATTGGGCGAAATCAGCCAGGCACGGTTGACCACGCCTGCATCGGTCACAACGGGGCCAGAGCCTGCAAGGATGTGGCAGCCATGGGTCTGGGCGGCCATGCGCCAATGTTCCACCCATTCGCCGGACCGTTCCGCCGCTAGGTCCCGCCATGCGATGGGCGTGTCGCAGCGGCTTCCCCCCACAAGGGCCGCCTCAAGGGCCGCGTATTCGGGCAGCACCAGCAGATCGGCGGCAGCCTCGCCCACCAGCCGGTCCACCTTGGACCAATGGGCGGCCCAACCGGGAAAGGGCTGGCAATGGTAGGCGGCAAGGGCAAGGCGCATGGTCAAAGCTTTCTTATCCAGAATTGCAGGGTCTTGTCCGTCTCGGCCGGCTGGTCAATGTCCTTCCAGCCGAACCGGGCGGTCACGCCGGGCAGCTTGGCATAGCCGCGTTTGTGCCAGAACCCGTCCAGCAGGCGATAGTGCGGCGGACGCAGGCGATGGTCCAACGGTCGCTCCACCGCGCAAAAGCAGACATGGCTTCGGCCAAGTGCCTGGGCGTGTCCTTCGCGATGATCAAAGAAGGCGTGGCCCGCCCCCTGCCCCCGATACTCTGGCAACAGGACAGACTCGGCGCAGTAGAACAGCTCTGTCAGGGAATGGTCGGTGCCAGCGAAGGCCGCCCCAAATGCGCCGGCATGGTCCTCCATCGGTGCCCCGGTTGCCGCCCCGACCAGCCGATCGCCCGCATAGGCGCCCACCAGAACCGCGCCCGGATTGTCGCGGTAGTCGGCAAGGTAGCGCCGCTCATACTCCGGATCGCCGTCATAGAGGTAGGGCCAGTCCCGAAAGACGGCGATACGCAGGGCTGCCAGATCGTCAAGCGATGCCTCAAGCGCCGCCCCGCGCAGAGCGGCAAAGCGCAGGGTCATGACACCTGTTTCAACCAGTCGGCAAGGTTGTAATAGGTTGTCACCCGGATGATGCGATCATCCTGAAGGCTGAAGAATGACGCCCCCGGCAAGCGATAGGTCTGGCCGCGCGCCTCGGGCAGGCCGGGATCGGTCTTGAGGTATGTGCCGTTCACCATGAATTCCGCCGCCCCCCGGGCGCCATCCTCTGCCGAGAACAGGACAAGTTCGGTCAGGGTCTCATCATAGCAGGCGGACATATGGGCGCAGAATTCGGCAAAGGCAGCTGTGCCTATGCGGACCTGCCCCTCGTTGACGTGGTGGGCCACGTCTGGCGACAGGCAGGCAATCATGCCAGCGGTATCGCCCGCGTTGAAGGCATCGAAATAGCGGCGCAGGATGGGAAGGGCGTCAGGCATGGAAATTCCTCAGTCAGGCGTTTCGGTGATGGGCGGGCCCCAGCGGCTGATCAACCGGTCCACGATCATGTCCCGCGTCTGGCGGTAAGAGCGCAGGCGCTCCTCGCGCCCCTCCCCCAGTCCGGTGGGGTCGAGGATGGGCCAGTATTCCACCTCCAGGTGGTAAAAGCGGGTCAGGTCCAGCGCCCGGCGCTGGCTGGCCGGGGACAATGCCAGGACGAGGTCAAAGGAGGACAGATCGTCCCCCCAATCCTCCATCTCGTCAAACGATCGGGACCGGTGGCGGGACAGCTCTACCCCGATCTCGGCGCAGACCGCGATGGCAAAGCCGTCGATCTCCATATCGTTTTTCACACCAACGGACTGGATATAGCATTGTGTGCCGTAAAACTTCTTCATGATCCCTTCGGCCATGGGGGAGCGGACGGCATTGTGGTCACAGCAAAACAGCACGGACTGAGGCAGCGTCAGATCAGGCTTGGCGCTGTCCACCCCGCTCACCCCCCGAAGTGCAGAACGCAGATCAGGGTGAACAGGCGGCGGGCCGTGTCGATGTCCACCTCCGCCTTGCCCTCAAGCCGCTCTTGCAGCACCCGGGCCCCTTCGTTGTGGATGCCCCGGCGGGCCATGTCGATCGTCTCGATCTGGCTGGGCGGCAGGGATTTCACCGCTCCAAAGTAGCTTTCGCAGATCTGGAAGTAGTCCTTGACCACCTGGCGGAAAGGTCCAAGGGACAGGTAGAACAGGGCCATCTGCTGGCCTTCGGTGTCGGCTATGTCGAACACCAGACGCTTGTCCCGGATCGCCAGTGTCAGGGCAAAAGGGCCCGGCGGGGCCGGTCTGTCCTCGCGGCCGGGCAGGACAAAGCTGTTGTCCTCAAGCAGGTCAAAGATAGCCACCTTCCGCTCCTGCTCGATCTCGGGCGTCGGCGGAGCAAGATTGGTGTCATCAAGGGTGATCGTAGCGATATGGGTCATGTCAGGTCCGGCGGGTCATAAGGCGTCTGGCTACCGCGAGGACCATTGTGACGCAATGGGGCAATCTGCGCCACACCCTGCGCGCCACTTGGTCCGACGGCCTTAGCGAGTGTCCGGTTCCTGCCCCTGCGCCTTGGCCAGATCGGCGCGCGACTTGACCAGCCACGACAGGCCAAAGGCCCAGACGCCGATCGCCTCGAACCAGAAGATCAGCTTGTACTCCAGCACGATCCGGGCGCCCTCCCCCCCGATGTAATTCTTGAAGGCGGCAGCGACCGAGGTCAGGACAAGAGAGCCCAACATCACCCAGCCGGAAAAGATGTAGAATTTGCGGCGACGGGGATTCGCCGTCTTGGCGAACTTGAAAAAGCAAAACAGGCTGAGGCTGAGAAAGAAGATCAGGGCAAAGAGGTAATGGGCCACCGGCGTGACACCAATGCCAAGCAGTTCCTGGGCCACCGTCTCAACCTCGCCGGTGCGGCTGACCGTAGGCAGGAAGGCCATGCCAAACGCCCCGATCCCGGCAGCGGTCGCAAGCCAGTCATCATCAAAGACTTCGCCCGGTTCCCGCCGGTAGCCACGATAGGACACAAGAAACACCCCGATGGCGCAAAGGGTGCCCACATAAATGTCACGATACAGGGTGTGATAAAAGTCGCTGATCGTCGGTTCGATCCCATAGTCCTGCCACAGCCCCCCGATCAGCAGGAAAAGCGGCAAGGACAAGCCCAGGATGCCAAGGGCCATACGTACCCTTGTAAAGGACATGACCATCTCGTCGCGTGTGGTTTCAGGCAAGCGTCTGCCCCTTGCCAGCAACATCGCCACCACCGACGTCGCCGACAACCGGACCGTTTGCAGCGACATCGCTGAACCGGACCATCCGGCCCGCCTCTTCATCCCATAGCTTCCAGCGGATAGAGCCCAGGGCCTCGCCCAGACCCATACGGGTCGGGTCGATCTGATCGCTCAGCGCCCGATGACACCTGCGCAGGTGGTAGCACGGGACCTTGGAATTAAGGTGATGCAGATCGTGATAGGCAAAGTTGAACGTCATGAAATCAAACACCGGACCAAGGTCCAGAACGGACGATCCCTGCAATGCGGCCTCTTCAAACGACACCCCACCCTCACGCTCCCAATACGTGTGTTCGTGATTGTGTCCGGCATAGATCATCAAGGTGCTAAAGCTCATGATCGACAGGGTCCCGATCAGCTGCACGACACTGGCCTGCCAGCCGCCGATGGCAAAGACAGCACCCCACAAAAGGACCATCAGCGCATTCTGTATCAGCGGATCGGCGAGGCCCACTTTCCGGATATTCTTGGGCCAGCGATAGCGGATCATGAACACATAGATCGGCCCGAACAGCAGGATCGACGGGATCGATCGGTAGAGGCGATACCCAAGCCGCTCTCTGAACCCGGCGTCCTGCCATCGGCGGACCGACCAGGTCAGCACCTCATGGGTTTCCATACGGTCAAGATTGCCAAGATAGGCATGATGCTGGTTGTGATTGTAGCGCATCGCGAAATAGGGGTGGAAGGTAAAAGCCCCCAGCACGACCCCAACGACGGTATTGACGCGGCGCGCGCGAAAATAGCTCAGATGCCCGCAATCATGCTGGATGGCAAACATCCGGCCCAGTGACACCGCGATCAGCGCCACACCAAGGATCACGGGAAGCGGTTGACCATAAAAGAGCGTCCCAAGCGTCAGGCCCGCCCCCCACATGGCCATCGTCAGGACCAGATGGGCAGCGCCCAGACGATCATCCGAAACCGCAAAGGCGGCCATCTGCTCTCTCAAACGTTGCGCCATGACGCCTCCTGATACCTAACCGGCGGCAGGTTATCAGCCCTTTTCAGAAGGTCCAGCAATTCGTCATGTATTCAGACGGTTGAGCCTTGCTGTTACACTAAGGCCATGGGCCTGCAGGCTTTCCGAGGCTGCCAGAACCTCGGCCGCGGGGCCGATCGCGGCCAGGCTTTGCGGCGTCATCCGGGCCAGGGTCGTGCGCTTGAGAAAATCCAGCACAGAGAGCCCCGATGAAAACCGGGCGGAACGTGCGGTTGGCAACACATGGTTCGGGCCGCCTACATAGTCTCCGATAGCCTCTGGCGTCCATTGGCCCAAAAAGACGGCACCGGCATGGGTGATGCGGGCAAACAGGGCGTCGGGGTCAGCCACGCATAGCTCAAGGTGTTCGGGGGCAATGCGATCCGACAGAAGCGCGGCCTCGGCAAGGTCGGCCACCACGATGACGGCGCCATTGTCACGCCAGCTTGCCCCCGCGATCTCGCGACGCCCGAGCGTCTGAAGGCGGGCCTCCACCGCAGCCATGACCGCCTGGCCAAAACCCGCGTCATCGGTGATCAGGATCGACTGGGCGCTGGCGTCATGTTCGGCCTGGCTCAGAAGATCAAGGGCGATCCAGTCGGGATCGTTGTCCTTGTCAGCAATCACCAGGATCTCCGACGGGCCGGCAATCATGTCGATGCCCACCTTGCCAAACACCCGGCGCTTGGCGGCCGCGACAAAGGCATTGCCCGGGCCTGTGATCTTGTCCACCGGGGCAATCGTCTGGGTGCCATAGGCAAGGGCCGCCACAGCCTGCGCCCCCCCCACACGGTATATCTCGTCAACACCAGCGATGCGGGCCGCCAGCAGCACAAGCGGGTTCAAAACTCCATCAGGTGTTGGCACAACCATCGCCAGTCGGGGGACACCGGCCACCTTGGCCGGGATCGCATTCATCAACACGGATGACGGATAAGAGGCCAGCCCGCCGGGCACATAAAGGCCCGCCGCCGACACCGGGGTCCAGCGCCAGCCAAGCTCTGCCCCATCAGGATCGGTCCAACGGGCATCTTCGGGCAACTGGCGGGCATGGTAGGCCCCGATCCGGTCAGCGGCCAGACGCAAAGCGCGCTCTTCACCCTCGGGAACAGCGGCACAGGCGGCGTCCACCTCCGCCGCCGAAATGCGCAGGTCCGACGCGGTCAGGGCCACACGGTCGAACCGCTCTGTCAGCTCCAGCAGGGCCGCATCGCCACGGGCCCGGACATCGGCAATGATCCCGGCGACGATGTCATCGACATCGACACTCTCTTCGCGCTTCTGGCCCAGAAGGGCCGCAAAGGCCGCCTCGAACCCGGCGTCACGACTGTTCAGAACTTCTGGCATGGCGGGTCTCCTTTGCGCCTCACATAGCGCCCGACCTTGGGACCAGCAATGCCGGCATCCCCCTCATCTCGCCAAAAATATCCCCGCCGGAGGCCCCGCTTGGCCCGCAGGGCCAAGCTCAGGGGGAATGCGGCGCAGGCGCGCAATCGTCAAACGGGACCATCCAGCGCCAAGATCATGAGGATCTCGACCACATATCCATGCTGCGCGGCCTGCCCCTAACTTCGGCCCCCAACTTCTGCCCCTAACCCTGAACGGACCATGGCACGGGGAAGTCGGGCGACGGGACCAATGCTGCAGCGGCGGTAGGCGACCCCTGCGCTCAGGACGCGGACGTCATAGGTCATTCCGGGTGGGAAGGGGTCCGGCGGGACGGGGCCGTATAGGGCCGGGTCACATCGCGCAGCACCACTTCCAGCACGGCCACATCGACCGCGATCACGCCATCCCCGGCCAGCGTCAGAAGAACGGTCCCCCGCCCCTCTTCCCCTGGCTCGAAGGTCACGGACAACAGCGACAGCACCGTATCGGCATCGCCCTTGGGCACGCCCTGGCTTCGGACCGCCTCGACCTCTTCGATGGTCAGCATCGTGCGGACCCGTTCGGGAAGACGGGTGCCGGCCTCCCAGCGGTAGCGGTTCACAAGGACGGCAAACCGCCGGTCCTTGGCCAGCCAGCGCATGTCGGATGCGGGAAAGATCGCGTCCTGGACCAGCGCCGACAGGACCGACAGATCCTCTGCGTCAAAAGCCTGAAGCCGCAGCGGCTTTTCCACTCCATCGTGAAAACTTGCGTCTTCGGTCATGATCCGGGCACCCGCTCAATGTCTGCGCCGACGGCGCGCAACTTGTCCTCGACATGCTCGTAGCCTCGATCCAGGTGGTAGACCCGGTTGACCTGGGTCTGCCCTTCGGCCGCCAGACCGGCAAGGATCAGCGACACGCTCGCCCGCAGATCCGTCGCCATGACCGGAGCGCCCTTGAGGCGGGGCACGCCCGTCACCCGGGCCTGCCCGCCGCTCACCTCGATCTCGGCCCCCATGCGCATCAGTTCCGGCGCATGCATGAAACGGTTTTCGAATATCCGCTCTTCCAGCAGGCTGGTGCCTTGGGCGGTGCAAAGCATCGCCATCATCTGGGCCTGCAGGTCGGTGGGAAAGCCGGGGAATGGCTCTGTCACTACATCCACCGCGCGGGTCAGCTCACCGCTGCGGCGGACCGTCAGGCCCGTCGCCGTCTCAGTCACCTCGACACCTGCCAATCGCAGCTTGGCCACGAAGGCCTCGACCAGGGCAATCCGCCCGCCCAGGCATTCGACCTCGCCCCCGGCGATGACCGGGGCCAGCATGTAGGTGCCCAGTTCGATCCGGTCGGTGACAACCCGGTGGGTCGCCCCACCCAGCCGGTCGACACCCTGAACCTCGATCCGCGATGTCCCATCGCCGTCGATCTGGGCGCCCATCCGACGCAGGCAGTCGGCAAGGTCGACGATCTCAGGCTCGCGGGCGGCGTTCTCGATCACGGTCGTGCCCTTGGCGAGGGTCGCAGCCATCAACACGTTCTCGGTCGCCCCGACAGAGGCAAAGCGCAGCGGCACCAACGCCCCTTTCAACCCGCCGGGGGCCTTGGCGTGAAGGTATCCGTCGCGCAACTCGATCTCGGCCCCAAGGGCGGTCAGGGCATCGATATGAATGTCCATAGGGCGCGCACCGATGGCGCAACCGCCCGGCAAAGACACGACCGCCTCGCCCAGCCGCGCCAGCAGCGGACCAAGGACAAGGTTCGACGCCCGCATCTTGCGAACGATGTCGTAATCCGCCCGCGCACCGTTCAACCCGTGTGACGACAGGGCCAAAACCTTGCCGCCTTGCATCGACGACACTTCGGCCCCCAGCGATTGCAGCAGCAGGGTCATCGTCTTGATGTCGCTCAGCCGGGGGGCATTCGTCAGGGTCAACGGCTCTTCGCTCAGCAGCGTCGCCGGCATCAGGGTCAGACAGGCGTTCTTGGCCCCGGCAATCGGGATTTGCCCGCTAAGGGGTCGCCCGCCCCTGACGATGATTGAATCCATGCCTAGCTGTCCTCTGCCTCTTGGGTCGAGGCGGTCTGCGCCGCCTGTCCCGTCGTTGCCTGTCCTGTCGTTTTTGCCTTGGCGGCGGCCTGCGCCTTGCGCCGGGCAATGTTGACTTTGAGAGCGGCCTTGAGCCGCTCTTTACGATCCTCCGCGCGGGGCGGGTTTTGACGGGGTGTTTTCATGATAACGGTGATACTGTGCCTTGGGCGCACCGTCCAGCCGAGGCGGGTTTGTCGCGCGATCTGATGCCGAACGCAGTCCCGCCCGTGAAATGGGCACAAAAGCTCTTGCACTCCGACACCGGACTTGTAAAAGGCCGCTCACGCGCTGCAGTAGCTCAGTGGTAGAGCACTCCCTTGGTAAGGGAGAGGTCGGGAGTTCAATCCTCCCCTGCAGCACCATCCCCAAATCCCTCGATATGTTGCTCTGGACGTGGCCTAGGGGCGTGTAGGTTGTGCTTAGAAGTTGGTCGCCTGCTCCGGTCGTCGTCCGGCCACCCCCAACGCCCGCTCCAGCGCGATCCCCAGCGACAAGAGGCGGCCTTCGTCAAACAGCCTGCCCCAAAGGGAAATCCCCTGCGGCACCTCGAAAAGCGGTGCCTCGGTGGCGTCCGATATTGGCACCGGCCCATCCATAAGCGTCCGGCGGTCCCGCGTTGGATACCGGTTGAAGCCGGCCCTCAAATGCAGACAGGGGTGCCCGGTAAAGTTCGACGCCACAAGCATTGGCCCAGTCTCGAACGGTCCCACCATCGCGTCGACCTGCGCAAACACCCCTTCAAGCGCCTGCATCGCCAAAAGGCGCACGCGATCCGCCTGCACCACATCAACGGCCGAGATGAAACGCGCCTTGCGGAAGGTGTTGGGCCATGCGGCATCGTCCTGCCAAGTCAGGGTGTCATCCAGCCCGGTTTCGGTCAGATCGGCAAAGGCGGCTGCCGCTTCGGCAAACAGGATCAGCATCAAGGCGTCCCATGGCAGGTCAGGCAGGGCGACAGGCACCACCTCGACGCCAAGGTCCCGCACCGCGGCAAGCGCTGCCCGGTCCACGTCCGTCGCGCCCTCTTCAAAGGCCGCAGGCAAATAGCCGACCTTCATTCCCTCTAATGATGTCGTAATATCAAAATGGAATACTGCATCGATACTGCCACGGTCGTTCCCATCGCCTCCATTCAGGGCCTCCAGCACAAGGGCGCAATCCTCTACCCCCCTTGCGATGGGCCCGACCTTGTCGAGGCTCCAGCACAGCGCCATGGCCCCGGCCCGGCTGACCCTTCCATAGGTCGGGCGCAGGCCGGTCGTCCCACAGCGCTGCGAGGGTGAGGTGATCGAGCCGAGCGTTTCGGTCCCGATGGAAAAGGCGCAAAGCCCCGCAGCTGTGGCAGAGGCGGACCCGGCACTGGACCCGCTTGACCCTTCCTCAACGTTCCAGGGGTTTCGGGTCGTCCCCCCGTACCAGATATCGCCATAGGCCAGCGCCCCCAGGGTCGTCTTGCCCAACAGGACCGCGCCCGCCGCGCGCAGTTTCTGCACGATTGCCGCGTCGGCGTCCGGCAGGCGGTCCCGAAACGGCTCCGCCCCCCATCCGGTCGCTATGCCCTTGGTGTCGAACAGGTCCTTCAGGCCATAGGGCAGTCCGTGCAGCGGCCCAAGACTGCGCCCGGCGGTGGTCAGGGCGTCCATTCCGTCAGCCTCGGCCAGTGCCAGATCGGCGGTCACCGTGGCCCAGCACTTCAAGACGGGATCAAGGGCCGCGATGCGGGCCAGATAAATCTCGGTCAGGCGACGGCTGGTCAACTGGCCCGTGTGGATCCAATAGCCAAGTTCCGGGACCGAGGCAAAAGCGATATCCTCGTCGCTGTCAGGCAAAGAGCGGCTGATCACAGAGCCGGTGACACCCCGCGCGGTCGGCATCGTGAACCCCGGCGGCCTTGGATCGAACCGGCTGGCCGGGGCAGCGCTGTTTGGCAACGATACCTCGCGGAGGGATTGGGCCATGCCGATCTGATCGTCGATGTTCCCCGCCATCTGCCGCCGTTCTGCCGCGGTCAGAGCCAAGCCCAAAAGCGCCTCTGCCGCCTCGATCTGCGCGATTGTCACCTGACTGCCTGCCATCGCCTGCTCCTTCGCATTTGCCTGGCTGCCCGTTTTCGGATCGACAAATCCGGGATGCCTTGCCTATGGTGACCCTCGCCGCCATGCCGCACCAGAGGCAAGTCCGAAAAAGAGTGCCCTTTTTACCTGTTTTTGCCCCTTGTCCGTCAGGACGGCGCTAGACCGCGCGCCAGCCTGCACGCAACCTGAGAAAAGCACAGGACCGCCATGCAAGACATTGAAATCATTGACCCAGCCTTCAGCCATTTTGTCATGCACAACGCACCGCTGCAAAAGCTGGCATCGGGGTTCGACTGGGTCGAGGGACCGGTCTGGTTTGGCGATGCGGACTGCCTGCTGTTTTCAGACATTCCCAACAACCGGATCATGCGCTGGGGACCGACAAGCGGGCTAAGCACCTACCGGGCACCATCGAACTATGCCAACGGACATACCCGCGACAGACAGGGGCGGTTGGTGTCCTGCGAACATGGCACCCGCCGGGTGACCCGGACCGAACATGACGGCAGCATTACCGTCATCGCGGACAGCCATGACGGCAAGCGCCTGAACTCACCCAACGATGTCGTGGTCGCGTCGGACGGGGCGATCTGGTTCACCGATCCGCATTATGGGATTATGACCGATTACGAAGGCTACCGGGCCGAACAGGAACAGCCCTGCCATGTCTACAGGGTTGATCCCAGTGGCACGATCAAGGCGGTTATCACCGACATGATGTGCCCCAACGGGCTGGCCTTTTCACCCGACGAATCCCTTCTCTACGTGGCCGATACCGGACGCATGTACTCGGACGATCCGCAGCATATCCGGGTCTATGATGTGTCGGGGGGCAGCGCCTTGAACGGGCGGCATTTCCACACAATCGACACAGGCTGCGCCGATGGCATCCGGCTGGACCGCGATGGCAACGTCTGGTCCTCGGCAGGCGACGGGGTGCATTGTATCGCGCCAGACGGG
This sequence comes from uncultured Paracoccaceae bacterium, assembly GCA_937916485.1. Next base: position 22,356 of record CALFSV010000363.1, on the reverse strand, counting down.
CACCTGATGGGCAAGATCAAGGTGCCCGAGGTCGTGTCCAACATCTGCTTTGGCGGACGCGCCAAGCATCGCCTCTATATCACTGGCACAACAAGCCTTTACGCAATCACCTTGAACCGCAACGGAGTACAGATACCGTGACAGACCCCACCACCGGACCCGCAGAGATCGGCCTGATCGGCCTTGGCACCATGGGGGCGGCTCTGGCGCTCAATATCGCGGACAACGGCTTTGACATTGCGGTCTGGAACCGGACCACCAGCGTCACCCACAGCTTTGCCAAGGAGGCGGGTGATCTGGCCCCGCGCATCACGCCGACCGACAGTCTCGAGGCGCTTGTGGCCGCCATCCGCAGGCCCCGCGCCATCATCCTTATGGTCCCCGCCGGTGAGGCTGTAGATCAGCAGATCGCGGCCCTGCGCCCGCTTCTGGACCCCGATGACCTGATCATCGACGCGGGCAACGCCAATTTCCACGACACCAACCGCCGCGCCCGGGCGGACGACGGGCCGTTCCTTGGCATCGGTGTTTCGGGCGGCGAAGAAGGCGCCCGCCACGGCCCATCCATCATGGGCGGTGGTAAGAAGGCGTATTGGGACCGGGTGTCCCACATCCTGACCGCCATCGCCGCCGATTTCGAAGGCACGCCCTGCGCCACCTGGATGGGTGAGGAAGGGGCCGGGCATTTCGTCAAGGCTGTGCACAACGGGATTGAATACGCCGACATGCAGATGATCGCTGAGGTTTACGGCATCATGCGCGACGGCATGGGGATGGAGGCCAGCGCCATTGCCGAGGTCTTTGAGACGTGGAACAAGGGACCTTTGCAGTCTTACCTCATTGAAATATCCGGCAAAGTCGCCGCCGCCGCCGATCCGCGTACTGGCGGGCCCATGCTCGACGTGATCAAGGACGCCGCCGGGCAAAAGGGCACCGGCCGCTGGACCGTGATCGAGGCGCAGCATCTCGCCGCCCCCATCCCCGCGATCGAGGCGGCCGTGACTGCGCGCAACCTGTCGTCCCGCCTGCCTGAACGGCAGGAGGGCGAGGCCCTGTTCGGGGCTGCGCCCAAGGCTCTGGCAGCCGGCGTCCTGAAAACGGATGACCTTGAGAGGGCGCTGATGGCCGGCAAGATCCTGTGCTATGCGCAGGGCTTTGGCATGATCGCCGCCGCCTCTGACTCCTTTGGCTGGGCCCTGCCCTTGCCCGAGATCGCCAAGGTCTGGCGCGAAGGCTGCATCATCCGGTCGGCCATGCTTGACGATATGGCAGCAGCGCTTGCCGAGGATGCCGGGCGGAACCTGATGTTCGCCCCCTACTTTGCCGACCGGCTCAAGTCCAACCATGACGCCCTGCGGACCACGATGGCGCAATCGGCCTTGTCAGGCTTGGCAGCCCCTGCGCTGGCCTCGGGGCTGGCCTATTTCGACACCATGCGGACAGGGCGCGGCACGGCCAACATGATCCAGGGACAACGCGATTTCTTTGGCGCGCATGGGTTTGAGCGCATGGACGACGACAAGAAAGGCCATCACGGACCTTGGGGCGGGCACTACGTCTGAGGCGTCAAGAAAAAGGGGCCCCGCTTTGGGGCCCCGAGGTTCGCTGATCAGGCTCAGTTATTTGTACCGCCCGGTTTTTTGCCTGCGGCCCGATCCGCGTCAGAGGCGAGCGCACCCGCCCCGGAACTTGTCGCTCAGGAATTTTCGCGAAAATTCCTGAGCTTGTGTCGTCGCCTTAATTCAAAATCTTAACTAAGATTTTGAGGCTCAGCTGCACCCGCTGGTTCCGCCGCAGGTGTTGCACTTCATGCAGGTGCCATTGCGCACCAGCGTGTAGTTGCCACACTCGCCGCACGGATCGCCTTCGTAGCCCTGCATCTTGGCCTTGTCGCGGGCTGTGATCCCCACAGTCCCCGAGGCCATGGCAGTCTCGCTTGAGGTCGTGACGGAAGGCACCATCGTCGCGATGGCCGCCATCGGATCGGACGCGATATCGAATGCCATCGCCCCCATGCCGCCCTGCATCACCATCAGCTCTTGCGGAACCCGCTTGCGCAGATACCCGGTCGAGCTGATCTGCTTGAGGACCTCAAGCGACTTGTTCGCGGCAGTCTCGCTTGGTGGGCGGATGTTGGACACACCCTCTTCTTCGCCCCGGCCGAGATCGTCGAACGAATGACCTTCTGGCTTTACGTGGGCCAGATCGGTCCGGTCGAGGTAGCTGACCGCCAGTTCGCGGAAGATGTAGTCCAGGATCGAGGTCGCCTGCTTGATCGAGTCGTTGCCCTGCACCATGCCGGCAGGCTCGAACTTGGTGAAAGTGAAGGCGTCCACGAACTCCTCCAGCGGCACCCCGTATTGCAGGCCAACCGACACTGCGATGGCAAAGTTGTTCATCATCGCCCGGAAGCCCGCGCCTTCCTTGTGCATGTCGATGAAGATCTCACCCAGAGAGCCATCCTCATATTCGCCGGTCCGCAGGTAGACCTTGTGACCGCCGACCATCGCCTTTTGGGTATAGCCCTTGCGGCGCTGGGGCATCTTTTCCCGCTCGCGGTTGCGGATTTCCTGGATGATGACTTTCTCGATAATCTTCTCGGCCAAGACTTCCGCCTTGGCCTGAGGCGTACCCGAGGCCAGGGTTTCGGCGGCATCTTCATCGTCTTCGATCAGGGCAGAGGCCAGCGGCTGCGACAGCTTTGACCCGTCGCGATAGAGGGCGTTCGCCTTGATCCCAAGGCTCCAGGACAACTCGTAAGCCTTCTGGCAATCCTCGATCGTAGCATCGTTGGGCATGTTGATCGTCTTTGAGATCGCGCCCGAGATGAACGATTGGGCTGCCGCCATCATGTAGATGTGGCTGTCGACGTTCAGGAACCGCTTGCCCTTTTTTCCGCAGGGGTTGGCGCAGTCAAAGACCGAGTAGTGCTCGACCTTCAGGTGCGGCGCCCCTTCCAGGGTCATCGTGCCGCAGACATGGTCGTTGGCGGCGTCGATGTCGGCGCGGCTAAAGCCCAGATGGCGCAGCAGGTCGAAAGTGGGGTCATTCAACTTGGCCATGGGGATGCCCAGGGTCCGGGTGCAGAACTCTTCGCCAAGGGTCCACTGGTTAAAGACAAAGCGGATGTCAAAGGCCGACGGCAGAGCTGCCTCGATCTTTTCCAGCTCGGCCGGGCCAAAGCCGTGGCCGATCAGGGCGGTGTGATTGATGCCGGGGGCATTGCCAAGCGTGCCGTGGCCGACGGCATGGCTGACAATCTCTTCGATCTGGGCCGAGCCATAGCCCAGTTTTACGAGGGCTGCCGGAACCGAGCGGTTGATGATCTTGAAGTAGCCGCCACCGGCCAGCTTCTTGAACTTTACCAGGGCAAAGTCAGGCTCGATCCCGGTGGTGTCGCAATCCATGACCAGACCGATGGTGCCGGTCGGGGCAATGACGCTGACCTGTGCGTTGCGGTAGCCATGCTGTTCCCCAAGGGTCAGCGCCTCGTCCCAAGTCGATTTGGCCAAGGCGATCAGCCGCTGATCGGGGCAATTGGCATGGTCCAGCGGAACCGGCGGCACCGCCAGGTCCTCGTAGCCATCGGCATTGCCGTAGGCGGCGTTACGGTGGTTGCGGATGACCCGCAGCATATGGCTGCTGTTGCGCTGGTAGCCCGAGAAGGCGCCCAGCTCTCCGGCGATCTCGGCAGAGGTCGCGTAGGAGACGCCGGTCAGGATCGCGGTCAGCGCCCCGGCCATGGCCCGGCCTTCTGCGGAATCGTAGCCAAGACCCATGTTCATCAGCAGGCCGCCGATGTTGGCATAGCCAAGACCAAGGGTGCGGAAGTCGTAGGACAGCTGCGCGATTTCCTTGGAGGGGAACTGCGCCATCATCACGCTGATTTCCAACGTCAGGGTCCAGAGCCGGGTGGCATGCATGTAGTCCTCGACCTGGAACTCACCATTCTTGTGGAAAGTCAGCAGGTTCATCGAGGCCAGGTTGCAGGCCGTGTCGTCCAGGAACATGTACTCAGAGCAAGGGTTCGATCCGCGGATCGCCCCATCCTCGGGGCAGGTGTGCCAGGCGTTGACAGTGTCGTGGTACTGGATGCCGGGATCGGCACAGGCCCAGGCGGCGTGGCCGACCTGCTCCCACAGATCGCGGGCTTTGATGGTCTTGGCGACGGTGCCGTCGCGGCGGTTCAGAAGCTCCCAGTCGCCATCCTGCTCGACGGCCTTGAGGAAGGCGTCGGTCACGCGGATGGAGTTGTTGGAGTTCTGGCCAGACACGCTTGCGTAGGCTTCGGAATCCCAGTCGGTGTCATAGGTCGGGAATTCGATCGAGGTATGGCCCTGCTTGGCGTAGTCCAGCACCCGCTTGACGTAAGTGTCGGGGATGGCGACCTTCTTGGCCTCGCGGATAGCGTCCTTGAGGGCCATGTTGATCTTGGGATCATAGGCCGCCTCAACAGCGCCGTCCCAGGACTTGATGGCGGCAAAGATACCGTTGAGCTTTTGTTCATGCATCTTGGAGCCGGCGACGATGGACGCCACCTTTTGCTCTTCTAGAACCTTCCAGTTGATGAACTGTTCGATATCGGGGTGGTCGGCATCGACAATGACCATCTTGGCAGCGCGGCGGGTGGTGCCGCCCGACTTGATTGCACCGGCTGCCCGGTCACCGATCTTGAGAAAGCCCATCAGGCCCGACGACTTGCCGCCGCCCGACAGTTTCTCGCCTTCGCCACGCAACATCGAGAAGTTGGTGCCGGTGCCAGAGCCGTACTTGAACAGACGCGCCTCACGAACCCACAGGTCCATGATGCCGCCCTCGTTGACCAGATCGTCCTGGACGCCCTGAATAAAGCAGGCATGCGGCTGGGGATGCTCGTAAGACGAGGTGGAGCGGGTCAGCTTGCCGGTCTTGTAGTCCACATAGTGGTGACCCTGCGCCGGGCCGTCGATGCCGTAGGCCCAATGCAGGCCGGTGTTGAACCACTGAGGCGAGTTCGGGGCCGCCATCTGTCCGGCCAGCATGTGACGCATCTCGTCGTAGTAGGCACGCGCGTCATCCTCGGTGGTGAAATAGCCACCTTTCCAGCCCCAGTAGGTCCAGGCCCCGGCCAGACGGTCGAACACCTGCTTGGCGCTCGTCTCGCCGCCAAAGGTCGCACCTTCGGCAGGAACGCTGCGCCACAGGAACTCGGGCACGCCCTTTTCACGCACGGGCTTGAGGTCAGAGGGGACACCAGCCTTGCGGAAATACTTTTGCGCGATGACGTCAGAGGCGACCTGGCTCCACTTGGCCGGAACCTCGAGCGTGTCGAGCTTGAACACAACGGTGCCATCGGGATTGCGGATCTCGGATACGGCGGTGCGGAAGTCGATGCCCGCGTAGGCGTCTCTACCCTTGGTGGTGAAATTGCGTTCGATTTTCATCGCTCTTGCCCCTCTGTACGCCGTCGTTGCGGCGCCTGTTGTCCCAGCAGCACTCTACGTGCCGCACCTTGCCTGCCGGACGAGCGCGGTAGCGCTCCACACAGAATCGGACCAAACACTATATGTTGGTGGCCTTCGCCCCCCGAAGACCCCGCAAGACCTTCCAATCGTGTTGTGGTAACCCAGCCCGTGCCATCAAAACACTACATGTAGTACGTCTCTCGTCGGCTTGCACAAACTGACCTATCCAGCGGTGGGGGGTCAACGGCTTTTTCCTACTAGATGATGTATTTTTCTTATTGACGTCACAAAGAGGTCGACCCGGCCGCCGCCCCTCCCGATTCATCCCAAGACTTGTCCACAGACAGACCGCGCGTTCCTGCTTTTCTGACCGGTGTGGGGAAATTTGATTACCCTATACAAGGTTATCCCCAAAGGCTCAGTCACAGGGTGAAGGCGGTATCCAGCGCCCCGTCTTGTTGCGCGACTCACCCCGGGCACAAACCGTCCCTTTCGCAGCAGGCTCCGGTGTGCCACGCTTGCCACAAGCAACAGGATTGCATCGTGCGTCTTATCGTTCTGACCCTTTTGACCGGACTGGCCGGATGCGCAGCTGCGCCTATCCTGCCACCACCCGGCGCAGGCGCACAAAGTGCGCTTTTTGAAAACTATCCAGACAATCTGCTGGCCGCCGCTCGGGCAGCCTGTTCCGGCCCCTTGCAGACTGCACGCATCCAAAGACCTGATGGGGTGATCTGCGAAACCTTGCCTACGCCAGAGGCCGCCGCCGCCCTCATCGTTGAGCACAATGGAACAGTCGAAGAATTACCGTCCTATATCATACGGTTCCACGTGGTTGATGACACCGCAGGCACAATCGTCGTTGTCGACAACTATATCCGGGTCCCGCAGCGCGACGGAATGGTGGTTCAGGTCCGCCTGGAAGACGAGGGCGTGACGCAATCAGTCAGGGCGCTTTTGGCGGCAGCCGGCGGCACATTGCTTGCAACGCCCAATCCTTAGGCACGGAACGAGACAACAGGATCGACGGACCGCAACATCCTACACGAAAACAGCCTTGTTGGCCAATGCCCAGACAAAGGGCACAGCAAGACTCGATTTATGAAGATTGGTCGGGGCGGAGAGATTCGAACTCCCGACCCTCTGTTCCCAAAACAGATGCGCTACCAGACTGCGCTACGCCCCGAACCGACGCCCTCATAGGACGCCCGAAAGGAATTGAAAAGCCCTAAGGCGACGTCGTCTCACACGGAAGGACCGCATTGGGGCCAAATATGGGATGCTGCATCACATCGCCCGGCTCAATACCGAGGCGGGATGCCATACCACCATTGATCTCCAGAACGAATTGCACACCTGGCCCACCATCAATGGTGGTTTCATCCAACGGGATGGCATTCTCATGCACCGTCAGAATAGTCCCGTCAGGACTGGTGAAGAGCATATCCAGTGGGATCAGCGTGTTGCGCATCCAGAAGGTCGCCCGCTGCGGGGCCTCATAAGCAAATAGCATGCCTTCCAAGGTGCCCATCTGTTCGACGAACATCAGGCCACGACCTCGCAACTCGGGGGTATCGGCGATAGTTACCTTGAAACTGGCTTGCCCCCACTCCCCTTTCACCAGAACGCGATCGGCCGAGCAGGCGGCCTGGGCGTCTATCGCGCCCATGACCTGTGTGCCCAGAACAACAACAGTCCCGAGCAAAACGGATCGGATCATTCGGCCGAATCTCCGGCCGACCCACCAGGCGTCCTCATGCCAACATCCCAGGCCAGAACCTCGGCTGCCATGCGACCCCGGCGGCCCTCGATGACGCGCAGGCAGACCGCCTCGCCCGGGCTGAGATCCGCAAAACCGGACTGGCGCAAAACCTCGATATGCACGAACACATCCTCTGACCGGCCAAACACGTTGGCAAACCCGAAACCCTTGGTCTTATCAAACCACTTCACCCGAGCCGGCTCAAGAGGGCGCGAGGCGATGTATTCGGGATCCTGTTCGGCGATATCCGACAGACCGCCGCCAAGCGGAGTGTCCGGGGGCGCAATCGACAGGACTTCATAGGCCTGAATGCCACGTTCGGTCTTCTGCACAATCAACGTTATGCCCGAACCGTCGGCCAGCGAGCTCTGCCCAAAGTTGCGCAGCACGTTGGCATGCAACAGAATGTCCGGGCCACCCTCGTCAGCGATGACAAAACCAAAACCTTTGGCGGGGTCGAACCACTTAACGCGGCCTGCAACGGTGCGACGTTCGTCGTCATTTTCCAATATTGTCATACTCATTCTTCCCAGCCTTGGCTGAAATATCTGATGCCGCGGCTCTACAAATTAATCAGTTTAGGGCATGTTTATATAGGTTGTTCAAGCCCGGTTATTCACGAAGCGCCAAATTCAGGGGTTCAACCGTGTGGTTTTCCACCCACTATCGACGGTCGCCCGCTCCCACCTGATCCGATCATGCAGGCGGAAGGCACCGTCCTGCCAAAACTCGATCTCAAGAGGAACGATCCGGAAGCCTCCCCAAAAGGGCGGCCGGTCCGGATTGGGTCCCTTTGTCGCGGTCACGCGGGTCACCTCTGCCATCAGGGCAGCGCGCGACGACAGTGGCTGAGACTGGCGCGAGGCCCAGGCGCCAAGACGCGACTGAAGCGACCGCGAGGCGTAATAGGCATCCGCCTTCGGGCCGTCCTCGCGGCTGACAAACCCGCGAACCCGAATCTGCCGGGCGAGGGACTTCCAGTGCATGACAAAGGCGGCCTTGCCCGAGGCAGCGATTTCCTGCCCTTTGCGGCTGTCGTAGTTGGTGTAGAACACGAAGGCCGCAGGCTCGATTTCCTTAAGAAGGACCATGCGGACGTTCGGAAGGCCATCAGCGTCAACCGTTGCAAGCGCAATCGCGTTGGGATCGTTAGGCTCTGTCGCCTCGGCCTCGGCTAGCCAGGCGCGGGCCTGATCGAATGGGTCACCATCGGTCATCATACCAAAATCCCCTCTTAACAATACCGCTGAGCATAATTCGTGTCCGTCAATACGGCGGTTAGAATACCAGTATTTCGGTCATTGGCAACGATCATACTCAGCAGCTCTCTTCTTGCAGTCTTGCTTGATGCAGCCTTGGCAATCGCCTACACGACAACCAACAAGCAGTTCGGAAACCCCGATTGCAGCGAGAAAGGGGCATTTGTATGACATTGTCTTTGATGCAGGGCAAACGCGGCCTGATTATGGGTCTGGCAAATGACAAGTCCATCGCCTGGGGCATCGCAAGGGCCTGCGCTGCGGCGGGGGCCGAACTTGCCTTCTCGTATCAGGGGGACGCACTGCTCAAGCGGGTGACCCCGCTGGCGGCCGAGGTTGGGTCAGACATCGTGCTGCCCTGCGACGTCGGGGACGAAGCTTCGATCGACGCGCTCTTTGCGGCATTGGAAGAACGCTGGGGCAAACTGGACTTCATCGTCCATGCGATTGGCTTCTCCGACAAGAACGAATTGCGGGGCCGTTACGTCGATACATCGAGGTCCAACTTCCTGATGTCGATGGACATTTCGGTCTACTCCTTTACCGCCGTGGTCAAGCGGGCGGAAAAGATGATGACGGATGGCGGCTCTTGCCTAACGCTCACCTACTATGGCGCAGAGAAGGTGATGCCGCACTATAACGTCATGGGCGTCGCCAAGGCCGCGCTCGAAGCGTCTGTGCGCTACCTGGCCGAGGATCTGGGAAAAAAGAACATCCGGGTCAACGCCATCTCGGCTGGAACGATCAAGACCCTGGCAGCCTCGGGCATCGGGGACTTCCGGCTGATCATGCGGTGGAACGAATACAACTCACCCCTGCGGCGGACTGTCACACAGGAAGAGGTCGGTAAATCGGCACTCTACCTCCTGTCCGATCTTGGCAGCGCCGTAACCGGTGAGGTCCACCACGTGGACGCTGGCTACCACGTCGTGGGAATGAAGGCGGTCGATGCCCCGGACGTTACCAAGGACTAGACTTGTTGCCCGTCCGGTCGCGGCGAAGACCACTGCTACAGACCCAAAGTAGACGCTGATCCAAAGGAGATGCCCATGGCCCCAGACACCCGCTTGCCACACGAAAAGGGCTTTCACATCAGTTGGGACCAGATCCACAGAGACAGTCGGGCGCTCGCCTGGCGGCTTGACGGACACGGACCGGACAACGGCGCCTGGCGGGGGGTCGTGGCCATCACCCGTGGCGGCATGGCCCCGGCAATGATCGTGGCCCGTGAACTGGACATCCGGACGGTCGACACCATCAGTGTCAAAAGCTACGACCACCAATCCCAGGCCGAAGCAAAGGTGCTGAAATCACCGGATGCGGACTTCATGGGCGATGGAACCGGCATCCTGATCGTCGATGACCTTGTCGACACGGGAAAGACCCTCGAACTGGTCCGGGCCCGATACCCGATGGCCCATTTCGCCACCGTCTATGCAAAGCCACAGGGCCGGCCCCAGGTGGATACCTTCATCACCGAAGTCAGCCAGGATACCTGGATCTTCTTCCCTTGGGACATGGCGCTGCAATACGTCGAACCCTATCGCGGGAAAGATTAAGCCGGAGCCTCCGGCGGGAGTATTTCGGACAGAGCGAAGAGAAGCGATCCTGCATTCGCTCTGTCGAAAATACTCCCGCCGGAGGCCATCCTGACCAAAGACTTGCGCCGAAGGCGCGCAATTTGGAAAACGCCATGACCTTGCCCATGACTCCGCCGCGTACTGCCACGACATTTGCCCCCCCGGTCATGGAGGCGCGCCGCTGGTTGGAGGGTGTCGCGTTTCCGGAAGATCGCCCTTTGATCAACGTCAGCCAGGCAGCGCCCGTTGACCCGCCCCCGCAGGTCATGCTGCAGGCCATAGCCGAAACGGTGCTCACCGATCCCGAGGCGCATCTTTATGGACCCGTTCTGGGCCTCCCTGCCCTGCGCGCCGCCGTTGCCGAAAGGTGGAGCCGGGATTACGCGGGCGCCATCTCCCCATCCCAGGTTGCCATAACTTCGGGGTGCAACCAGGCCTATGCTGCGGCCTTGATGACCCTTTGCGCCGAAGCGGATGAGGTGATTCTGCCCGTCCCCTACTATTTCAACCACCGCATGTGGAATGACATGGCGGGCATTACCACTGTGCCCCTCGCCACCGGTCCCGGCCTGATCCCCGAAGCCACGGCCGCCGAGGCGCTGATCACGCCGCGCACCCGCGCCATCGTGTTGGTCAGCCCGAACAATCCGGCAGGTGTGGAGTATCCGGCAAGCACCTTACGCGCGTTTTACGATTTGGCTCGCAAGCATGGGATCGCCTTGATCGTCGATGAGACCTACCGCGATTTCGACAGCCGCCCAGGCGCGCCGCATGACCTTTTTGCTGACCCCGATTGGGACATGACGCTTATCCAGCTTTATTCCTTTTCCAAGGCCTACCGCCTCACGGGCCACCGCGTGGGCGCCATCACGGCAAGTGCGGCGCGGCTGGCCGAGGTCGAAAAGTTTCTCGATACTGTTGCGATATGCCCTAACCAAATCGGCCAGCGCGCCGCCCTCTGGGGCATGACCAACCTTGGTCAGTGGCTCGCCGGGGAGCGCGCCGAAATCATGGATCGTCGCGCCGCTATCGAAGAGGGCTTTCCCCGCCTTGCCGCCAAGGGCTGGCGCCTTTTGGGTGTGGGTGCCTATTTCGCCTATGTGGAGCATCCCTTTGCCATCCCCTCGGATGAAGTTGCCAGGCGTCTTGTGGCCCAGGCAGGTGTCCTGTTGTTGCCGGGTACCATGTTCATGCCCCCCGAGGTGCCGGGCGGGGATCGCCAGTTGCGCATTGCCTTCGCCAATATCGATCGAGCGGGAGTCGGTGATCTCTTTGATCGCCTCGCCTCGGTTGCGCTCTGAGCCTTGCACCCTGCCCTTTGCCCGCATATTGAAGGCAGACCTGAAATTCGACCTGGGAACAGCATCTAGATGGCAAAACGGCAAGACAGCAGAATTGGCGTCTGGGTTATCCTTATCCTGCTATTCGTGGGTCTTATCGGATTTGGCGCGACCAACCTCTCCGGAACGATCCGAAGCATTGGCACGGCGGGCCAGAAGGAGATTGGGGTGCAGGCCTATGCCGACGCCCTGTCCCAGCAGATCGATGCCTTTTCCGCGCAGATCGGCGCCCCGCTCAGCTTTCCCCAGGCCCAGGCCTTCGGCATTGATCGTGCCGTTCTAGGCCAGGTTGTCGCCGCGGCTGTTCTGGACAATGAGGCCCACCAGCTTGGCCTTTCTGTGGGGGATGCCCGCGTCCGCGACCGGGTCTTGCAGATCCCTGCCTTCCAGGGCCTATCCGGGTCCTTTGACCGGGAGGCCTACCGCTTTACCCTTGACCGTCGTGGCATGACCGAGGCCGAGTTCGAAGCAAATCTGCGCGACGAGATTTCCCGCTCTCTCTTGCAGGCGGCCGTCATCGGCGGCACCCCGGAACCGACCGCCTATGCCGAGGCGCTCGTGGCCTTTATCGGTGAGCGCCGCAGCTTTACCTGGGCGCCCGTGACCGACTCGATCCTGACCCGGCCTTTGCCCGAACCGACCGAGGCTGACCTGCAGGCCCAGTACGACGCCAACCCGGATGCCTATACCCTGCCGGAAGTCCGCAAGATCACCTATGCTTGGCTGTCGCCGGACATGATCCACGACACTGTTCCCGTCGACGAGCAGGCGATCCGTGACCTCTATGACAGCCGCATCGCCGAATACGTCCAGCCCGAGCGCCGCTTGGTCGAGCGACTTGTCTTTGGCGACGATGCCCAGGCCATAGCCGCCGCCGAAAGGCTGGGCGCGGGCGACGTCGACTTTGACACGCTTGTCACCGACAGGGGTCTGGACCTTACGGATGTGGATCTTGGCGACGTTGCCATTGGCGACCTTGGTGCAGCCGGTGAGCCCGTCTTTGCGGCCACCCCGGGCGACGTTGTCGGCCCCGTCCTCACCAGCCTTGGGCCCGCCCTGTTTCGCATGAATGCCATCCTCTCTGCCGAAGAAGTGACCTTTGACGAGGCCGCCCCCGACCTGCGGGCCGAACTGGCCCGTGATCGCGCCCGTCGCGTTATCGCGGTGGCAACTTCTGACATTGCTGACCTTCTGGCCGGCGGTGCCACGCTTGAGGACCTGGCCGAGCGTACCGATATGGACTTGGGCCGGATTGACTGGTCCGATGCCGATAGCGAAGGTATCGCGGCCTATGACAGCTTCCGTGAAGCCGCAGCCACCGCCGCGCCGGGCAGCTTTCCCGAGCTGGTCGAAATGGCTGACGGCGGTGTCTTTGCCCTGCGCATCGACGAGATTGTTCCCCCCACCTTGCAGCCTTTGGAGGCCGTGCGCGAGCAGGTCATTTCGGACCGCGCCATGACCGCCACTGCCGAGGCCGTGCGCGCTCAGGCAGAGCGAATCGCCACTGCCCTTGAGGCCGGTCAGTCTTTTGAGGACTTTGGCCTTCTGCCGACCACCGAGACCGGTTTGATCCGTCGCGAGTTCCTGGCAGGCACCCCTCAGGGCTTTATCTCGCAGGTTTTCGAGATGGAGGTGTCACAGGCCCTATCGATTTCGGATCCCAGCGGTTTGACCGTCGTCGTCCGTCTGGACAGAGTCGATCCCGCGGACCCCGCAGACCCTGCCATGGTTGCCGAACGCTCGGCCATTGCAGAGCGGGCGGGAAGTGGCATTGCCCAGGATGTCTACGGGGCCTTTGCCGGGGCCGTGCAGGCCCGGACCGATGTCAGGTTGGATGAAGCTGCAATCGCGGCTGTGAATACGAACTTTCAGTAACATGGCCCTGCTTCCCGAATATGATGGTTTCCGCGAGGGCTATGAGGCCGGCCGCAACCAGGTGGTCTATACCCGGCTGGCGGCAGATCTGGACACGCCCGTCTCTCTGATGATGCGCCTTGCCGGGGCCGGCAAGAATGCCTTCATGTTGGAGAGCGTGACCGGGGGTGAAGTTCGGGGCCGCTATTCCATCATCGGGTTCAATCCTGATCTGGTCTGGGAGTGTCAGGGCAAGACGGCCCGGATCAACCGCTCTGCCCGGTTTGACGAAACAGCGTTTGAACCTGAAACGGTTGGCCCGCTGGAAAGCCTTCGCGCGCTTCTGGCGGAAAGCCAGATCGATCTGCCCGATGGATTGCCCGGGGCGGCTGCCGGATTGTTCGGCTACCTTGGCTATGACACCATTCGCCTTGTCGAGAACCTGCCCAACGTGAACCCTGACCCTCTGGGATTGCCGGATGCGATCTTGCTGCGCCCCTCTGTGGTGGCCGTGCTGGACGGGGTAAAAGGCGAGGTGATCCTTGTCGCCCCCGCCTGGGCAAACTCGGGTCTGTCGGCCAAGGCAGCCTATGCACAGGCGGCAGAGCGTGTGATGGACGCCCAACGCGCGCTCGACCGCCCGGTCCCGACCGACAGCCGGACCTTGAACACCCCGATCCCGGACGAAGCGCCTGTGTCCAACTTTACCCCCGACGGCTACCGCGCGGCCGTCGAGGCGGCAAAGGAGTATATCCGGGCTGGCGACATTTTTCAGGTGGTTCCCTCGCAGCGCTGGACCCAGCCGTTTCACGAGCCGCCCTTTGCGCTCTATCGCTCGTTGCGGCGGACGAACCCGTCACCATTCATGTTCTTCTTCAATTTCGGGGGCTTCCAGGTTGTCGGTGCCTCGCCCGAGATCCTGGTTCGGGTCCTTGGACGAGAGATTACGATCCGTCCAATCGCCGGAACGCGCCCCCGTGGTGCCACCCCGGCCGAGGACAAGGCCAACGAGCTGGACCTGATGGCAGATCCCAAGGAACTGGCCGAGCATCTGATGCTGCTGGACCTTGGCCGCAACGACGTGGGCCGGGTGGCCAAGATCGGAACCGTCCGACCAACCGAGGAATTCATCGTCGAACGCTATTCCCACGTCATGCACATCGTGTCGAATGTGGTCGGCGAATTGTCGGACGAGCATGACGCCCTGTCCGCCTTCTTTGCTGGGATGCCTGCGGGCACCGTATCCGGGGCGCCAAAGGTTCGGGCGATGGAGATCATCGACGAGTTGGAGCCTGAAAAGCGTGGCGTCTACGGCGGTGGTGTCGGCTACTTTTCGGCCAACGGCGACATGGACATGTGCATCGCCTTGCGGACAGCAGTCCTTAAGGACGAAAAGCTTTATGTTCAGGCCGGTGGCGGCGTTGTCTATGACAGCGACCCCGAGGCGGAGTATCAAGAAACCGTCCACAAGTCGAACGCCCTGCGCCGGGCGGCGGCGGATGCCACGAGCTTCCGCCGGGACGGGTCAAACTAGCGCCCCCTTGGGCCAGCCCTCCGGGTCGGGCGAACCACACAAACGCTGCCCTAGGCTTGCGCCTTGCCTAGTCGCCCTTGAGCACCGCCGAGACGGGGGCAAAGGTGACGTCGCCTGCGCGGTTCGCTGTGCCCCACAGGATCAGGGCGGACAGGGTATCGGGCCGCACCCGCCCAACCAGGACGACCCCGCTTTGCTGGCGTGCCCGAAACGCTGCCTGATCCAGGAACCGGCGGATGACACGGGCATCCTGTCCCTCTGCATCCAGATCGCGGTAGATCACGCCCGCAGGAACACCCGCCGCTTCGGCAGAACGCAGCGCCATGTTCAGCCCCTGGGTCTGGGTGACAAGCCCCCTACCCTCTGCCACCAGGCGGGCCATGACCTGGTCCGTCGCCGCCCGTTCGGACTGAAGCCCGCCAGCACCCGCATCCAGAAGGCCGATGGCCTCGGGCACCGCTGCAAAGGCCGCCTCGAGCGTCACTTCAACATCGGTCGGCTGTGCGCCCTGAGGCAAGGTTGCCAGAGCGATCACTTCGACGCCCACGGCCCGATAAGCCTCCATCAGGACGGTGGCGCCGGGAGCATTGGCATCAAGCCCAACCGTGACCGGAAAGGGGATCGACGCCACCGCAGGCACCGCCGCATCGCCAAGCTGCCCATTGTCGACGAGAATCACCGAAAGTAGCGGCTTTCCTTCCGGGTTTTCATAGGGTGCGGCGAAACGGACATAGGCGGGCGCCTGCTCGGGCGTCTCGTCCACCTCTGCCGTCGGCCCGTCCGAACCGGGCGTTTGCGTCGCTTCGCTGTCGGGGCGGATGATGCGCACGGTCGACCCGCCACCCGGCAAAGTCGCGGCGTCCCCTTGCAGTGTGATGCGAGGCTCTGCCGACGTTTCGGGCGCTGGAGATGGCGTCAAAGGCAAGGCTTTGTCGATCTCGGGGGCCGTCATGGCCGGAACTTCCGTCCCGAAGCCACCCGTTTCGGGCGTATCGCTCACCGAAGGGGCCGCGCCGATTTCGCCCGCCGAGGGCTGGCCCGCGATGATTGTGTCGACCTGAGGTTGCCCGGCAGGATCCTGGGCGACCTGCGTGTCGCTGCCCTGATTGTCGAGTGTCGGATCAGGCGTGGTCAGTTCAGCCACCGGGGCGTCGCCGGATGTCTCGGGCGCAGATGTCACCTCGGGCACATCGGGGGCCGTGTCTTGTGCTACGGCAGCAGGCGCGGTCGGTGCATCGCTTGGCGGGGCAACGGCGGTGGATTCTGTCACAACCTCGACCCCGGCTTCGGTTTGTGGGGCGGTTAGGGCCTGACCGGCCGTCCCTGCCTGAATGGGTGCATCAGAAGCAACGGCCAAATCGGGGGCGCTGGTCGGAGCCGATGGCTGGGCGATATCCGGCAGGCTGCCTTCCGCCTGCGGGGACACCGGCAAGGCCGTATCGGCCTGTGGCAAACCTGTCGCGGCTTCGGGCACACCAACACCGGGGGCCTGGGACGGTTGCGGTGCTCCGCCTGGGTCCGTCATGCCACCGGGCGCAGCAGGAGTGTTCGCCGCGCTGATCGCGCCGCTGCCTGGCGCAAGGCCCGGCGCTTCGACAACCGGCAACTGAGGCGGCCGTGAACCGGCTGGTTGCTCTCCCACTAGGGATGCGACCGCCAAAACCACTGCTGAGACCAAAATGCCCCAGAGTCCTCCCGAAAGAATTCCTCGGATCACCTGCTCTGCCTCTTCTTCAATTGCCTGTGTCTGACCGTTGTTGGTCCTGCGGACCTTGACGTCGCGGGCGCTTGCGGCCCATGAATGGCCACAACTATACCGTCACAGCCCGCAAAGACGGTAGCCCCCAATTTGACCGATGAGCCGAAGATGCTGCTTCTGATCGATAATTACGACAGCTTTACCTACAATCTTGTCCATTACCTGGGCGAGTTGGGGGCCGAGGTTGCCGTGCACCGCAATGACGCTCTGGATGTGCAGGCTGCGATGGCCCTGCGCCCCTCGGGCATCGTATTGTCGCCCGGCCCCTGCGATCCCGCCCGCGCAGGCATTTGCCTCGCGCTGACTGCGGCAGCTGCCGAAACCCGCACGCCCCTGATGGGCGTGTGCCTTGGCCACCAGACCATCGGTGAGGCCTTTGGCGGCAATGTCGTGCGCTGCCACGAGATCGTGCATGGCAAGATGGGCACCATGCGGCACACCGGTCAGGGCCTGTTTGCGGGCCTTCCCTCACCGTTCGAGGCAACCCGTTACCATTCGCTGGTCGTCGACCGGGCCAGCCTGCCCGATGTGCTCGAGGTGACGGCCGAACTTGAGGATGGGACGATCATGGGCCTGCAACACAAGACCCTGCCGATCCACGGCGTCCAGTTCCACCCCGAAAGCATTCGGTCCGAACATGGGCACAAACTGTTGAAGAACTTTCTCGACATGGTTCCGGTGGCGGCATGAGCGACGCCCTAAAGCCCCTCATCCACGCCGCCGCCGAAGGCCCACTGACCCGCGAGCAGGCCGAACAGGCATTCACCATCCTGTTTGAGGGCGATGCCACGCCCAGCCAGATCGGCGGCTTTCTCATGGCGCTGCGCACCCGCGGCGAAACGGTTGGCGAATATGCCGCCGCCGCCGCTGTCATGCGGTCCAAGTGTAACGCGGTGAAGGCCCCCGAAGGCGCGATGGACATCGTGGGCACTGGTGGGGACGGCAAAGGCACGCTCAACATCTCGACCGCGACGGCCTTTGTTGTGGCGGGCGCAGGCGTGCCGGTGGCCAAGCATGGCAACCGCAACCTGTCGTCCAAGTCGGGCGCGGCGGATGCCCTGGGCCAGATGGGCGTCGATGTGATGGTCGGTCCTGCCGTTGTCGAACGGGCCCTGAAAGAAGCTGGCATCGGGTTCATGATGGCCCCGATGCATCATCCGGCCATCAAGCATGTGATGCCCACAAGGGCAGAGCTTGGGACGCGGACGATCTTTAACATCCTTGGCCCTTTGACCAATCCGGCAGGCGTCAAACGCCAGCTGACAGGCGCATTTTCGCGCGATCTGATCCTGCCCATGGCCCAGACCCTGGCCGAACTGGGGTCAGAGGCGGCTTGGCTGGTCCACGGCTCGGACGGGACGGACGAGTTGACGATCACCGGCGTCAGCTGGGTCGCGGCCCTGTCCTCGGGCATGATCGTGACACGCGAGGTCCACCCCGAGGACGCGGGCCTTCCGGTTCACCCCTTTGAGGCGATCCTTGGCGGCACCCCCGAAGAAAACGGGGTCGCCTTTCGCGCCCTTCTGGACGGGGCGCCCTCGGCCTACCGCGATGCCGTCCTTCTGAACTCGGCCGCCGCCTTGCTGGTGGCTGGCAAGGTCGAATCGTTGTCCGAAGGCGTGGCACTCGCCCGCGAAAGCATCGACAGCGGAGCCGCCAAACGCGCAATCGAGGCGTTGGCACGGGTCACACAGGGCGGCTAAGCCGGGCAGGCATCCGGGACCGACGCAGGATTGACAGGTCAGCGTGCATCCATCCAACCTGACGTTATTTGGGTATGGACCGCCTATGCTGACGGAATTCTGGAACCACAAGGGCTGGATCGCCCTTGTCCCGCTGGCCCTTGCGGCCCTCGCCTTTTACGTCTGGATCGCGATCGGGGCCGAAGCCCGCACCCTGCAAAGCAGCGGGATCGAGGTGCAGGGCACCATCGTCGACAAGCGCAGCATCGTGCGGCCTGCCCCGACAAACACAGGCTCTGGCACGGTCATGCGGGTGTCGTCGAACCACTACGTCACCGTCATGTTTACCACCGGTTCGGTGCTGGACGATACCCTCGCGGTGCAGCAGGTCGAACACTTTGTCGACCGCGACTTTTACGAGGCCGCCACGATCAGCGACCGCATGACCCTGCGTTACCTGCCCGATGATCCCGAGAGGATCGAACTGGTCGCAGGCGGAATGCAATCCAACAGCAATGCCGCCGGTTGGGTGGCGCTGGGGATGGTTGCCCTGTCTACCTTGCTGGGTTGGCTGATCTGGACGCAAGCGGCCAAGGTGCACGGGTTCAAGACCCTTGGCACCCCGGTTCTGGCCAGGATTGCGGCTGTCGTGGTGCAAAACAGCTGGACCATCCTGACGCTGACACTGCCCGACGGGCGCGAGGTCAAGGCCCTGCCGATCAAACCCAGCCGCCCCGATCTGGTCGAAGGTGCCACGATCACCGTTCTGTCAGAGCCGGGCACGCCCGGACAGGTCATGCTGCGGCCAAACTGATCCCTGCCGATCCCGGCGATTCAGGCCGGCAGTTGCCCAACCCAGACTTTTCAATACCCCGATCCCCGGCTATGAACGCGCCATGGATATTCTTGACAAGATCAAAGCTTACAAGCTCGAAGAGGTCGCCGCCCGCAAGGCCGCCGTCCCCCTGTCCGAAGTCGAGGCCGCGGCCCAGGCCGCGCCCGCCCCGCGTGGCTTTGCCGCCCGCCTCCAGCAGGCCGCAACCGAAGGCTATGGCCTGATCGCCGAGATCAAGAAGGCCAGCCCGTCAAAGGGGCTGATCCGGCCCGACTTTGACCCGCCCGCCTTGTCGCAGGCCTATGAGGCTGGCGGGGCGACGTGCCTTTCGGTTCTGACGGACACCCCTTCGTTTCAAGGGGCCGACAGCTATCTGACAGCTGCCCGCACGGCCACCAGCCTGCCTGCCCTGCGCAAGGATTTCATGTACGACACTTACCAGGTGGCCGAGGCCCGCGCCCTGCATGCGGATTGCATCCTGATTATCCTGGCCTCTGTTTCGGACACCCAGGCGGCCGAGCTTGAGGCCGCGGCCTTTGAATGGGGCATGGACGTCCTTCTGGAGGTGCATGACCGGGCCGAGCTGGACAGGGCAACCCTGCTCAAATCGCCGCTCATGGGGATCAACAACCGCAACCTCAAGACGTTTGAGGTGACGCTGGACACGACCCGCACATTGGCCCGGCATGTGCCGTCGGATCGGATGATCGTCGCGGAAAGCGGGCTTTATACCCCCGAGGATCTGGCTGATCTCGCCCGCTATGGCGCCCGGACGTTTCTGATCGGGGAAAGCCTGATGCGTCAGGACGACGTGGCCACAGCGACCCGCACCCTGCTGGCCAACCCCCTGATGGGGGCCGGACAATGAGCCTGAGCCACTTCGACCCTTCGGGCCAGGCCCATATGGTCGATGTGTCGGACAAGGCCGTGACCGCCCGGATCGCGGTTGCAGAAGGCCATGTCCGGATGACGCCGGAAACGCTGGCGCTGGTCACGGCCGGAACGGCGGCGAAGGGCGACGTGCTGGGCATTGCCCGCGTGGCTGGCATCATGGCGACCAAGAAGACGGCCGAGCTGATCCCCCTGTGCCACCCTCTGCCGATCACCAAGGTCACTCTGGACCTGACCGCCGACCCAGACCTGCCCGGCGTCCGTATCAGCGCCACGGTCAAGACCACCGGCCAGACCGGGGTCGAGATGGAGGCGCTGACGGCGGTATCGGTCGCTGCGCTGACCATCTACGACATGCTCAAGGCCGCCGAAAAAAGTATGGAAATCGGCGGGGTCCGCGTCACCCTCAAGGATGGTGGCAAATCAGGTCGCTACGAGGCGGGCCAATGATCACGGTAGAAGAGGCGCAAGCGCTTTGCCTGTCGGGCCTTGAACCGCTTTCGCAAGAGGTGATCCCCCTGACAGAGGCCGCTGGACGGGTGCTGTCGGCCTCGGTCCGGGCCAGCCGGGCGCAACCGCCGTTCGCCGCCTCGGCCATGGACGGCTACGCCATAGCCGCCAGTGCGATCCGGCCCGGTGCCCAGTTCACCGTTGTGGGCGAGGCCCCGGCGGGACACGCGTGGCCCGGTCGCCTGCAATCCGGTCAGGCCCTGCGTATCTTTACCGGCGCCCCGGTCCCCGAGGGTGCCGATGCCGTGGTCATCCAGGAAGACGTGACCCGTCAGGGCGACACGATCACACTTGGCGACCACCTCGGGACAGGTTTGAACATCCGGCCCGAAGGCGCTGATTTCAAATCCGACTTTCAGCTTGAGGCACCCCAACGCCTTGGCCCGGCGCATCTGGCGCTGCTGGCCGCAATGAACGTCGGTGATGTGCCGGTCAGCCGCCGCCCTTCGGTCGCGATCATCGCAACCGGGGACGAGCTGGTGATGCCGGGGGGGCATCCCCGGCCCGATCAGATCATCGCCTCGAACCTTTTTGCCCTCAAGGCGATGCTGGAGGCCGAAGGGGCCATAGCCCGCCTGTTGCCCATTGCCGTCGACACCGCACCTGCGCTTGAACAGGCCTTTGACCTTGCCGCCTCGGCCGATCTGGTGGTGACGATCGGCGGGGCCTCTGTCGGGGACCACGACCTTGTCGGGTCAACGGCGGCCGGGCGCGGCCTTGATCTGGCGTTTCACAAGATTGCCATGCGACCGGGCAAGCCGCTGATGGCGGGCCGCTTTGGCGCGACCCCGTTCCTTGGCCTCCCCGGCAACCCGGTGTCGGCCATTGTCTGCGGTCACCTGTTCCTTCTGCCCATGGTCCGCCGGATGATGGGGCTGAACGATGTCCTGCCCCCGGTTCTGACCGCGCGGCTGACCGATGCGCTTGGCCCCAACGGCCCAAGGGCGCATTACATGCGGGCGCGGATGACCGAAGGCCCCACGGGGCGCGAGGTGACACCCTTTGACCGGCAGGACAGTTCGCTGCTGACCGTGCTGTCCGAGGCCAACTGCCTGATGATCCGCCCGATCCAGGATCGTGCCCGCGAAGCGGGGGAACCGGTACAAGTCCTGCCAACCTGACCTCCTGCCTCCCGTTGTTGACACAAAACGAGAACAGGGGTAGAACATTATCGTAACGCGCAGCAGGCGCGAAGCGGTTATGAGGCGGTGACATGCTCACGAAAAAGCAACTCGATCTTCTGGAATTCATTCACAACCGGGTGCAGCGCGATGGCGTCCCCCCCTCTTTCGACGAGATGAAGGAGGCGTTGGACCTGCGCTCAAAATCCGGAATCCACCGGTTGATCACGGCGCTGGAAGAACGGGGCTTCATCCGCCGTCTGGCCCACCGGGCCCGCGCGCTTGAGGTGGTCAAGCTGCCTGACAGCATGACCGGCAAAGGCTTTACCCCCCGCGTGATCGAAGGCGACGCCCCCCGGCGCACCCCTCAGCCACGTAACGCCTACCCTGTCGAGGCGGCTGGCGCGATCGAGCTTCCGGTCATGGGCCGGATCGCCGCGGGTGTCCCGATCGAGGCGATTTCAGAAGTGTCGCACAATGTCTCTGTGCCCCAATCGATGATCGGGGCCGGCGACCACTACGCCCTTGAGGTTCGCGGAGATTCGATGATCGACGCGGGTATCAACGACGGAGATATCGTCGTGATCCGCGAAACTTCGACCGCCGAAACCGGGGATATCGTGGTGGCCCTGGTCGAGGATCAGGAAGCAACGTTGAAACGGTTGCGCCGCCAGAACGGCATGATCGCGCTGGAGGCTGCGAACCCGGCCTATGAAACCCGGCTGTTCCGCGACGATCAGGTCAAGGTGCAAGGCCGCCTTGTCGGTCTGATCCGCACTTACTGA
>CALFSV010000362.1 GCA_937916485.1 uncultured Paracoccaceae bacterium | reverse complement strand
AAGATCATGTTTTTCAACCCATTCCGGCCCCATGCCCATTAGCGCACGAATGGCTGTCGGCGCAGTGTAAAATTGATTGACCTTATGTTTAGCACACACCTGCCAAAAGCGACCTGCGTCTGGATAGGTGGGAACCCCCTCAAACATTAAAGTGGTCGCACCGTTGGCCAGTGGCCCATAGATGATATAGCTGTGCCCCGTCACCCAACCCACATCGGCCGTGCACCAAAAGACGTCACCGTCATGGTAATCGAAGGTAATCTGATGGGTCATGGCCGCATAGGCCAAATAGCCGCCAGACGTATGCACAACGCCCTTAGGCTTGCCCGTCGACCCCGAGGTGTAAAGAATAAACAAAGGATCTTCAGCATTCATCGCCTCACAAGGGCAATCAGACGAGACCTGCGCCATTGCGGCCAGCACATCAACATCGCGTCCCGCGTCCCACGCTGTTGCATCGCCCGTATGTTTCACAACCAGACATTTCACCTCGGGGCGGCAGGCGGCCAAGGCGGCGTCGGCATTCGCTTTAAGGGGAGTCTTTTTGCCGCCACGCGGCGCAAAGTCAGCGGTGATTAACGCTTTAGCCGAAGAGTCGTTGATCCGACTGGCCAAAGCATCGGGCGAAAAGCCCGCAAACACCACCGAGTGAATAGCGCCAATCCGTGCACAAGCCAGCATTGCATAGGCCGCCTCGGGGATCATGGGCATATAAAGAACCACTCGATCGCCCTTGGCCACACCTTGGGCTTTTAGCACATTAGCCATCCGCGCGGTGTTTTCCAAAAGGGCGGCGTAGGTGATATGTTTGGACGGCGCATTGGCATCATCCGCTTCCCAAATGATAGCCGTTTGGTTAGCGCGGGTTGCTTGATGGCGGTCAATACAGTTCGCCGTTACATTCAAAACCCCATCTTCAAACCATTTAATCGACACTTCGCCCGGTGCGAAATTTGTATTTTTGACTTTTGTATAGGGGGTGATCCAATCAAGCCGTTTACCCTCTGCGCCCCAAAACGTTTCAGGGTCAGTCACAGAGGCTGCGTATATATCTTCATATTGCAGAGCATTAACATGGGCCTTGGCCACAAAATCTGATGACGCCGGATATAAAGCGCGTAGCTGATCATGATCTGTCATAAGGCCCTCCTAGCCAAACAGCAGCTCTATTGGCGGTAGGTCCCATAGAGCATCTTCGGTCTTGTTCAAACCAGCATAAAGCAACTGTCAACAAGACTGTAACCCTTTTTTTTGATTAAGTTTTTTGTGAATTAATTAACTATTTCATGGCAAACGATGTAAATTTTTTTGCTTGATTTTTGATCTTGTTTTTCAAAGCTCTAGAGCGGGACAGCATCCCAAAAGCCCAACATAACCAATAGTCGCAATAATAACCAATATCAGAAAAAAAATCACGCAACAAAAAAAGGGCCCAGCTTAATGAGTGTATTGATATGAAAATAAGAGATTAGTTGATTCGCTCTCGCCAGATTCTCGCATATAACGTCTCAAACACCCCCCATTTGACCTAATTTCACTATTTAAATCCGCATCGGCACCACCTTGGCCTAAGCCAGTCAGACCAAAGGGCATATTATATTGCTCTTAGTTTGAGCGTTTGGAAATTAGTGCCTCGGGCAGGGCATACTTCACGCTGCGCAATTTTTTTCAAGGGAACATAACTCCACCGCCTTAATATCCCCGATGCCACTCTGCGGGGTTGCGATTTCAGGCTAGAAGGTTGATGAGGCTAAAGAGACCGCATTTCTGAAGGAATATTTATGTCTGTTATCGTCTCAGTTAAGGGTGTTCGCAAAATCTACGCAGGTGGTTTTGAGGCACTTAAAGGTATCAATCTGGATATCCACGAGGGAGAAATCATAGCCCTTCTGGGACCAAATGGTGCCGGTAAAACTACATTAATTTCAACAATTTGCGGAATTTCGAGCCTAACATCAGGCAAAATTACTGTCGACGGTATGGATATCGGCACGGATTATCGCAAAGTGCGCGCCATGATAGGCCTTGTACCGCAAGAAATTTCTCTTGAGCCCTTTGAAACAGTAATCAATTCCGTGCGATTTTCGCGTGGGTTATTTGGCAAAAGAAAAAATGAAGCATATCTGGACGAGATATTGAAGACGCTGTCTTTGTTTGACAAGAAAAATTCAAAGGTCATGACTTTGTCTGGTGGTATGAAACGTCGGGTTTTGATTGCCAAAGCTTTGGCGCATGAGCCACGGGTCTTGTTTTTGGACGAACCAACCGCCGGTGTGGATGTAGAGCTGCGCAAAGACATGTGGAATACGGTAGCCAAACTCAAAAAACAGGGCGTGACCATTATTTTGACCACTCATTATATTGAAGAAGCAGAAGCGATTTCTGACCGGGTTGCTGTGATAAACAGCGGTGAAATTTTGCTGGTTGAAGATAAAAAGGCGTTGATGGCACGGATGGGAAAGAAAAAAATTCGCATTGATTTGGTTGAGCCTGTGATAGACATTCCCGAACATTTGGCCAAATACTCCTTGGAGTTGGGTACAGATGGGTCCGCTTTGACCTATACCTATGACGTCAACTCAGACCGCACCGGGATCACTGGCCTTTTGAATGATCTGCAAGTCGCAGGCCTGCAAATGCGCGATGTGCAAACACAGCAATCCAGCCTCGAAGATATCTTCGTTGGCCTGGTGCAGGAGAATACGAAATGAACCTTCAAGCTGTAAGCGCAATTTATACGTTCGAAATGGCGCGTTTTTTTCGTACGCTCAAACAATCCTTTCTGTCCCCCGTTTTATCAACCAGCTTATATTTCGTGGTATTTGGAGCCGCTATTGGCAGCAAGATGGAGGCTGTGGATGGGGTCGAATACGGCGCGTTCATTGTACCGGGGTTGATCATGCTGTCCGTTATGACGCAATCCATCGCAAACGCAAGTTTTGGGATCTACTTTCCAAAGTTCATTGGAACGATCTATGAGTTGCTTTCAGCACCTGTGAACTTTTTAGAGATTGTGGTGGGTTATGTGGGCGCGGCGGCGACCAAGAGCCTGTTTATCGGCCTGGTCATTCTTGGAACTGCCTATCTTTTTGTGGATCTCGATATTCAACATCCCATTGCGATGATGTGTTTTTTGCTTTTGACATGCCTGTCCTTCTCGCTTTTAGGCTTTATCATTGGAATTTGGGCAGGCAATTTTGAACAGTTAAACCTGGTGCCAATGTTGATCGTGACGCCTTTGGTGTTCCTAGGAGGCTCGTTCTATTCGATCTCAATGTTGCCGCCGACTTGGCAAACCGTGACCATGTTTAATCCTGTCGTCTATCTAATATCTGGGTTTCGTTGGGCGTTTTTTGGGCAAGCCGATGTGGCGATTGGCGTAAGCCTAGGCGCAATCAGCCTTTTCACATCGGCATGCTTGGCCTTCATTTGGTGGATTTTCAAAACAGGCTGGCGCATTCGCAGTTAAAATTATTGATCTCCGTCTCTACAAATAATAGCAGCGGGCAAGGCTGGTCGAGAGCCTATTATTTGGCAAAAGGAAATACCTTTCCTAGAAAAAGGCCGTATAAGCACACGCCAAATTAGGAGCAACACCATCATTATTCCTGCCCATTACGTTTTTCTCGGCAATGCGGAGCATTACTCGCATTTTCTGTAGATATGAGACAAGCTAGCGTCGGATCTTAATTGCTTTGGGATGGATTCCAATAAACCCAAACCTTATGTGCCTATGCCCAAAGCTTTGATGATTTGAACGGCGGCAATTTTCCAGCCCTGATCGGTTTCAATCATGCGGTAGGCAAGTAAATGAATGCCCGCATCCTTAGCGGTGATCATCACTTTTTGCCAAATTTCGCCGTCACGCTCAATCACATCAAGCATTTCACTATAATCGGCATTCCAAATCATTGGATAACCACTTGCCACCATCGCACCAAATCGCACTGGCGCGCCGAACATATTTTGAATTGTTGGCGCGGCATAGGAAAATGCCGAGACAAGGTCTCGTTGCTCAAAGGCTGTCAATTGCCCCCCTATCACAGTTGAAAAAGCAACTTCGCGCGTGCCTTGCGCCAGCGCACCGCAGTTAAGACCAAAAGTCAAAAAAAGAGCAAAAACAAGTAAACGCATCGACCTATTCCTTTTTTTAAAAAAATAGGCCGATGCGTCCTTACGTCAAGCCTTTCTGAATAAAACCTTATTTGACTAAATCGCCCTGCAACGCACGCGTGATCAAATCGATAGTTTCCGCAATCCCGTAAAGGGCGATGAAGCCGCCAAAACGAGGGCCCTGGGTTGCGCCTAGCAACACCTCATACAAGGCACCAAACCATGCGCGAAGCGGGTCAAACCCATGTTCAGTGCCAACTGCAAACACCATCGTTTGTAAGGCGTCTGCATCCATCCCTTCACGCCAACCGTGTAAACGATCTTGCAAATCGCGCAAGGCTACCGCCTCAGTGTCTGAAGCCACGCGAAATTGTCGTGTTGGGGCCACAAAATCTTCGAAATAACGCAAGGCGAAGCCTGCGGCAGCATCGAGATCGGGGTGCGTTTCAGGCGACGCATCGGGCGCATAGCGACGAATAAAACCCCATAGCCCAGACTTATCCTTCGCACCAGCAACCGAGGCGAGATTTAGCAACATCGAAAAAGGCACCACCATTTTCGACATAGGCGGATTGCCGGAGTGAATATGCCATACCGGATTGTTCACTTGCCCAGCAGGATCTTGCCCCGCATAAGCGCGCAATTGCTGGTGATATTCATCAACCGCTTTTGGAATAACGTCAAAATGCATGCGTTTAGCGGTCTTAGGTTTTTGATACATAAAGTAAGACAAACTTTCGGTCGCAGCATAGGTAAGCCACTCATCAATCGTCAGCCCGTTGCCCTTCGATTTTGAGATTTTCTGCCCTGCCTCATCTAAGAAAAGCTCATATGTCATATGCTCAGGTGCCCGTCCGCCTAACACTTTGCAAATGCCGTCATAGATGGGCGTGTTGGTTGAATGATCTTTGCCATACATTTCGAAATCAACATCCAACGCCGCCCAGCGCGCACCAAAATCGGGCTTCCATTGCAATTTCACATTGCCTCCCGTGATGGGCAAAGTGCAATCGTGCCCGTCTTCGCCCTCAAAAGTGATCGTGTAATCTTTGTTATTTACCTCTTTGATCGGCACATACAGAATGCGCCCTGACAGCGGGCTGATTGGTAAAAAACAAGAGTAGCTTTGCTGACGTTCTTCGCGAAGTGAGGCTAGCATAATTGCCATAATATCGTCATAGCGATCAGCGGCTCGGCATAATGTTTCGTCAAAGCGGCCCGATTTATAAAAACTTGTGGCTGAAAAGAATTCATACTCAAAGCCAAACGTATCCAAAAACCGGCGCAACACCGCATTATTATGATCACCAAAACTTGGGTATTCCCCAAATGGATCGGGTACAGACGTTAGGGGTTGTTGCAAATTCTCGTGCAGCATCGCTCCATTGGGCACATTGTCAGGCACTTTGCGCATACCGTCTAGATCATCAGAAAAACAGATAAGGCGTGTTGGAATGTCAGAGATCAACTCAAACGCACGGCGGATCATCGTTGTGCGCGCCACCTCGCCAAAAGTACCAATATGCGGCAAGCCGGACGGGCCATAGCCTGTTTCAAACAACACATGGCCTTTTTCGGGGTCTTTCTTAGCGTAGCGGTCCTTTATGCGGCGGGCCTCTTCAAATGGCCAAGCTTTCGATGTCATCGCAGCATCACGCAGATTTGTCATCACCGCATTCCTTAATTATAAACGTTTTTCAATAGCGTGTACCATTGCTTTCCCGTCTCCTATTGCCGCGCGGGGCTTTCGTCAATATTCTATGACAAACTTCGACCAAGCCCACGCCCTGCACGGCCCCTGAAAGGACATGCAATGAGTAAGATCCCAGCCTCTTTAACGCCGCAAGATGCGCTTGTCGCCATCATGATTGCCGTGTCAGCCTCGGACGAGGCCATTCGTACATCCGAGCTTGTGACCATTCAAAGCATCGTCGACCATCTGCCCATATTTGACAATTATGACCCAGACCGTATTCGCCAAATCGCCCAAACTGTCTTTGACCTTTTTGAGGTTGAAGAAGGGCTCGATGCCCTATTCGGCCTGATCCGCGATGCGTTACCAAAAAAACTACATGAAACCGCCTATGCAATGGCCTGCGATGTTGTCGCGGCTGATGGTGAGTTGCGCGACGTAGAATTGCGCATGCTTGAAGAAATCAGGGACGAGCTCAACATCGACCGTTTGCACGCCGCCGCAATAGAATGGGGAGCACGCGTGCGCCACACTATTTTGTAAGGGTAACCGGGCCCAAATAGCGCCCGAGATATTTGGGTGCCGCTTAGTTCTGCGCGAGCTTGCTGAGATAACCTAAAATCCTGGGCCAAAAATACTTTTCCCATGCTTTGGATCAGGCGCTGAATTCCTAAGCAGCACTCTTCAATGTCACTCACTTTTTGCGGTTTTTTCAAGAACATTCACTGCCAAAACTCAGTCAATTTTTGTTTAAATCCAAGTGTCAAAGACCCCAAATGTCTCCACAAAAAACAACAAAAATGCATAATCACATCTCGAGACACACTGACATGTGAAATCCACAGGTCACCCATTGAAAAGCTTTTAAAGCAATCATTCATCGATCGTTTACTTAGGTTTTTTCAAGAAATTTATGAATATTATCCGCTTCACCAACGCCCTGCCGCACGAATGGCGCTGGATGATTGCGGGATCAATGGCAAATTGAAAAACTGCCATGCGGCAGGTTTTTTGTGGAGCAAACGGGCGTTAGGCCTTACCTGCGCTCTTGCGAACCGGCGAGCGGCCAACGAAAGGCGCGGATTAGGGCCCATACTGGGCCGCGCAAATACCCCAATGAGGGTTGACCCCATCAAAGTTTCCCACTGGTTCCACTTGTGAAACTGCGCCAAATTATCGGCCCCCATTAACCACACAAAGGTTACCTTTGGATAATGCTTACGCAAAGCGCTTAAAGTTTGAAAAGTAGTGCGGGATCCATTTTTGCACACGGCTGGGCCAAAAAGATGTTTTTCAATATCAGTTACGACCACCTTTGGGTGGCGAATAATGGTTTGGGATTGGGCGATTCTATCAGCAATTGTAGCTGGGGCGCGTGATTTTAACGGATTGGCGGGCGTTACTAGCCACCAAACACGGTCTAGCCCCAATCTTTTTAACGCTTCTCTGGTAATATGGGCATGACCTTCATGTGCAGGGTCAAACGACCCTCCCAACAGCCCTATTACCATTCCTGCGCACGCAATGGGCCAAGTTTGCACCATTTTCTCCTCACTTCTTGCCCTCACAAACCACCGCCACGTTGCCCTTGTCCAGAACTATCGTTAGAAGGCCTGAAACTGCAGCAGGTCGAATTGGAGTGTATCATGGCATCTTATCAATATGTTTATCACATGGATGGTGTCTCAAAAACATATCCTGGTGGCAAAAAATGTTTTGAAAATATCAAACTAAACTTTTTGCCAGGCGTGAAAATTGGCGTTGTGGGCGTGAATGGCTCGGGAAAATCGACGTTGCTGCGCATAATGGCCGGCATGGACAAAGACTTTCAAGGCGAGGCTTGGGCCGCCAAAGGGGCCCGCGTAGGCTATCTACCCCAAGAACCAAATCTAGACGAAACTCTAAATGTACGCGGGAATGTCATGCTGGGCGTGGCCGACAAACAAGCGATTCTGGACCGCTATAATGATTTGGCGATGAACTACACGGACGAAACCGCCGACGAAATGGCCACACTTCAAGATACGATTGATGCGGCTAATTTGTGGGATTTGGAAAGCCAAGTCGATGTCGCTATGGAAGCGCTGCGATGCCCCGCCGACGACGCGGATGTTTCGAGCCTTTCAGGTGGTGAGCGTCGCCGCATAGCGCTTTGCAAACTCTTACTTGAAGCGCCCGATATGCTTTTGCTGGACGAACCAACCAACCACCTTGACGCAGAATCAATCGCTTGGTTGCAGCTGCACCTGATTGCCTATCAAGGCACAATTTTGATCGTCACACACGACCGCTATTTTCTTGATGACATCACTTCGTGGATCCTTGAAATTGAACGTGGCCGCGGTATTCCCTATGAGGGCAATTATTCCGCGTGGCTTGAGCAAAAAGCCAAACGACTGGTGCAAGAAGCTCGCGAAGACAAAGCCAAGCAAAAGGTTTTGCAACGCGAATTAGACTGGATCCGCACAGGGGCTAAAGCCCGCCAAGCCAAACAAAAGGCACGGATCAATAAATATAACGAAATGGCCAACCAAACCGAGCGCGAGCGTATATCGACAGCTCAGATCCTCATTCCCAACGGCGGACGTTTGGGCGGCAAGGT
>CALFSV010000361.1 GCA_937916485.1 uncultured Paracoccaceae bacterium | reverse complement strand
TCAATCAGGAGCGCCACTTCTACTCACGAGACAATTTCAAACTCAATCGAACCGCTGCTCTTGCTGAGTGGCGCCAACTATTGAGCGCATAGGTTCAGGCTGCGCCTGCAATCTGATGCGAGTTCTCATTCGTCTGACAGCACCCTCATTAGAAAACCTTCTGTCTCACCAAGCATAACAAGACGGTCAAAACTTGGTGCCGCCGAAAGCGAAACCTGATCGCAGGATACGACATGCTTTTGTCCGGTCTTACCGAGATTGCTATTGAACGAAGTGACATTGAGGAACTTTGGCTGCCACCCACCTTGCGAGGACGCATGATTGCTCTCAGTGACGCTGAGATGTTCAAGTCGCGGACATCTTCACTGGCAGGAACGAAAACGCCCATTCGTTGTAGCCGCCGTCGCCACGATACCAAATGACTTCGTCGGTTGCTTCTTCAGCATGGTTCCAACGCGGTTTTGGGCCTTGGTCGTAACTACTCAAAATCAGTCGTCTTTGCCGTTGGCTGAGCCGAATGCGTTCATTCAATGCATCATGGTTCCATTTTTGACCTACTTCTGACTGGAAATTTGAAACAAAACTCGCGTAGGATGGGTCAGCAGCCAAATTGTTACGTTCTTGTGGGTCGTCCTCCAAATCAAAGAGCAAGGGTGGATCATCACCAGAGCTGATAAATTTATAATGTCCGCGCCGGATCATGAATATTGGAGCTGTCGTTGCCTCCGCGAGGTATTCGGCAAAAACCGGGCGATCTGGTTGTTCAATGTCCAAGAATGTTGTTAGGTCATTTCCGTCTAATTGCTCGACTTCGCTTGTCCATCCAGTTCCCTTGGCAATGCCCATGAAAGTTGGCAAGAGATCGACCAAAGACGCAGGCGTTGTGACACGCTTCGCAGCGACACCTGGAATCTTCATCATGAGAGGCACACGCAGGGATGGCTCATAGAAATGTTTCTTGAACCACATTCCGCGCTCACCCAGCATTTCGCCATGATCAGACGTAAAAATAATGGCTGTTTTCTCCGTTTGGCCAATTGCCTCTAAAGTGTCGAGGAGATTGCCGATCATTTCGTCCAGATAGCTAATCGATCCATAATATGCGCGTCGGGCACTTCTAATATCCTCGTCGGAAAACCGAACGTTCAACATTCCAAAGTCGGATAGCAAGCGCACCGAATGTGGATCATGTTCTGTTACTGGAAGCGCCGGAACGTCTGGAAGCGGAATCTCAACATCCTCATACAGATCCCAAAATTCTTTGCGACACAAATAGGGTTCGTGCGGATGCGTGTAAGAGACTTGCATGAAGAATGGTCGATCATCGCTGGATCGTGCCATATCGTAAAGATGCTGGATTGCACTATATGTCACCAGATTGTCAAAATCGATCTGCATGGACCGCTCGCAAATGCCTGAGATAGTGACACTTCTGGTGTCGTTCGTATCACGCTCTCCTTCGTCGCCCCAATAGGGTGCCCATGCAAAGTCTGCTGGATAGAGGTCAGGCGTTAGGCGTTTTTCAAATCCGTGGTGTTGATCGGGACCGATGAAGTGCATTTTCCCGGACAAGGACGTTTGGTAACCGGCAGCACTTAAATAATGGGCATATGTTGGAATGGTTGCGGCCAGTTCTGCGGCGTTATCGTAAGCGGCGATTTTGGAGCATAACTGGCCGGTTGCCATTGAGGCGCGCGACGGTGAGCATAACGGGAAATTGCAATACGCATGTTGAAAAACTAGCCCTTCGTCGGCCAGGCGATCTAAATTGGGCGCCCGGCAAATGTCGTTTCCGTAGGCCTTTAGCGATGTGGCCGTCAGTTGATCAACCTGAATAAACAAGATGTTTGGCTTCAACATAAATCCCTCCATTCTTATTGTCGACAATCCTATTAAATTATCTTAAACACAAGAGAGAAGCCGAGTACGAGCGCGATTATTTGGGGAGATGATGAGCATGGAGTGGAATTTCCTGGCAGTAATGCGGGATTTCGACCTTTTGATGCTTGGCCTCGTCAATACGCTCAAGATCACCGGATTGGCCCTTTTCTTTGGGATCCCAATTGGCCTGATGTTAGCTTTGTCACGCTTGTCAACTTGGCGCATTCCGTCGGGTATCGCCGCCTTCATCATCGAAATCTTTAGAACAACCCCGCCGTTGGTCCAACTTTTCTGGTTCTTCTTCGCACTGCCCATATTGGTCGATATTCGCATGACGCCGACGATTGCGGCCGTCGTGACATTCTCGATTCAATCCTCAGCGTTCTTCGCTGAAATTTTTCGTGGCGGCATTCTGTCTATCGATAAAGGTCAGTGGGAAGGTGCCAAAGCCATCGGCATGACTTATCCGCAGTCGCTGCGGCGAATCATTCTGCCACAAGCCATTAAGCGCATGATCCCTGCCTTTATGGAGCGGTCCATTGAGTTGCTAAAAACCACAACGCTTGTGTCGACGGTGGCGTATGCAGACCTCATGTTTCAGGCCAATGAAGTTGCCCAAAAGACGTTTCGACCGCTTGAGGTTTATACTATTGTTGCCTTGATATACTTCGTGCTGATTTTCAGCGCCAGTCAGTTATCAATTGTAATAGAACGCCACCTTGCTAAATCTGGCGAAGGGACAGTTCATTGATGGGACATGCCTGGGACTTTGCGACGATTTTTCAGAATTGGTTTGCCCTCTGGGCTGGACTGAAAGGGACGGTTTTCATTTTTTTGATCACTGTTTTTTTGGGATTAAGTGGCGGGTTGATTGTCGGAATATTACGCTATGCACCAAGCCGTTGGGTCAACCTGGCAGCCCGCGCATTTGTAGAGGTGTTCCGCAACACCCCAGTGTTGGTCCAAATCATCTGGTTTTATTACGCATTCCCAATTTTAACTGGCATTGAAACGGACCCGTTCTTAGCGGCGGTTTTGGGTATTTCACTGAATACAATGGCTTTCTCAGCAGAGATTTATCGCGCAGGCATCCAGTCCATTGATCTTGGCCAATGGGATGCAGGAAAAGCTATTGGCATGACCTATAATCAAACGCTGCGCCGCATCATCCTACCAGTGGCAATCAAACAGGTACTGCCAGCTTTAACCAATCGCGGGATCGAAGTTTTCAAGATGTCTACGCTGGCCTCTGTCGTTGGGTATGTTGAGACTCTTAATCAAGCCAAGCTGATTGCTGATCTGAATTTCAATCCCATTGAAGCCTATACGGGGGTAGCCATCATTTTCTTTGTTGTGCTCTACCCAGTGGTTCAGGGAACCTATGTGTTAGAACGCATTTTACGTCGAGGTGACCAATGAGTGAAATCATCCGCATTGAGAACATGCATAAAAGTTATGGTGATTTGGAGGTGCTTAAAGGCATCAACATGTCAGTGGGTTCCAATGAGACAGTGGTTTTGTTGGGTTCTAGCGGTTCCGGAAAATCGACTTTGCTGCGCTGTGTCAATTTCATGGAGGAACCGACCGTCGGGAAGGTCTATCTGAACGGCGATCTGATAGGGTCAGAACGTGATGGTGCAATGCAGTACAAAGACACTGAGCTTTGTCGCTTGCGGTCGCGCATTGGTATGGTGTTTCAACACTTCAATTTGTTTCCGCATAAAACTGTTATGGAAAATGTCATGGAAGGTCAGATCATCGTACTTGGCCGTGACAAGGCAGAGGCTGAGAGTAAAGCCATGTTGCAATTGATCCGTGTTGGGTTGGCAGAAAAAGCGTTAGAATACCCATCACGCTTGTCTGGTGGACAAAAACAGCGGGTCGCAATAGCGCGCGCATTGGCGATGGACCCCGAAGTGATGTTGTTTGACGAAGTGACGTCAGCACTTGATCCCGAATTGGTCGGCGAAGTATTAAAAACAATGCGCCAATTAGCCGAAGAGGGTATGACAATGATTTGCGTCACACACGAGCTTGGTTTTGCCTATCACGTCGCCAACCGTGTGCTCTTCCTGAACGATGGCGCAATCCTTGAAGAAGGTCTGCCTCAGGACATACTGAAATTACCTAAGACCAAACGCATGCGAGAGTTCATGGAAGGACACTCGCTTTTCAAGCTGCCTGATTGAGGTGGCTATTTTAGACCACAGGGAAAAGGAGACCCAACAATGACAAAGATTAAGAATCACATCGGTGGCTGGATGCTGGCCTTTGCCGCAGCTATTCTGCTGTCGGTAAGTGCTGCTCAAGCCCAATCAACCTGGGAAACAATTCAATCTACTGGCAAGCTGCGCATGGGGGTAACGCAAGCCCCGCCATGGTATTCCAAAAACCCAGCAACCGGCGAGTGGGACAGCGGCTTGATTGTCTCAATCGGCAAAGCGATGGCTGGTGAGATGGACGTTGAACTGGAAATGGTCGAAGTCACCTGGGCCACCGCTATTGCAGCCCTTCAGGCTAATAAGATCGACATGATGTTCTTGGATGCCACTCCAAAACGAGCGATGGTTGTGGATTATCCCAAACAGCCGCTGCTTTACATTTCTCTCGCGGTGTTGGCCAAAGATGACATGAAGGTGTCTACTTGGGAAGATCTTAATAAGCCAGGGGTCACAGTAGGTGTTCCGCAAGCTACAAGTATGGATGCGTTTCTGACGCGTACCATTCCAAACGCTGATATTCAGCGCTTTCCCGATAATGGTGCTGCAATCGCTGCATTTCAATCAGGACGGGTTGATGCAGTTTCGCTGTTTCACCCACCTCTTCTTGCTGCACGTCAAAAGCTCGGCCGTGGCCAATTGGTCATTCCAACGCCTGCGTTCAGCTCCCCTTCGTCGATCGCAGTGCGCCGCGAAACTGACAAGACTTTCCGCGACTGGGTCGATCATACGATCTTTTATTACTATGAAACAGGCCGTACGCAGCTGTGGTACGAAGAGTTCTTGACGGGCTTTGGTCTTGACCCCAAAGCATCCCCTGTCATCCAGCGCGAATTGCTGTTTAACAAATAATTCAACTTATACGGGCGGCGTGCTTTGCCGCCCAGCATATTAGTTCTAAGGGCCGAAATGACTGATAAAAATATATCCACCCATGATGCAGCAGCAGACGACCGCAACGAAAACATCATCATTTATGTCAATGGTGAATTACTGCATCGGAATGATGCCAAAGTCTCGGTTTACGATTCTGGCTTCATGTTGGGCGATGGCATCTGGGAAGGGCTGCGCCTCTACGATGGCATGTTGTCGTTTCTGGACGAGCATCTTGATCGCCTTTTTGAGGCCGCGCTTTATATAGACCTCGACATTGGGAAGACGCGGCAGGAGCTCACTGCGGCAATCTGGGAAACAATTGACGCCAATGACATGCAGACAGATGTACATTTGCGCCTTATGGTGACTCGTGGACGTAAGAAAAAACCATTTCAGCACCCACATCTCAGCGTTTTTGGAGCTACGATTGTAATTATCGCAGAACATTCAAAACCTAATGCAAGCATTATCAAGCGTGGCATCCGATTGCACACCGTTCCCCATCATCGAGGTCTGCCGCTTACGCAGGATTCCAAACTCAATTCACACTCCAAACTAAACTGCATCATCGCATTGAATCATGCAATCCGCGCAGGTGCTGATGAAGCGTTGATGCTGGACCCCTTCGGGTTTGTGAACACGACCAATGCTTGCAACTTTTTCATTGTCCGCAAAGGGTCCGTTTGGACTTCAACCGGGGATTACTGTATGAACGGTATCACCCGCCAAAAAGTAATCGATGTTTGCCGTGACAATGACATCCCGGTGTTTGAACGGAATTATTCGCTAGTTGACACTTATGGCGCTAATGAGGCCTTTTTAACCGGCACATTCGGTGCTCAATCCCCAGTATTTGAAATTGATGGCCGGGTGATTGGCGACGGCAAAGCTGGGCCTATGTTCCATCGTATCCGGCAATTATACAAAAACCTGATCGCAGCGAATATAGAGGGTCAGAAATGAAAGCTGCCACTGACCTTCAGCCTGTAATTGATGGTACCCTGCGTGCGCAGGTAGCATGCCAAATCGTCGATATGGTGACTGGAGGACATTTCCAACCGGGCCAGAAACTGACTGAAACCGTGCTTGCAACACAGCTCGGTGTCAGTCGTGCCCCGCTGCGCGAAGCAATCAGAGAATTGATTGACAAAGGAATTCTGATCAGCCGCCCTTACAAAGGGCTTTATGTCCGCCCCATAAGCCAGAAGGATCTGCAAGAGCTGTATTCAATGCGCATCGCTCTTGAAAAATTTGCCTTTACACTTGCTTGGCCCAACCGTGATGCTGACGCAATCGACGATCTTGAGGGACGATACAAACGGCTTTTAGATGCGCAAAAAACAGGTGGTCAAGCACACACAATTGAAATGGAAATCGACTTTCATAGCTGGGTGTATGATCACGCGAACCATGATCTCCTACGGCGGCACTGGGCGCGACTTGCCGCTCTAGTGCGAATCTATATGGCAGTCCACCATAATTTACATGGCTCGCATGGCGAATTCAGAGAGATGACAAAACTTTATAAAGATTTGGCCAAAGGCGACAGTTTGGAAAACGTCCATTTGCATATTGGTGCCCACATGAAACAGGGGCTCGATTCAGTGCTGGAAGCCGTCCAAACAAAGGCAGGCTTTGTCAGATAAAACCACTTGCGACGGGCAGGGCGGCTTTGCAGCGGCATTGTCAGACAAACTTGACGGGCAAGCGGCTAATCCTTAATTCTGGTTGAT
>CALFSV010000360.1 GCA_937916485.1 uncultured Paracoccaceae bacterium | reverse complement strand
CAGCGGTTCTGTGGAGGACACCAAATCGTAACAATTCAAAACGGACTGCGGGAGCGGTCCTTTTTTTTTATTATTGAAAACAGATGGTTGCGTATTGGTTCGCGGGATTTTCGGCCTCTTGCCAATGTTTCAGACGGTTAGAAAGAGTGAGTTGAGGCCGAGAGGGCCTGCCACTACACCAATCTTAACCAAGAAAATCGAGACGAGGCGCAGGCGCGTGCAAACCACATTGGCAAAATCGGTCAAGTTCACCGGAACAGGACTCCATACCGGACGTCCGGCGAAAATGACTGTGCGGCCTGCTGGTGCGGGTGCAGGCATCGTGTTTCGTCGACTTGACGTTGATGGGGTGCAGTCCGATGTGCGGGCGCATTGGTCCAATGTCATCGTATCGCCCTTGAACACCCGGATCGAAAATTCCGACGGGGTGTCGGTGTCCACTATCGAACATATCATGGCGGCTCTGGCCGGTTGCGGTATCCACAATGCCTTGATCGAGATCAGCGGCCCCGAAGTGCCGATCCTAGATGGATCGTCTGCCCGATTTGTGCGGGGGCTGCTTGCGGCAGGTCTGGAACGCGGGGCGGCCCCCCTCGATCTGATCGAAGTGCTCAAGCCCGTCTCCGTCCACCAGGGCGACGCGTCGGCCGAACTGCGGCCAGCCTCAGGTCTGCGCATCAGTTTCACGATCGATTTTGCGGATGCCGCAATCGGGCATCAGTTTCACAACCTTGACCTGGCCAACGGTACCTTTGTGCGCGAATTGTGCGACAGTCGCACATTCTGCCGCAAGGCGGATGTGGATGCGATGCATGCCAATGGCCTGGCCCTAGGGGGGAGCTACGACAACGCGGTGGTCGTCGACGGCGATCGGATCCTTAGTCCGGGCGGTTTGCGCCACGCCAACGAGGCGGTTCGCCACAAGATGCTTGATGCCTTGGGTGACTTGAACACGGCGGGTGCGCCGATCCTTGGCCACTACGTCGGTGTCCGGTCGGGGCACGCGCTGACCAACAGGCTTTTGCAGGCTTTGTTTGCATCGCAGCACAACTGGCGGCTGCGGCGATGCGATCCCGCGACGGCGGCCCGGTTGCCCGGTGCAGGAATTGCGGCCGAGGACTTGGTCGCGGTTGCCTGACAGGCGCGCTTTATTGTGACGGGTAACCGGGGGAAAAGGCATTTTGCCCCGGATTTTTTCGTGATAGACGAGTAGACAAGCGGGGCCATGTGGACCCTATGGATAAACGACAGTCAGGGCAGAATGCATGTCAGGCCGGAATGATAAGTCACCGCGGCGACTTGGTATTGTATTGGCCGCACTTGCCCTGAGCTTTGTGGCCAGTTGCGACACATTCAACCCCCGCACCCCGGGGGCGCTTGACGCGTTCACCGCCGAGCAGATCTACCAGCGCGGCGAGTATGAGTTGCAGCGCGGTCGCGGCGACGATGCCGCCTACTACTTTGGTGAGATTGAGCGTATCTACCCCTATTCTGAATGGTCGAAACGGGCGCTGATCATGCAGGCCCTCTCGTATCACCGGAACGAAGATTATCCCAACAGCCGCGCTGCCGCGCAGCGGTTCATCGACTTTTACCCCGCCGATGCGGACGCGGCCTATGCGCAGTACCTTCTGGCTCTCAGCTACTATGACCAGATCGACGAGATCGGGCGAGATCAGGGCCTGACCTTTCAGGCGCTGCAAGCGTTGCGCGTCGTAATCGAACGGTATCCCGATAGCGAATATGCCCGTGCCGCGATCCTGAAGTTCGATCTGGCCTTCGACCATCTCGCTGCGAAAGAGATGGAGATCGGGCGCTATTACCTCAAGCGGAACCATTTCGCGGCGGCCGTCAACCGGTTCCGGGTTGTGGCCGAGGATTTCCAGACAACGAGCCATACCCCCGAGGCGCTGCACCGCCTTGTCGAAGCCTACCTGTCCCTTGGCCTCACCGATGAGGCCCAGACGGCCGGGGCGATCCTTGGATACAACTACGGATCGACCGAATGGTATGCGGACAGTTACGCCCTGCTGACCGGTCAGGGGCTCGAGGCGCGGTCCATCGGGGACAACTGGCTGTCGGCCATCTACCGGCAGGTTGTGCGCGGCGAATGGTTGTGAGGTAAGCCGGGTCCAGACCCGGCGATTACTTGGCGGCCCTCCCTTGTGGTAAGGTGGGTCTTGACCCACCCCCCGGTGCCGGTCATGGAAGGTCGAAACGGGTCACTTGGGGCAGGCATGCTGCGCGGTCTCGACATCACTGACATGCTGATCATTGACCGGCTGGAACTTGCGTTCCAGCCCGGCCTGAATGTGCTGACCGGCGAGACGGGGGCAGGCAAGTCGATCCTTCTGGATTCCCTCGGCTTTGTCCTTGGCTGGCGTGGCCGGGCCGAGCTTGTGCGCGCCGGCGCGGCGCAGGGCGAAGTCACCGCCATCTTCGATCTCAGCCCCGATCATCCCGCCCATCAGGTGTTGGCCGAGGCCGGGATCACCGCCGAGGATGGTGAATTGATCCTGCGCCGGATCAACACCCCCGATGGCCGCAAGACCGCATGGGTCAATTCGGTCCGGGTGACGGGCGAGGTTCTTCGGGCGCTATCGGACACATTGGTGGAACTCCATGGCCAGCAGGACGATCGCGGCCTTCTGAACCCGCGCGGCCACCGCGCCCTTCTGGACGCTTTTGCCGATTGTGCCCCGCTGAATGCCCGGACCCGCGCCGCGTGGGGCGCCCGCCGCGAGGCCGCCAACCACCTTGCCGCCATCATGACCAGCCGCGAGGCGCTCAAGGCGGAAGAGGACTATCTGCGCCACGCGGTGCAAGAGCTTGACCAGCTTGACCCCCAGCCGGGCGAAGAGGCGTCACTCGACGCAGAGCGTCGCCTGATGCAGAACGCCGAGCGTATTCGCACCGACATCGCCCGCGCCCACAGCGTCCTGACCGGCGACGGGGCCGGGTACGGGGCCGAGGGGCAGGTGAGCGACGCGATCCGCTGGCTGGACGCCGCCGCCGCCGCCGCCGAAGGCCGCCTTGACCAACCGCTCGAGGCGCTGGCCCGGGCGGTTGAGGCTTTGGCCGAGGCAGAGCAGGGTGTTGCCGCCTGTCTGGAAGAGCTGTCTTTTGATCCTTTCGCCCTGGAGCAGGCCGAAGAACGCCTGTTCGCGATCCGGGCCCTGGCCCGCAAGCACGATCAGTTGCCCGATGATCTGGGAACTTTTGCCGATGGTCTGCGCAGTCGTCTGTCGGCCCTCGACGCCTCGGAAGGGGATATTCAGGCAGCACAGGCCGCTGTCGACAAGGCCGATGCCGCCTACGATCAGGCCGCCACAGAACTGTCTGCGGCCCGCGCAAAGGCTGCTGATCGACTGGTCAAGGCGATGACGGCCGAGCTTGCCCCGCTTAAGATGGAGCGGGCCGTCTTCACCGTGGCCATCAACCGTGGGACAGCCGGTCCCGAAGGCTGGGATGATGTCGGTTTTCGCGTCGCCACCAACCCCGGCGCCCCCGCAGGTCCGTTGGACAAGATCGCCTCGGGCGGCGAGCTCAGCCGCTTTCTGCTCGCGCTCAAGGTCTGCCTGACGCAGGACAGCGACGGGCTGACGATGATCTTTGATGAGATTGACCGGGGCGTTGGCGGGGCCACCGCCGATGCTGTTGGCCGCCGTCTGGCCGAACTCGCCGCCAAGGGGCAGGTTCTGGTCGTCACCCATTCGCCGCAGGTCGCGGCCCTTGGGGCGCATCACTGGCGCGTCGAAAAAGCCGTAGAGCGGCAGAACGGGGCCGAAGTCACGACCTCGCGCGTCATCCCGTTGGACCCGCAGGACAGGGTGGACGAGATTGCGCGCATGTTGGCCGGTGATCGGGTGACCGATGCCGCCCGGGGTGCCGCGCGCGAGCTGTTGTCTGGCCCGGTTTCCTGACGCTGGCCTAGCTTGGGTCAGGCCTAGCCTTGGGGCACGACCTTGCCGGGATTCAAGATGTCGTTGGGGTCGAGCGCCTGCTTGATCAGGCCCATCACCTCCCACGCGGCACCATGCTCGCCTTGCATATAGGCCAGTTTGCCCATCCCGACCCCATGTTCGCCGGTCAACGTGCCGCCCAGTCGCAGGGCCCGTTCCGCCATGCGATGCGCCAACCCTTCTGCGGCGGCTCTCTCCGCGCTGTTCTCCGGGTCGATCAACAGGATGGCGTGAAAGTTGCCATCCCCCACATGCCCCAGGATCGGCCCCTCGATCGGGCTGGTGGCGATATCTGCCTGGGTCTCGGTCACCGCCTGCGCCAAGGCCGATAGCGGCACACAGACATCCGTGACGATGGCCGTCTTGCCCGGATGCGCGCCAAGGATCGCCCAATAGGCCTCGTGCCGGGCGCGCCAGAGGCGGGTCCGCTCTTCCGCCAGGGTCGCCTGCGCCATGTCACCGGCACCGTGGCTCTCGGCGATCTCCATGAACCGGGCGGCATCTTCGGCGACACCGCGCTCCGATCCATGAAACTCGACCATCAGATGCGGGGCCAGCGGCAGATCAAGCGCAGAGCGGGCATTGACCGCGGCGGCGGTGGCGGCGTCAATGAACTCGATCCGGGCCATCGGTACGCCCGATTGAATGGTCTCGGTCACTGCCGCGACGGCAGCCTCCATCGTGGTAAAGGTGCAAACGGCCGCGCTGATCGCCTCTGGCTGACCATGCAGCTTGAGCGTCAGTTCCGTCACCAGCCCCAGCGTCCCTTCGGAGCCGACGAAAAGGGCCGTTAGATCATAGCCTGACGCGGATTTCCGGGCCCTGCTGCCCGTCCGTATGATCCGGCCATCGGCCAGAACGACCTCAAGCGCCATGACGTTGTCCCGCATGGTGCCATAGCGCACCGCCGTCGTGCCGCTGGCGCGTGTCATCGCCATGCCGCCAAGGCTGGCGTTGGCGCCGGGGTCAACCGGAAAGAACAGGCCGGTGTCACGCAGGTCCTCATTCAGGGCCTGCCGGGTCAGTCCGGGCTGGACGCGCACATCCATATCCTCTGGATTGACTTCCAACACCCGGTTCATCCGGGCAAAATCGATCGTCACCCCACCCTGGACCGGCAAAGCATGCCCTTCAAGCGAGGTTCCGGCCCCCCAACCGATCACCGGACACGGTTCATCCACGCAGATCGCGACAAGGGCCGAGACTTCTTGCGTCGTCATCGGGTAGGCGACGGCGTCGGGACACACAGGGGCAAAATGCGTCTCGGACCGGCTATGGCCGTCCAGATCGGCCTTGGACCGGCTCAGACGATCGCCTAAGAGGGTAGACAGGCGGTCAAGGGCTGCCTCGATGGTCATGTCGGTCTCCTTCGCGCCTGTCTTTGCGGTGTTCTGGCGACCCTAGGCCAAAGAGGGGGCCCAGTGAATGGGCCAGTCGCACGGCCCTGCACAGGGCTGCAGTTGAACCGACCCGGCGGGAATGGGCGCATGGCAGACCAGCAATTACCGGGACAAACAAAGGGCCTGCGCCTTTGGTCCCAACTGCGGACCACATGGCGGATCGTGCGCAAGCGGGGACCAAGCGAGGTTCAGTTCTGGTTCATCGCCCTTGCCATTGGCATCGCCGCCGGTTTCGCGGCAATCGCCTTTCGCTACGGTGTCGATACGCTTCAGGCCTTTGTCTATTCCACCCCCGACGTTCACATCCTGCACAGCCATGCAGCAGGTCTGGACTGGTGGTGGGTCTTGCTGATCCCGGCCTGCGGCGGTCTGGTCGTTGGTATCCTGCTGCACAGGTTCACCGATGACGGGCGGGTCCGGTCGGTGGCCGAGGTGATCGAGGCCGCAGCCCTGACAGAGGGCCGGGTGCAGCGGCGGCGGGGGTTGGTTTCGGCCCTTGCGAGCATGGTCACCCTGTCCAGCGGCGGCTCAACGGGGCGCGAAGGGCCGGTCGTACACCTTGCGGCAGTGCTGTCGAGCTATGTGGCGGGATGGATGCGGGCAGACGGCATCCACGGGCGCGACCTTCTGGGCTGCGCTGTCGCGGCGGCGGTATCGGCCAGCTTTAACGCCCCCATTGCAGGCGCACTTTTCGCCCTTGAAGTCGTTCTGCGCCACTTTGCCGTCCACGCCTTTGCCCCTATTGCCATCGCAAGTGTGGCGGGCACAGTGGTCAGCCGGTTGGTCTACGGGGACGTGACCGAATTCGTCCTGCCTGTGCAATCGGCACTGGAGTTTTATGTCGAGTTACCCGCCTTCCTGATGCTCGGCTTGCTCTGCGGGCTTGTCGCAGTGGTATTGATGCGGGCGATCTTCTGGGCGGATGATTTCGCCTCTGCCTTGCAGGCCCGGACGGGACTGCCACGTTGGGGACGACCGGCCGTGGCCGGGTTATTGCTGGGGCTGTTGGCGATCTGGTGGCCACATATCATCGGGGTCGGCTACGAGACGACATCGGCCGCCCTGACAGGGTCGCTTCTGCTGCACGAGGCGATCGTCTTTGTCATCCTGAAGGTCGTGGCGGTGGCCATCACCATGGGGGGGCGGATGGGCGGCGGGGTCTTTTCACCATCGCTGATGGTGGGGGCACTGACCGGTCTGGGGTTCGGGATCGTGGCGAC
The DNA here is from genome assembly GCA_937916485.1 of uncultured Paracoccaceae bacterium. The sequence continues at coordinate 44,979 of CALFSV010000360.1, read as the reverse complement.
GGGGCTGTTTCCCGAAGTGTCAGGCTCGGGCACCCTTTACGCTCTTGCGGGCATGGGGGCAGTGGCGGCAGCCGTTCTGGGGGCACCGATTTCGACCACGCTGATCGTGTTCGAGCTGACAGGCGACTGGCAGACGGGGCTGGCGGTCATGGTTTCGGTCTCACTGGCGGCAGCGCTTGCCAGCCGGATGGTCGAGCGGTCCTTCTTTCTCACGCTGTTGGAGCGACGGGGGGTGCACCTTGCCGCCGGGCCCCAGACCTGGCTGCTTGGGACTTTCAAGGTGGCCAGCATCATGCGGGCGACGGGCCATCCGCGCGCTGCCGATCCGGAGATTTGTCAGGAATTGGTGCTGACCGGCACCTGGCTCCGGCAAGACTCAACACTAGAGCAGGCGATGCCTCTGTTTGAAAAGACCAACGCCACGTTCCTGCCGGTGGTGCATTTCCGCGATGCCGACAGCCCGCCCGAGATATGGGGCGCGCTGTTCCAGGTGGACGCCCTCAAGGCGCTGAACCGGGCGCTGGCAATGACAGCGGCGGAAGAACATTCCTGAAAAGGGCGGTGGGTCAGGACCCACCTTACTTGCCGCCCTCAGACCTGTTCGACGGCCACCTTGTTGGAAAAGAACGCAAGGTAGCCCGCGATCTGTTCCATGCCGGCAAATGGGGCCTCGTAGGACCAGGCAGCATCCTTGATCGCCCCGCTCTTGGCGATGATCGAATAATAGCTGGCTGCACCCTTGTAAGGGCAGGTGCTGGTCGTGTCCGAAGGCTCCAGAAAAGCCATCGCGATATCGCCACGCGGAAAGTAGATGACGGGGGGATAATGCCCCTCGGTCAGTTCGAGCGCATTGCTCGATTCACCAAGAACCGCGCCACCGGCGCGCACAACCCATTCACCGGCAATCGGCCGGATGGTGATATGGTCTGCCATGTCTTCTGTCTCCCCAAGCATGGACGCCGCCCCAACAGGCTCTGCGTCGAACATGACGTTATGATGTCAAAGCGGCGCACAAGCGGCCGATAGCCACTCTCGGGCGAAATCATCCACGCGCGGCCCGATCAGTTGCAAAGTATCGGCATGATAACGATTGATCCAGTCCCGTTCATCCGGCGACAACCGGTCTGTCAGGATCAGGCGGCGGTCAAAGGGCACCCAGGTCAGGGTCTCAAAGGCCAGCATCGCGCGCGGGTCGGCGGTTTCAAGGTCCGGGGCCGGTATCACGACCAACAGGTTCTCAATCCGGATGCCAAAGGCACCTTCGCGGTAATAGCCCGGTTCGTTTGACAGGATCATGCCCTCTTCCAAGGGGACATCGGACAGGCGCGAAAGCCGCTGTGGCCCTTCATGGACCGACAGATAGGCTCCGACGCCATGTCCGGTCCCATGGTCATAATCGCGGCCAAGGGTCCAAAGAGGGAACCGGGCCAGGCTGTCGAGGTGACAGCCCGCGACCCCCTTGGGAAAGCGGGCGCGGCTGATCGCGACCATGCCCTGCAAGACCGCCGTGTAACTGAGGGCCGCGTCTTCGGGCGGCGGACCGACGGTGACCGTCCGGGTGATATCGGTGGTGCCGTCAAGGTACTGACCACCGCTGTCGACAAGGAACAACTCGCCTGGGCTGATCTGCCGGTCGCTCTCCTCGCTGACCCGGTAGTGGACGATGGCTGCGTTGGGGCCCGATCCGCTTATGGTTTCAAAGCTGATGTCCTGCAAGGCGTTGGTCGCCCTGCGAAAGCCCTCAAGGGCCCGGACTGCCGCAATCTCGGTCAGTCCGCCCTTGGGGGCCTCGGCGTCGAGCCACGCCAAAAACTGGACCATCGCCGCCCCGTCGCGCAGATGGGCAGCACGGCTGCCCGCAATCTCGGTGGGGTTCTTGCGGGCCTTTGGCATGACACAGGGGTCCTGACCCTCCACCACCCGGGCCGAGCCTGCGTCCAGCGCCATTCTAACCGCCTGCGGGGCAGAGGCCGGATCGATGCGAACCACCCCGGCAAGGGCGGTCAGGGCTGCGGCAAAATCATCAAAGGGCCGGACAGTGACATCGGCGCCAAGGTGATCCACCAGAGGGTCCGCCTTGCCGGGGCCGGCAAACAGGTCCACCGCACCGCTGTCGTGAAGGATGGCAAAGGCCTGGGGGACCGGATTTCGCTCAATATCCGTGCCCCGGATATTGAGAAGCCAGGCAATCGAATCCGTCAGGGTCAACACGGCGGCTGTCTGGCCGTCGCGGCGCAGCGCCTCGGCCAGGCGCGCGCGTTTATTGGTGTGGTCTTCCCCGGCAAGATCCAGCGGATAGGCGGTGAAGGGGGACGCAGGCGGGGCAGAGCGATCCTCCCACAAATCGTCGACAAGATTTGGGGCCAGTCGCAGGACAAGGCTCGCAGGGCCAAGCTTGGCCTCAAGATCCGCCACAGCCTTGACGGTGTGAAGCCAGGGATCCAGGGCCACGACCGCTCCGGGAGGCAGGGTATCGATCAGCCAGTCGGCCAGCTTGGTCTCTGGCCAGTTGACCGGGGTAAACTCGGGCGCCACCTGGGTGCGGACCTGAACCCGGTAGCGGCCATCCACAAAGACTGCCGCCTTGGCGGGCGTCACCACACAAAACCCCGCCGACCCGGTAAAGCCGGTCAGCCAGGCCAGGCGTTCATCGCAGGGGGCAACATATTCGCCTTGAAACGCATCCTCGCGTGGCACCACGACAGCATCGACACCAGCCGCAGCCATGGCACCGCGCAAAGCCTTCAGGCGCGGTGGGCCCTGCTCGGGACGGCTGGACACATCAAAGGTCTGAAACATCGCACTGTCCCTTGCTTCTTCGGATCAAAAATATCCCCGCCGGAGGCTCCGACCGCACCAGTTGCGGTGTCCTCAGGACACCTTGCGCATGCCCAGCACACGGGCGCGTTTACGCGGGTCGCTGTCAAACAGGCCCGCCAACTGTTCGGTCATCGCCCCTGCCAGCTGGTCGACATCGGTGATGGTCACGGCCCGGTCGTAGTAGCGGGTCACGTCATGGCCAATGCCCACGGCAATCAGCTCCACCGCCTTGCGGCGCTCGACCATGGCGATGACATCGCGTAGATGCTTTTCAAGGTAGTTGGCCGGGTTCACGCTCAGGGTGGAATCATCCACTGGGGCACCGTCGGAGATGACCATAAGGATCTTGCGGGCCTCTGGGCGGTTCATCATGCGGCGGTGGGCCCATTCCAGGGCCTCTCCGTCGATGTTCTCCTTCAACAGGCCTTCCTTCATCATCAGGCCCAGGTTGGGGCGGGCGCGGCGCCAGGGGGCATCTGCGCTCTTGTAGATGATGTGGCGCAGGTCGTTCAAACGGCCGGGCTGGGCGGGACGTCCCTCTGCCAGCCATTTCTCGCGGCTGATGCCACCCTTCCAGGCGCGGGTGGTAAAGCCAAGGATCTCAACCTTGACCTGACAGCGCTCCAGAGTCCGGGCCAGCACATCAGCACAGATCGCCGCGATCGAGATCGGGCGGCCGCGCATGGAGCCGGAGTTGTCCAGAAGGAGGGTCACGCAGGTATCGCGGAACTCGGTATCCTTCTCGATCTTGAAGCTCAGGGGGGTGGTCGGGTTTGCCACCACACGGGCGAGGCGGCCTGCGTCGAGGGTTCCTTCCTCAAGGTCGAACTCCCACGAACGGGACTGCTGGGCCTGAAGGCGGCGCTGCAGCTTGTTTGCTAGTCGGCTGACGGCCCCCTTAAGGGGCTCCAGCTGTTGGTCCAGATAGGCGCGCAGACGATCCAGCTCGGCGGCTTCGGCCAGCTCCTCGGCCCCGATTTCTTCGTCAAACTCGGTCTTGAACACCTTGTAGTTCGGATCGGCGGCGGAAATGGGCTGCGGGGCCGGTGGCTCGAGCGGGGCTTCGCCCTCGGGCATCTCGGTTTCTTCGGCATTCTCCGCATCGGCCTGCTCGTCCATCGAGACCTGGGCCTGGCTTGGGTCCTGCTGATCGTCCTGGGTCTGCTCGGGCGAGGCTTCGGCCTCTTCGCTTTCGCTTTCGTCCTCGCCGGTCGACTCCTGTTCTTCCTGATCGTCCGAGCCGTCTTCGGCCTCGTCTTCCTGATCCTGGTCCTGATCATCGGGATCATCGCCCAGCTGATCGCCGTAGCCCAGGTCCTTGATGATATCGCGGGCCAGTCGGGCAAAGGCCTTCTGATCGGATAGGATTTCCGACAGGTCGCCCAGGCGATCGCCGCAGTGATCCTCGATAAAGCCGCGCCAGAGGTTCATGACATTGTCGGCCCCCGGCGGGAGGTCACGGCCGGTCGCAAGATGGCGGACAAGGTAGCCTGCCGCGACACTTAGCGGTGCGTCGGAGGCCTGGCGGATCTGGTCATAGCCCTTGCGGCGGGCCTCGTTACCGATCTTGGCGTCAATGTTCCCGGCCGTTCCGGGCATGTGCTGGGCACCGACCGCCTCGATCCGGGCGGTCTCCATCGCGTCGTAAAGGTCGCGAGCCATCTGGCCCTGGGGCATGTAGCGAGCGGCGACCTTGGGGTCGTGGTAGCGGTGGCGCAGGGCAAAGGCGTCGGCGGTCCCGCGGGCCAGAAGCACCTCATCGCGGGTCATCCGGCGGCTGACCTGGGGCAGGCGGACCGTATCGGCGGTCTGGCCGGGCGGGTCCACTGAATAGGTGACTGTCAGCTCATGGTCGTCGGCCATGACCTTGGTCGCCTCGGCGAGGGCCTTCTTGAACGGATCTGCGGGGTTGTCGATGGGGCTTTTCATGAAACGAGATAAAGCACCGGGATCGGTCGGGGGCAAGAGCGGGCGACACCGCTGTCGAGAATTGACCTAGCCGACATTTGCTCATTTTCGCACAGTAGACCTGCGCTTTGCTGCATTGCAGAGACGGGGCCAAGGGCACAGGTATTGGACCAGTTCAACACAGGAAAGGTGTTCCGAAATGACACAGCACAAGCCCAAGATCGCCCTTATCATCGGCTCGACCCGCGAAACCCGCTTTGCCGACAAGCCGGCGCAATGGATGCTCAAGCAGGCTCAGGCCCGCGACGACATGGAAGTCGAACTGGTCGATCTGCGCGACTTTGACCTGCCGTTGTTCAACGAAATGGCGTCAAACCTCTGGATGCCCTCTGCCGACCCTGCAGCAGTGGCCTGGCAGACCAAACTGGCCGAGTTCGATGGTTTCATCTTTGTCGTTGCCGAATACAACCGGTCAATCACCGGGGCGCTGAAGAACGCGCTGGATCAGGCCTATGTGGAGTGGAACCGCAAGCCGATGTCTGCCATTGCCTATGGGTCAGTCGGTGGAACGCGCGCGCTCGAGCATCTGCGCGCCATCGCTGTCGAACTTCAGATGGTGCCCACCCGTAACGCCGTCCATCTTGGTATGGCTGACTTCTTTGCTGTCCACCCCATGGGGGGCAATGCCGAGATCGAGACGATCGAGGATCACATCCTGCCCGCCGCCAAAGCGTCGCTTGATGATGTCGTCTGGTGGGCCAAGGCGACCATGGCGGCCCGCAACGAGGAGATTGCCAAGGCAGCCTAAGGTAAAGTGGGTCAAGACCCACCTTACAAGAATGGCCCCGACACCTTGTGTGTCGGGGCCCTGTTCGTTTGAGCGCCTCCGTAAGGTGGGTCTGGACCCACCTTACCTGCAGCTCACTTCATCGCTGTGCTTGCCGCACTTTCGGGAAGTTCCTCGGCAAAGCAGCGCTGGTAGAACTCGGCGACTGTCTGCCGCTCCAGCTCGTCGCATTTGTTGAGGAAGGACAGGCGGAAGGCGTAGCCCACGTTGCGGAAGATCTCGGCGTTCTGGGCCCAGTTGATCACTGTCCGGGGGCTCATCACAGTGGACAGGTCGCCATTCATGAAGGCGGTCCGGGTCAGGTCTGCGACGGTCACCATCTGGCTGATCTGCTTGCGACCCTTCTCGGTGTTGTAATGCGGAGCCTTGGACAGGACGATCGCCGATTCCGCGTCATGCGACAGGTAATTCAGCGTCGCGACCAGCGACCAACGGTCCATTTGTGCCTGGTTGATCTGCTGGGTGCCGTGGTACAGGCCGGTCGTGTCACCCAGACCCACGGTGTTGGCTGTCGCAAACAGGCGGAAATAGGGGTGCGGCGTAATGATCTCGTTCTGATCCATAAGGGTCAGCTTGCCATCATGCTCCAACACCCGCTGGATGACGAACATGACGTCGGCGCGGCCGGCATCGTATTCGTCGAACACGATCGCCACCGGATTGCGCAGGGCCCAGGGCAAGATGCCTTCGTGGAATTCGGTGACCTGCTTGCCGTCACGCAGCTTGATGGCGTCCTTGCCGATCAGGTCGATCCGGCTGATGTGGCTGTCCAGGTTGACCCGCACCGCAGGCCAGTTCAGTCGCGCGGCGACCTGTTCGATATGGGTCGATTTGCCTGTGCCGTGATAGCCTTGGACCATGACGCGACGATTGTGGGAAAAGCCTGCAAGGATGGCGAGGGTGGTATCAGGGTCGAACTTGTAGGTGGAATCGATCTCGGGCACCCGATTAGACCGGTCGGCAAAGCCTTTGACCTTCATGTCGGTATCAATGCCGAACACGTCCCGGACCGAGATCTCTTCGGTGGGTTTTTCTGTCATATTGGTGTTCCCGTCGGCCATCGCCCTGTCCTTTCACGCGCGTCCGCAGCCCTCCGGGCCGCGCATCCGTAGTGGAGCATATGCCGGTCGGGTTCAAGGGCAAGAGCATCAGGCGTCATCTTGCCGGACTTGCCCGGCCCGAGCCCAGGTTTGACCGGTGCCGCCCAGTGATCGGACAAGGTCATCTGGCGCGCGATGTGGTGGAGTGAGCCGGCAAGGTGAGCCTGCGACCAGAACGAGACCTTCGCTGACCGGGCAAAGGATTCGTGAGAATGCCCGATTTTGCCTTAATGTCGCCTGTTTCAAATGGCCGGTCCGGTCGAATGTCCATGCGACGGCAACAATCAGGATCGTGGCCAGGGATTGGTGCCAAATGTGTTAATTTTGCCTTAATCTTGACGCTTGATTGCCATAATGTCGTCGGACCGGGCAAGCATACGGGCCTCATTGAAGATGACAGGAGTTCCCTATGCGCTCGATGACATTGCTCGGTCCTGACTTTACCCAAGGTGAGCGGCGCATGATAGTCAGCTACATCACGACCGGTGCGTTCGGCGCGGTCGTGGCGCTTCTTGTTGTCTTTCGCCTCGGCGGAGAAGAGATTTTTCGCCGTGGCCTGAGCCTGTATGAAATCTGGATCCTGGCATCGGGGGCCCTGGGGGCAATGCTGGCCCTGCGGATGACCCGCGATCGCCTCGGTCGTCCCGGTTTGCGTGATCCCGCACTGGGCATTCTTGGCGCCAGTTTTCTTGGAGCAATTATCGCCGGGACACTGGCCCTGCCGCTTTACGGCACGATGTTCGGGCCGTTCGCGATGTTCGTCGTCTTTGTCGGATCGCCCTTCACAGCGCTGCTTTGGTTCGCCAATCTGATCCTCGTCCATTTCATGATGAGGCTATGGCACGCCGAGCGGGACAGCATCTTCGGGGCCTCTATGCCGACCCCGATTTCGGACATCTTTGCCGGAGTGCTGACGCGGATCAGCCTTCGTCCCTGAAGTTCCGGCTCGTTTTGATCTGGTCCCAGGCCCAGACCACTTCGGCAAGCTGATCTTCCTGTGACCGATCTCCCCCGTTCATGTCGGGGTGCAGTACCTTGATCAGTGACTTGTAAGCGCGACGAATCTCGGGCTTTGTCCAATGATCCTTGGCCTCAAGGATCTCGACGGCCCGCCGCTCGGTCGGGGGGAGCTTGCGGGTTCCGGTGACGGATTTGCCGGGATTGCGGGTCGCGTTCTCGCCCAGCACTTGATGCGGGTCATCAACCCCAAGCCGAGCCCAGGCGCGCTGTTCGTCGGATTTCTTGAAAGGCTTGGTTTCCCGCTCCCACACCCGGTCCTTGTCGACCTGGTCTAGGTATTCCTGTTCAGAGGCACCGTCGAAAAAGTTCCACTTCAGGTTATACTCGCGGACGTGATCCTTACAGAACCAGAAGTAGTCGTCCAGAATATCCGGGGATTTCGGCGCCCGGTACTTGCCAGACTCGGCGCAGCCGGGGTGATCGCATTCCCGGGTAGAGGTCTCAAAGGCCCCGGACATGCCACGCCGGCCACGAGGGTTCTTCTTTTTTGAAGCCGACACCGAAATGTCAAATCCAAATGGGTCGCTCTTTGCCATATGCCTCACCTTTCCGACTCGGACGCATGAGTTTAAGCCGGGCAGCGTCAGATAGAAGGGGTAATGAAAAAATAATGGGACTTGCGCAGGAGATTCGGGACCGATTGGAGGGGGCTTTTCAGCCGACGGTGCTCGAAGTGATCAATGAGAGTGCCAAACACAGCGGACACGCCGGTGACGACGGATCCGGAGAAAGCCATTGGCGGGTCGTTATTGCAGCGGCAGACCTCGTGCCGCTTAGCCGGATTGATCGGCACCGGGCGATTCACAAAGCTTTGGGCCCAGAGGTGATTGGCCGCTTGCACGCCCTCGCACTTGAGGTTCAGGCCTGAAGACGCGCGCGAGCCGGTCGCACTAACGTGTAAGGCTGGCCGCGACGCGCGGGTCCGGGGCAGGGATGGACGGTGCCTCGTCCGACGCCTCTGGCATGGCGATTGCCGGGGCTTCTGACGGCGGCTCTGGTGCTCGCACATCCGGCGCGGCGACGTGATGCTTGGGTTCTGCGGTCGGCGCGGTCAGCAAGGCCGGGGTCGTCGCGTCGTCTTGCGGCTTTGCCTCGGTCAGGTTTCTGCGGAACACCAGCATGTTCTGATAAACCGTGGTCTTGCCGGTTAGCCCCTTGCGTTCTTCGCAGGGCAGGGTGTCGGTGCGCTGGTATTCCCAGCCCTCTGCCGCGGCCTCGTTCATCAAAAGGGTCAGGGCATGGGCGAACTGTTCTTCGGTGCCTTTCACCCCCCGCGCCTTTATGCCGCGCTTGGGGGCCGGAACCACCTTGTATTCGAACTGTGCCATCTTGAACTCCACCCTTGATAAGCTGCTAGTCTAGCAACTGCGGGAGCCAAGTCCAAGCAGGTGGTTTGTCGGCAGCACCGTTTTGCGGCCCTTGCCGACCATCGAAAACACTGGCCGGGCATGGGCCCTGTCATTTTGGATGGTTCTGGCGGGCGCGGGCGTCAAAGGCCCAGCTTGGCCATCACAAGGGCGTTAACAGCCGCGGGATTGGCCTTGCCGCCGGTGGCTTTCATGACCTGGCCCACGAACCAGCCTGCCAGTTTGGGGTTGGCCTGCGCCTTTTCCACCTGAGCGGGGTTGGCTGCGATCACCTCGTCCACGGCTGCCTCGATGGCGCCGGTGTCGGTGACCTGACGCATGCCCCGGTCCTCGACGATCTCGGCCGGGTCGCCGCCTTCGGTGTAGACGATTTCGAACAGGTCCTTGGCGATCTTGCCGCTGATGTCGCCCTTTGTAATCAACTGGACGATGCCACCAAGCTGCGCCGGGGTGACCGGGCTTTCGGTGATGTCGTGGCCTTCCTTCTTAAGGCGGCCGAACAGTTCGTTGATGACCCAGTTGGCGGCAAGCTTGCCATCGTTGCCGCGGGCCACCTCTTCGAAATATGTGGCATTCTCGGCCTCGGCGGTCAGGACGCTGGCGTCATACTCGCTCAGGCCAAAGGCGCTGACAAAACGGGCCTTCTTGGCGTCCGGCAGTTCCGGCAGAGAGGCTTCGATGTCGTCGACCCAGGCCTGCTCAATCTCAAGCGGGAGTAGGTCAGGATCCGGGAAGTAACGGTAATCATGTGCCTCTTCCTTCGAGCGCATCGACCGCGTCTCGCCCTTTTCGACGTCGTAGAGGCGGGTTTCCTGCACGATTGCTCCGCCATCCTCAAGAATGGCGATCTGGCGGCGGGCCTCATGGTCGATGGCGAGCTGGATAAAGCGCATGGAGTTCATGTTCTTGATCTCGCAGCGCGTGCCGAGGTGGCTGAAGTCCTGCGTCTCCTGATACCGCTCGTAGTCGCCGGGCCGGCAGACCGACACGTTAACGTCGGCGCGCAGGTTGCCGTTTTGCATGTTCCCGTCGCAGGTGCCGAGGTAGCGCATGATCTGGCGCAGCTTCAGCACGTAGGCGGCGGCCTCTTCGGGGCCACGGATGTCAGGGCGAGAGACGATTTCCATCAGGGCGACCCCGGTGCGGTTGAGATCGACGAAGGACATGGTGGGGTCCATATCGTGGATCGATTTGCCGGCGTCCTGTTCAAGGTGAATACGCTCGATCCGGACGCGGCGGGCGATGCCGGGGGCCATGTCCACGATCACTTCGCCTTCGCCAACGATGGGATGGTACAGCTGCGAAATCTGATAGCCCTGCGGCAGGTCAGGGTAAAAGTAGTTCTTGCGGTCGAAGGCGCTGCGCAGGTTGATCTGTGCCTTGAGGCCAAGGCCTGTGCGCACGGCCTGCGCCACGCAGCCTTCGTTGATGACAGGCAGCATGCCGGGCATCCCGGCGTCCACAAAGGCAACGTTTGAGTTTGGTTCAGCGCCAAACAGGGTCGAGGCGCCGGAAAACAGCTTGGCCGCCGTGGCGACCTGGGCGTGCACCTCAAGGCCAATGACAAGTTCCCAGTCCCCGGTTGCCCCGGCGATCACCTTGGGTTTGGGGGCCTCGTAGGTCAGGTCCAGCATGGGTCGGCTCCTCGTTTGTGCGGCCTCTGTCTAGGGCCAAGACCGACCCGCTTCAAGCAATCTTGTGCCTTGGGCTCTGGCGTCACTCGCCAAAAGCGCCTTGCGCGGGTTTCCCCCGTTTCAGCAGGATTTGGCCGAGGCCGGGGGGGCCGTCTGGACGCAAGGGGAAAATGGCGTCACAGCGGGCCAACCTGCCACAATTGAGTTGTATCAATGATTGTTCGTGCCCTTGGTCTTGTCGGCCTCACGTTGATCCCTGCCTGCACCATGCTGGGCAATGGACAACTTGATGCAGGACCCGCAGCCCTGCCGGTCATGCAGTGGGATCACCGCCCCGAGGCAGAGGTCTGGACCGAAGCGACACTTCGGGCCCTGAGCGAAGAAGGGTTGCCCCTTCTGACGCTGGAACCGCAAGACATCGACACCTGGTGCCCCGAATATATCGCGGCCGATCCCGAACAGCGGGCCGCCTTCTGGGCTGGGCTTCTGTCCTCTCTGGCGAAATACGAAAGCACCTGGAACCCGCAGGCCGTCGGCGGCGGTGGACAGTGGTTCGGCCTTGTCCAGATCTCGCCTGGCACGGCCCGCGGCTATGGCTGTGATGCTAGCACCGGGGACGCGCTGAAAGACGGGGCCGAGAACCTGGCCTGTGCCGTCAGGATCGCTGCCTCCACCGTACCACGCGATGGCGTCGTGGCCTCTGGCCGGTCGGGGCTTGCCGCTGATTGGGCGCCTTTCCTGAACCCCTCGCATCGGGCGGAAATGGCCGCCTGGACGCGCAACCAGTCCTACTGTTCGGACCCGGTTCGCAGACGCAGTTAAGGCATTGCCTCAGCTTTATGATGTAAGTATATGTTTTTAAGCTAAACTATTCTCTTGTGTCAATGAGTGTTTCCGGGGCAATGTGTCATCCATGCGCGCGTCACAGACCATCCTGGGGGGATTTTGGCCGTGATCGTCGGAATGGGCGCGCCTTTAAGTGCCCAGGTCCGAGTGGCCAATCCGCAGTCCGAGCCGCTGGAAGCGGGTACCACGCTGTGCGGCGAGGATGTCTTTGGCGCGCTGCCAGAGCTTGCAGGCTTCCGCCCTGAATCCCGACCGGCCCACATGCTGCGGTACCCGGTAGAGGTCCAGACTGGTGCGACCGTCCGACCCGTCAGCCGACGGATATTTCGCCCCGCCGCCCGCTGGGACAGCCAGCCTGATGGAGCGCTGTGGACCCAGGCCGCCATGACGGCACTGGCGACCAATGCCCCGGGCATCGTCGACATTGTGCCGCGCGACATAGCCACTTGGTGTCCCGGCTACGCAACCAATCCGCCCCATATGCGGCGGGCTTTCTGGGTCGGAATGATGTCGGCCCTGGCTTGGCACGAAAGCCGGCACCGGCCCGACGCGGTTGGTGGTGGCAACCAGTGGTTTGGCCTTATGCAGATCTATCCGCCGACAGCGCGCGGTTATTCCTGCCGGGCGCGAACGGGGGCGGCGCTGACCGATCCGGAAGACAATCTTAGTTGTGCGGCCCGAATCATGAATGTCACCGTGCCTCGGGACCGGGCTGTCGCGGTGAACGATGGGCGGTGGCGGGGCATTGCCGCCGATTGGGGCCCGATGACCAGCCGGGCCAAACGTCAAGAGATGGCCGAATGGACCCGGCGTCAAAGCTATTGCCAGGTCCAGACAGCCCTTGCTTCGGCCCCAAGGCCCCCGGCACGGCCCATGCCTTTGTCGGGACAACGCGAGACGATCAGCACGTCGAACTACGTGAGTCCCGCCCCCAACAGGCCCCATTCGCGGCCCGAGTAGACCGGCCGCGCTAAGACGGCGACTAGGCTGTGGCCGATACTAAAACCGCAGAAGAGGGCGGCGTGTGGCGCGAACAAGGCTGACCGTCGGTGCATCGCGCCCGCCAAGGGCAAGGGTGGCCTTGCGCAGCATTTCGATGCCATCCTCGGACGACACTGGCAAAGAGGCCGGTGAAATCGTATCGCCCACTGTAACGACGTAGGGTTGCGTCGATTTGTTCAGCGTCTCGTGAAACAGGGTGATGTCGCGCAGGGTCGGGTGGATCAGGTCAAAGAGGTAAAAGATAACCGAATTCCGGGCCCGGATGTTGACCGGGATCACCGGCATTTCGAACTTGCGGGCCAGCATCGCGGCTGAGGCCATCCAGGGCCTTTCATAAAGACGCAGGCCGCGACGTTTGGCCAGACGTCCCGATGGAAAGATGACACCGAGCCGGCCCCCTTCCACGGCCTTGCGGGTGAAGGCCATGGTTTCACGGGTCTTGCTATGGCTGCGCAATTCCTTGCGCCACTCGACCGGGGCGATCATGTCCTCAAGCTGGGGCATGATGCGCAGGATGTCCCGGTTGGCATAAAAATACATGTCCGGACGGATCTTGGACAACAGGTGCCAAAGGATGATGCCGTCAGCGATACCCGTCGGGTGGTTGCAGACGATCATCGCCGGGCCGTGACGGGGGATTCGGGACAGGCCTGTGACGGTTACATCCTTGGCCAGCATCTCGCCCATCGTGCCCATGACCTCGGCTGTGTTCGAGTTTTCGAACTGCTCGGCAAGCTCGACCGTCCGATCATAAGACAGGAAATGGTTAAGGGCGCCACGGATGGGCCTTATCAGGGGACTCTTTCGAAACAGCCATGGGGCGCGCTCCGCAATCAGGGGGTCGATCCGCTCTCTCATGCTGCACCATTGATCATGCTGAAATGAAAGTTATTTGACATTGCACTCTTCAAATCGATTCCCGCAAGGGTTCGGTGCCCTTTTGCTATCCGCTCGGCACGGGGTGGCTTATCCAAAGTTGTCATCTGTTACCCTAAAAGCCGCCCGACGATCTCGCCGGTATCGCGCGACAGGCCGGGTGTTTTGGCAATTCGCTGAAGGCTTTCGCGCATCAGGGCCTGCCGGTCCGGGCCCCATCGGCCAAGCGTTTCATAGGCCGTTGTCATGCGTGCGGTGGTCTGTGGGTTGACCGGGTCAAGTCGGATCAACCAATCGGCCAGAAAGGCGTAACCTGCGCCGTCGGCCCGATGAAAGCCCGGCTGGTGCCCGGCCAGCGCCCCAAGGACCGCGCGGAACCGGTTGGGGTTTTTCCAGTCGAAATCAGGATGTGCCGACAGCCGGGTCGCCTCATCCACCGCGAATTCCGGTGCCGCAAGGGCGACCTGAAGGCCGAACCACTTGTCCATGACCAGCCGGTCGGCCTGCCATTGATCGTGAAAACGCTCCAGCGCTTCGGCCCCGATCCCGTTGGAAACAAGCGCAGACAGTGCGGCAAGCTGTTGCGTCATGTTGTCGGCGGCGTCGAACTGGGCGCGGGCGCGGTCGCCGCCGTCGATCAGGCTAAGCAGCGACAGGGCTGCGTTTGTCAGCGACCGTTTGCCGGCGTCCTTTGCGTCGGGGCTGAATGGGCCGGGGATTTGATGCCGGTCATAAAGTGCGGCCAGCGTGGCATTGCAGGCCTGCGCCATGGTCAGGCGCAAAGCTTCGCGTTGTGTGCGGATTTGATCCGGATCGGGCGTGTGACCCCGGTCGGCCAGCGCTTGTGCCAGATCATCCTCTGACGGCAGGGCCAGCAACAGGGCGCGGAACGCCGGATCACGACCCTCGTCGGCCACGGCCCGGTTCAACGCATCCAGATACCCCGCGCCGGGGGGTGTCCCGTCCGCGATCATTGCCACCAGAACCTCGCGGCTTTGCTGGCGACCGGCCTCCCAGACATTGAACGGGTCGGTGTCATGGGCCAGCAAAAACACCCGCTCTTCCGCGCTTTGATCGCGCTGCAGAATCACCGGGGCAGAGAAGCCACGCAGGATCGACGGGACCGGGCGGCTTGCCAACCCCTCAAAGCGAAAGCTTTGGCTGGCCTGCGTCATCTCCAGCACTGTGGTCGGCACCACCTCGTCGCCGTTGGGGGTCAACAGGCCGACAGCGACCGGGATCACAAGAGGCGCCTTGTCCGGCTGGCCGGGCGTCGGTGGCGTGTGCTGGGCGAGGTGCAGGGTATAGGTCCCGTCGTCGTAGCTGTCAGTGACGGTCAGGCGCGGGGTGCCGGCCTGCGCATACCATCGTTTGAACTGGGACAGGTCGCGGCCTGTCATATCCTCGAACACCTTGAGCCAGTCTTCGATCGTCGCCGCCTCGCCATCGTGGCGGTCGAAATAGAGGGTCAGCGCCTTTGCATAGGCCTCATCCCCCACGAGGGTTTTGAGCATGCCGATGATCTCGGCGCCCTTTTCATAGACGGTGGCGGTGTAGAAGTTGTTGATCTCGACAAAGCTTTCGGGGCGGACCGGATGGGCCAGCGGGCCTGCATCCTCGCGGAACTGGTAGGCGCGCAGGGTCAGTGCATCGTCGATCCGCTTGACGGCATGGCCACGGGTGTCGCCGGTGAACTGCTGATCGCGGAACACCGTCAGCCCCTCTTTCAGGCAAAGCTGGAACCAGTCTCGGCAGGTGATCCGGTTGCCGGTCCAGTTGTGAAAATACTCGTGGGCGATGATCCCTTCGATCCGTTCAAAGTTCATGTCGGTCGAGGTCTCGGGACTGCACAGAACGGCGCTTGAGTTGAAAATGTTCAAGCCTTTGTTCTCCATCGCCCCCATATTGAAGTCATCGACCGCCACAATGTTGAAAATGTCCAAGTCGTATTCGCGGCCATAGACGGATTCATCCCAGGTCATCGACCGTTTCAGAGCGTCCATCCCGAAGGCACATTTGCCCTCGTCCCCCGGACGGACCCAGATGTTCAGCGCAACGTCGCGTCCTGACGCGGTCACGAAATGGTCGGGGTGTGCCACAAGATCACCGGCCACAAGAGCGAAAAGATAGGCCGGTTTCGGCCAAGGGTCGTGCCATTCGGCCCAGCCTGCGCCACTGCCCAGGGGGTTGCCGTTCGACAAGAGCACCGGCAGGTCGCTTTCGATCCGGACGGTAAAGACGCCCATCACGTCGGGGCGGTCTGGATAGTAGGTGACCTTGCGAAATCCCTCCGCCTCGCACTGGGTGCAATACATGCCCTTCGACATGTAGAGCCCATCGAGGCTGGTGTTCGAGGCGGGATCAATCTCGACCTCGGCCTCCCAGACGAATGGCCTGTCAGGGACAGTGCAGGTCAGCCCTTCTGTCGTAACAGTCGGGTCAACCGCGCCGCCGTCGATCCGGGCAGAGATCAGGGTCATCCCCTCGCCATGCAAGAAGAACCGATTGTCGCGCGCCTCGGGGTTGGGGCGAAACGCGATGCGGCTTTTGACGCGGGTCGCACTTGGGGCCAGATGAAAGGTCAGGTGCACGCTCTCGACCAGATAGGCCGGGGGGGCGTATTCGGACAGGTGTATGGTAAGCGGGCTTGCGTCCTTCATGAAGGCACCTTTCTGCGGCGGGCCACTTGGATCACCGGACCCTATGAAGTCTTACGGCTGGCCACAATATCCGCATTCTGCCCGTCCGCAGGCTTGTAGCGCCGCTTTGGCACCCTAAGTCGCCGAACATGGCCAAGATGCGCAAGAAATCCGAACTGCCGAGCAAGCCCTGCGCCACCTGTGGCCGCCCCTTCGTCTGGCGCAAGAAGTGGGAAAAGGTCTGGGATCAGGTCCGCTATTGTTCGGACAAATGCCGGATGCAGCGGTCGGGCTAGGGGCTGCAAATTTGGCATCAAAATTGGTCAGAATTTATGACCGCGCTGTTGCCTATCGGAAACCTCTGTTCTATTGCGGAAACCAAATCCGGTATGCCCCCGCATGCCGATCAGGCAGGTCGGCGAATTTGGCGCCGGCACACATGATCAGGGAGAGTTCATATGTCCGACCGTCTTGACCGTAGTGGGCTTCAGGTGGCCCCCGTTCTTGCTGACTTTATCGAAACCCAGGCGCTGCCCGGAACCGGGGTCACGGCCGAGGCGTTCTGGAGCAGCTTTGCTGCCCTCCTCAAGGACATGACCCCGACCAATCGCGCCCTCCTGGCCCGCCGGGACGAGATCCAAGGCCAGATCGACGCCTGGCACATCGCCCGCCGGGATCAGCCCCACGACCCCGAGGCCTACTTCGCGTTTCTGCAGGAAATCGGCTACCTCGTGCCCGAAGGCCCGGATTTCCAGATCGACACCGCCAATGTCGACCCCGAGATTGCGTCCGTCCCCGGCCCGCAGCTGGTTGTGCCGATCACCAATGCCCGGTTCGCCATCAACGCTGCCAACGCCCGCTGGGGCAGCCTTTACGACGCCTTCTATGGGACTGACGCCATGGGCGTGCAGCCACCCAAAGGCCCCTACGACCGGGGCCACGGGGCGCGGGTCGTGGCGCGGGCGCGGGTGTTCCTTGACGAGGCGTTTCCGATTGCAGGCGCCAGCCACGGGGATGTGCATCGCTATACGGTCAAGAACGGCGCCCTGCTGGTGGATGACCTGCCCTTGCAGGACCCCTCAAAGTTCGCGGGCTATCGGGGCAACCCAAGGGCCCCGGACGCGATCTTGCTGGTGAACAACGGCCTGCATGTCGAACTGGTCTTTGATCGGGCCCACCCCATCGGATCACGCGACCGGGCGCTGCTGGCGGATGTGCGGCTGGAAAGTGCTGTCTCGGCCATCATGGACTGCGAGGATTCGGTCGCCTGCGTCGATGCCGAAGACAAGGTCGAGGCCTATTCGAACTGGCTTGGCCTGATGAAGGGCGATCTCGAGGCCACCTTCGAAAAGGGCGGCAAGCAGATGACCCGGACGCTTGAGGCGGACCGGGACTATACCGCCCCCGATGGCAGCACCCTGACCATCAAGGGCCGCGCCCTGATGCTGGTGCGCAATGTCGGCCACCTGATGACCAATCCCGCCATTCTGGACGCCGAGGGCAACGAGGTGTTCGAAGGGCTGATGGATGCCGTCGTCACCACCCTGATCGCCAAGCATGACCTCCTGCGCGAGGGCGGCAATTCGGTCACCGGATCGGTCTATGTGGTCAAGCCCAAGATGCACGGCCCTGATGAAGTGGCCTTTGCCGATGCGACCTTTACCCGGGTCGAGGCGATGTTGGGCCTGCCCCAGAACACCGTCAAGCTGGGCATCATGGATGAAGAGCGGCGGACGACGGTCAACCTCAAGGAATGCATCCGGGCCGCCAAGAGCCGGGTTGCCTTTATCAACACCGGATTTCTGGACCGGACGGGGGACGAGATCCACACCTCGATGGAGGCAGGCCCCTTCAGCCGCAAGGAATTCATCAAGCGCAAGGGCTGGATCACGGCCTATGAGAACCAGAACGTCGATATCGGGCTGGAGTGCGGCCTGTCGGGCAAGGCCCAGATCGGCAAGGGCATGTGGGCCATGCCCGATCTGATGACCGCCATGATCGAGCAGAAGATCGAACACCCCAAGGCCGGTGCGAACTGCGCCTGGGTGCCAAGCCCGACCGCCGCGACCCTGCATGCGCTGCATTATCACAAGATCGACGTGTTTGCGGTGCAAAGAAAGCTCGCCGCTGGCGGGCGTCGTGCCTATGTGACGGCCGTTCTGGATATCCCGCTGGCCTCCTATCGCCGCTGGACGCCAGAGCAGATCCAGCAAGAGATCGAGAACAACGCTCAGGGTATTCTGGGCTATGTGGTTCGCTGGATCGATCAGGGGATCGGCTGCTCCAAGGTGCCGGACGTCAACGACGTGGGCCTCATGGAAGACCGCGCCACTTGCCGGATTTCAGCCCAGGCGCTGGCCAACTGGCTGCATCACGACGTCATCGACTATGAGCAGGTGATGGCGACGATGCGCAAGATGGCGGCGGTGGTGGACCGTCAGAACGCAGGGGACCCTGCCTATGTGCCGATGGCGCCGGGCTTTAACGGGATCGCCTTTGCCGCGGCCTGTGACCTTGTGCTGAAGGGCCGCGAACAGCCGTCTGGTTATACCGAACCTGTCTTGCATGCCCGTCGACTGGAACGCAAAGCTGCCTGAGGTAAGGTGGGTCATGACCCACCTTACGACCTGAACATAAGGACCTGACCATGGCCGCCCTGACCCTCGCCAAAACCCGCATCATCCTACGCAAGACCCTCGCCAAGGGCCGCGAGATGGACCTTAAGCCCCTATCGGTCATCGTCCTGGACGCTGGCGGCCATGTGATGGGGTTCGAACGCGAGGACGGGGCGAGCCCGGGCCGCTTTGGCGTGGCCCAGGGCAAGGCCTATGGCTCGGTCATGCTGGGCATCGGCGGGACCGCCCAGATGGCCCGCGCCGAAACCCAGGCTTATTTCCTGACCGCCGTAAACGGTGTGTTCGGCGGCAAGGTTGTGCCAGTGCCGGGCGGTATCCTTCTTAGAGACAAGCGCGGCACTGTCATCGGGGCCGTCGGCGTGACCGGCGATACCTCGGAAAACGATGCCATCGCCGGCCTAGCCGGGATCGAGGCGGCCGGTCTGGTGGGTGAGGCCTGAAGAGGCAGGGCCTGCCTGCCTAACGACCGGATGGCCCACAAGCGCCATCCGGCACTAAACAGATCCCGAGACAGTCTGAAACTGCTCATTTTTGCGTCACTTGCATCACGGCACAGCAATTCTGTGCAGGCTCACCTTTTCATCACCCTTCGG
Organism: uncultured Paracoccaceae bacterium; assembly: GCA_937916485.1. The sequence goes on along the minus strand of CALFSV010000360.1, from coordinate 25,691 downwards.
CCCTTATATTGAGGGGCTAACAAGAGGGGACCATCAATGTCTCGGCCTGTCATCGGCATCATCGGCAACAGCCACCTGATCAATGACCAATATCCCGCCCATTCGAGCGGTACGATGAACGCCTGCGCGGTGTCTCAGGCGGCGGGGTGTCTGCCTTTGATCATCCCGTCCGACCCCTCCATCGTTTCGATCCCGGAACTGCTGGACGCCTGTGACGGGTTCCTGCTGACCGGCGGTCGCCCGAATGTGCACCCCGAAGAGTATGGTGAGGCTGAAACACCGGCCCACGGCACTTTTGACCGTGACCGCGATGCCATCGCCCTGCCATTGGTGCGCGCCTGTGTTGAGCTGGGGCAACCGGTCTTTGGTGTCTGCCGTGGGTTCCAAGAGGTCAACGTGGCCATGGGCGGCTCTCTCTACCCCGAAATCCGGGACCTGCCGGGCCGCGACAATCACCGCATGCCCCCCGACGGCACGCTTGAGGAAAAGTTTGCCCTGCGTCACGTCGTGACCTTCATCGAGGGTGGGCCGTTTCACCGCCTGATGGGCACGCAAGAGGTTATGACGAATACTCTGCACGGGCAGGGCATCAAACGGCCAGGCCAGCGGATCGTCATCGACGGCACGGCACCTGACGGCACGCCAGAGGCGATCTATGTCGAAGGCGCCCCGGGATTTACCCTGTCCGTCCAATGGCATCCGGAATGGAACGCGGCGACGGACCCGGTGTCCCTGCCGCTTTTCACCGCATTCGGGGATGCGGCGCGGGCATGGGCGGCGGGCCGGTTGACTCAGCAGACGCGGCTGTCTGCCTGATACCCTGATATTCCGACAATCCGATTGAGATTTCCGCGCGGCGCTGGCATGGTTGTCCGTAAACGATTACGCGACATCCGGTGATCGTTGGAACAACACTCCAGGGAACTTCATGAAACGCTCTCGCATCAACGCAATCATGGCCGAAGCGGACGACATGATCCGCCAGTACGGCTTTGTCCTTCCGCCCTTTGCCTATTGGACGCCCGAGGAATTCGCCGCCCGCAAATCCGAGGCGGCGAACATCATTTCCGCCCGCTGCGGTTGGGATATCAGCGACTATGGGGCAGGGCGCTATGACGAGATGGGGTTGTTCCTGTTCACCCTGCGTAATGGCCGGCTCGCCGACCTGCAACGTGGGGGTGGCATGTGCTATGCCGAGAAGCTGTTGATTTCAAAGCAGGATCAGCTATCACCCATGCATACCCACGTCATCAAGGCCGAAGACATCATCAACCGGGGTGGGGCCACTCTGGTCATCGAACTGTTCGGGTCCGACGATGCAGGCCACTTTGCCGAGGACAAGGGCGGCACCGTCTGGTGTGACGGCATTCGGCGGGACTACGCCCCCGGCGACAAGCTGAAGCTGGCCCCCGGCGAAAGCGTCACCCTGATGCCGGGCGACTGGCACGCCTTTTGGGGCGAAGGGGGCGATGTGCTGATCGGTGAAGTGTCGACCGTCAATGACGACGAGACCGACAACATCTTCCGCGAACCGATTGGCCGGTTTGCCACGATCCAAGAGGATGTGGCCCCGACCCACCTTCTGGTCAGCGATTACCGGGCCGTGCTGGGCGCCTAGACAGGCCGGGTAGGGGCTTATTCCAGCAAAAGCGCTTCGTGCTTTTTCAAGCAGCGGCGGGCCGTGCCGCCATAGGTCGACGGCATGCCGCGCAGATCGGGGAACAGGGCGAACAGCTCTTCCCGCGCGGCACCGTGGACGGCGCACAGGCCGACCTCGCCGGGGTGAAAGCTTTCCGAGGCCGCCCCTTCGGCAAAGATGATCTCGTGCATGTCGAACAGGATGTGGACGTATGTGATCTCGGCCCGCTGCTCGACCGTGACGTCGACGCCGTCGACCAGATGCTTGGCCGCAACCAGAACCTCGCTTTCGCCGAACAGCAATTGCGACCGGTAGCCCTGAAACAGCATGCGGTGCTGGGGCGAGACGACGATGTCGTTCTCTTGTCCTTTCAGGACGCCGGGCCGGATGCGAATGGGGGCAAAGTCGCCCTTGGCCGGTACCGTCCGGGTGCCGATCCAGCGGATCGGTTGAAGCCCGTGATCCCGCGTCACGACCATATCGCCGACCTGCAAATCCTCAACGCAGCGCGACCCTCGCGCGGTGGCGATCCGGGTTCCAGCGCCAAAGCAGATGATGCTTTCGATCTCCGAAAAGGTGAGAAGGGAGCCGTCATCAAGGGTAACATTGCCCGAAAGGCTGCCCGTTCCGTCGTCAACGGTGGTGAGGCTTTCCAGATCGGCGAGCCGACCCAGTTTCAGGATGTCACCGGTGCCTTCGCCCGCAATGCCGCCGTCGATGCTGATCGCGCCGGTGCCGACTTCAAGCAGGTCTTCGAGGACGAAGATGTCGTCGCCCGAGCCGCCATAGGCGGTGTCGCCTTGCACCACCTGAAGGATGTCGTCGCCTGCGTCGCCCGACAGCGTATCCGCGCCAAGACCGCCGTATAGCGTGTCACCCTCGGCGCCGCCGGACACTTCGTCGTTGCCGGCCCCGCCAAAGACGGTGTCGGCGCCGTCACCGGCTGCGATGACGTTGTCTTGTCCGTCGGCCGCCATATGACGGATGTTGCCATCGTCGATCTGGTCGCCATCCGGGTCCTCGGCATAGCTTTCGTCGATTAGGTCGCCGCCAGCCGTGCCGCTGATCACCCCGTCTGAATAGGGAATGCCCATCGCGTGAAGGGCTGCAGCACTGTCGATATCGGCCGCTGCAACCCCTTGCAGGGTTAGATTGACGCCGCTCGGAAAGGTCAGGACGGCCCAGCCATCCACGTTCGAGGATAAATCGACGTCACCCACATTGATCTGGGTCAGCCCCATGTCGCGGGTCAGCCCGGTGACATCAATCAGATCGTTGCCGGTAAAGGTACCGTCGCCATTGTCCGTCGGGGCGGTAAAGCCCTGTACGGTGTCGCTGCCCCCGTTGTCGGCCAGCACCAGCGTGTCGTTGCCCGCGCCAAGCACGATATGCTCGATCTCCGAGAAGGTCGCGGTCGAGGTGCCGTCGGTAAAGCTGCCGACCTCGTAGTACCCGTCCGTCAGGTCGACCCTCAGGTCGGCGGTGACGGCGGACAGGTCAAGGGTATCGCCATAATCCTCGGCTTCGCTGTCGCCAAAGTAGGTGTCATTGCCAAAGCTGTCCTCGACCACATGAAGGTCGTCGCCGTAGCCGCCCCAGACGTAGTCGTCGCCAAGGCCGCCGTTCAGCGAATCGTCGCCCGCGCCGCCATAGGTCTTGTCGTTGCCCTGACCGGATTCGATCCAGTCCGCGCCTGCGTCGCCGTAGAGGGTGTCGTTGTCGTTCTGGCCGTTGACGTAGTCGTCGCCCTCGCCGCCGTAGACGATGTCCTCGCCCGCGTCGCCCGAGAGGCTGTCGTCGCCCGTCCCGCCGTAGATGACGTCCTTGCCATCGCCCCCGTAGACCCAGTCGGCTCCGCCGGGGGCATCTGACCCATCCAGAAGATCACCGTAGATCAGGTCGTCGTTGTCGCCGCCAAAGATCGTGTCAGACCCTTCATCACCGGTCAGACGGTCATTTCCGGCCTCGCCGTGGATCTCGTCGTCGCCGTCACCGCCCGATACGGTGTCGTCTCCGATCTCGCCATTCAGAAGATCGTTGTCGGCCTCGCCAAAGATGCGGTCGTTTCCGACGCCGCCCAAAAGCGTGTCGTCCCCCATGCCGCCATAGACGATGTCATCGCCATCGCCCGCAAACACAAGGTCAGCCCCGCCTACGGCCCGGATCAGGTCGTCGTTCGATCCATCTTCGGCGTCGGCGCCATCGATGACGTCGCCTTCGGGATCGCCTGCATAACCGGCGTTAAGGATTTCTCCCGCATCCGTCCCCTCGACCTCGAAATCCAATTGCGGGATGCCGATGGCCGGAAGGGCTGCCGGGTCGGACATGAGGGTGGCCGACACCCCGACAAGCGTCAACTGTTCGCCCGCCGGAAAGGTGAGGATGGCGTCGCCATTGCCGTCGGCCGTAACCATGACGTCCAGGGTGTTCACGGGCGAACCGTCCAGATCGGTCAGGGCCGAGACATCAAGCAGGTCGACCGCGGTATAAGTGCCATCTCCGACCGCGACGGGACTGGCAAAGCCCTGGATCACATCCTGACCATTCCCGTCATCCAGCCGGATGATGTCGCTGTCAGAGCCAAGGTTGATGGTATCGTTGCCGGTTCCCGCGTCGACAGTGTCGGCCCCTGCGCCCAGAAAGAGGGTATCGTCACCCATGCCACCCAGAACGCTGTCGTCGCCGTCGCCGGCGCCCGCGGCAAGGCTGCTTCCGTACAAGGCATTGGTCGCGTCAAAGCTGTCGGCGTAGTCTGTCAGTTCAAAGGCTTCGATCCCAAAGAAGGAGCCGTGTGCCGCACTTGCGTCAAAGTCAAAGCTGCCCGTTTCAGATCCGCTGAGGGTGACGGTGACCCCAGCCGTTTCGGCATCGGCCTGCAGCACGAGGGTGTCGATATCGCCGCCGTCCGCATCTTCGCCACCATAGATCAGGTCGTAGCCGTCCCCGTCGCCCATGATGAGGCGGTCATTGCCATCACCACCGCGAAGGGTATCCCGCCCGGTGCCGCCGGTCAGCGTATCGTCGCCTGCGTCGCCATCGACCGGGTCGTTGCCAGAGCCGCCGTGCAGGCTGTCGTTCCCGTCGCCGCCGTAAAGGCTGTCGTCGCCCCCTTCGTCGTCGGCGTTGCCGACGGTGTCATTGCCAGCGCCCGCGTAGATGCGGTCATTACCTTCGAAACCGACGATCGAGTCGTCGTTGGACCCATCGGCGGCATCATTGCCATCGACCACATCGCCTTCGTAGTCGCTGAGGTAGGTGCTATCGATGACGTCGGCCTCATCCGTGCCTTTGACCACGTAGTTGGGCAGGGGGATGCCCATCGCCTCAAGTGCGGTGAGGCTTGACACCTGCGATGGCGCGGCACCGATCAGGGTCATGGCGGCGCCGTTGGGGAAGGTCAGGACGGCGTTTCCGTTCCCGTCATCCGAAACGACAACGTCCAGCGCGTTCAGCTTGGCCCCATTGGCATCGGTGAGGTCGTAGACGTCGATCCGGTCCTGTCCTGTAAAGGTGCCATCGCCATTGTCGATGGGCGCTTCAAAGCCGGTGATGATGTCGTGACCGTCGCCATCGGCGATCTGCAGGGTGTCCTCATCTCCATCAGCCGGACCAAGGTCGATTATGTCGTCGCCTTGACCCGCGATGACAGAGTCGGCCCCGGTGCCCATCGACACATTGTCAGCCTCGTCCGACCCGACAAAGTAATCCCAGCCTTCCCCCATCAGCACCTTTTCGATGCCGCTGAAGGTGACCCCGGCGCGCCCGTCCAGAAGCTCGCCCGTGCCAGCGGAATTGAGGAACACCTGCATATCCTGGTTCAGCGACGTTGCATCCAGCACGTCGCCCGTCGTCTCGTCCAGGTCGCCGCCGTCGATGGTGTCGGTCCCGAAACCACCGAGGTCATTGGTTACAAGGAAGGTATCGTCGCCGTCCCCACCGTAAATCTCGTCGTCGCCAGAGCCGATGGTGATCGTGTCGTTCCCGGCGTCGCCGTAAACGGTATCGTCGCCTTGGCCGCCCTCAACGATATCATTGCCGTCGCCGCCGTGGACCGTGTCGTTTTCTTCCCCACCGTCTATGTCGTCGTCGCCGATGCCACCGCCGATATGGTCCGAATCTGATCCACCGTCGAGGGTGTCGTTGCCAGCGCCGCCCTCGATACTGTCGGCGCCGCTTTGGCCATAGATCAGGTCGTTGCCGTCCCCTCCGTAGATGGTATCGTCTCCAATCCCTCCTACGATCTGGTCGTAGCCGTCACCTCCATAAAGGATGTCATTGCCGTCGCCGCCATCGAGGGTGTCATCCTCGGTTCCTGCGTAAAGCGTATCGTGGCCAGTCCCGCCAAACAGCCGGTCGTAGCCTGTCCCGCCGTAAATCAGGTCGTCCTCGGCCCCACCCGACAACCGGTCGTCGCCGCTGTCGCCGTAGATCGCGTCATTGCCAGCCCCGGCATCGACGGTGTCGTTGCCAGCGCCTGCCTCGATCAGGTCGTCATTTGCCAAGGCCCCGGGCAGCAAAGCGTCATTGGCATCGACCTGGTCTCGGTCGATGTCGACAAAGCCTGCAGCAATTACGTCGCTTCCTGTGGTTCCAGAAACGGTGCCATTGCTCATCGCCCAGACCCCGCCAATTTAGGCAAGGGGGCGGTCAGCCTGCACCGGTAAGTCCGGATAGGCTCCGAACCTGTTTTGCCTTGCTGCTGTATGGCCCAAAATTCGGCCCCGCAATTCATTCAAATGCCCACCTTGGAAGGGTGCGTCGGGTCTAAATTATCCCAATGCGCCAAAACTATCCTTTTGGGTTTAGTCCGGCGGCGCGGCAAAATTATGCTGAATTGAGGACAAACAGGGGAGGAAGCAGGGCAATCGGGTCGCCAATTGCCTTATTGTTCCCGAAACGAAGACAGCGAATGTTGTCTGACACAGATCGCGGGCAGGTTTGCGCGAGAGTGGCCTTCGGGCGAGACTCTGTCCGATCAGGTAACGCGGGCGCGCGTCTTGTATTCGGGCCGATCCCAGAGGCCCTTTCCAATCACCTCGGCAAGGATGGCAACAGCCCGGTCCACGTCATCAAGGTCGATGTAAAGCGGGGTAAAGCCGAACCGCATGATGTCCGGGGCGCGAAAGTCCCCGATCACGCCGCGCCCGATCAGCGCCTGCATGGCGGCATAGCCATCGGCAAAGTGAAAGGACACCTGGCTGCCGCGCAAAGCGTGGTCACGGGGGGTGGCCAGCCGAAGGGTAGGGCAGGCGGCCTCGACCCCTGCGATGAACCGGTCTGTCAGCTCAAGCGATCGGGCGCGAAGGGCGTCCATATCGACGCTGTCCCAGATGTCGAGGGCTGCGTCGAGGGCCGCCAGCCCCAGAACGGGGGGGGTGCCGACCCGCATCCGTTCGATCCCCGGACCGGGCCTGTAGGACGGGTCAAAGGCAAAAGGGGCCTCGTGTCCAAGCCAACCGGACAGGGCGGGGTTCACCGTCCCGGCATGGCGAGGGGCGACATAGATGAACGCGGGGGCGCCCGGCCCGCCGTTGATGTATTTGTAGGTGCAGCCCACCACGAAATCGGCCATGCCCCCCGCCACATCGACGGGAAAGGCCCCGGCCGAGTGGGCAAGGTCCCAGATCGCCAACGCACCGGCCTGATGGGCGCGGCGGGTCAGATCGGCCATGTCGTGACGGCGGCCGGTGCGGTAGTCCACTTCGGTGATCATCATGACGGCCACGTCGCCGTCGATTGCCTCTGCCACCGCCTCGGGGGCGACCACCCGCAATTCATGCCCTTGCTTGAGGGCGGCGATCAGCCCTTCGGCCATGTAGAGGTCGGACGGAAAATTGCCGCTGTCCGATAGGATCACCTTGCGGCCCGGGCGCATTTCAAGGGCAGCGGCGAGGGCCTGAAACACCTTGATCGACAGGGTGTCACCCAGCACGACGTGGCCCGGCTCTGCCCCGATAAGGCGGCCGACACGGTCCCCCATCTCAGTCGGTTGGGCCATCCAACCCGCCTTGTTCCAGCCGGTGATCAGCATCTCGCCCCATTCCGCCGCCATGGTCCGGGCCACCCGTTCAGGGGCCGACAGGGGCAGCGGGCCAAGCGAATTGCCATCGAGGTAAATCATCCCCTTGGGCAGGTGGAACAGGGCTTTGGTGGCGAAGAAATCGGTCATGTCTTGGGGTCACTTCCGCTGGATATGGTTCCGGGATATCACGCCACCTGGCCGCCCGCGACCTGGATTGTCTGGCCGTTCACGCTGCGGGCCGCCTCCGAACACAGCCACATGGCCGCCCCTGCCACCTCGTCCATCTGCAACAGGGTGCGGTGGCGGTTGCCGCGGGCCATCTCAGCGGTGGCGGCCACTTCCGGGATGCCGCGTCGGGCGGCGATGGCCGCGGCATTCCGGGTGACGATCTCGGTATCCACATAGCCGGGGCAAAGCGCGTTAAAGGTCACGCCGCGGCCCATATACTCTTCGCTCAACCCCCGGATCAGCCCGATCAGCCCGTGTTTCGAAGCGGTGTAAGGCACCGCCCCTGCCAGCCCCCGGACCCCCGCGATGGATGATATGGCTATCATCGGTCCCCAGTCGTCTCTTCGTAGCGTGGCCAAAGCAGCCTGAAACGTCACAAAGGCCCCATCAAGATTGGTCGACATCGTGCGTCGCCAGTCGGCCATGGTGACATCGCGAAACCGCCCGCCTTCGGCGATACCGGCATTGGCGACGCAGATCGCCACCGGGCCGCGTTCCTCATCGGCGCGGGCGATGGCGTCGCGCAGGGCGGTTTCATCGGTCACGTCGACGGCGACAAGGTGCAGGCGCGGGTTGGCAGCTGACGCGGCCTCCAGCACATCGGCCCGGCGTCCGGTGATCGTCACTTCGGCCCCGGCGTTGGCCAATGCGGTGGCGATGGCCAGCCCGATCCCGGTGCCGCCGCCGGTGACAAGCGCGTGGCGTCCCGAATGCTCCATCCTGCTCCCCTTTAGTATTTCGCATGCTAGGCGGCTGAGTTGACCGGTGACAAGGGGGGCGGGGCAGGGCATTGTAGCGCCATGAAATGGATTGACCTTCCCCCCGTCTGGCTGCTTGCCGCCATCGTGCTGTCCTGGTGGATTGGCCAGCTTGACCCGTTCGCTCTTTCCTTTGGCGGGGCGTGGTCGGACCTTCTTGGCGGTTTGCTGGTAGGCGGTGGGCTGGTGCTGATGTTGCTTGCGGTGATCGAGATGCGCAAATGGCGGACCACGGTCATCCCGCATATGGAGGCCGCCCATCTGGTGACCTCGGGCATCTTCAAGCGCAGCCGGAACCCGATCTACCTTGGCGATGCATTGGTCCTTTTGGGCCTGATGTTTAGGTTTGACGCACCGCTCGCCTTGCCGATTTTGCCGATTTTCGTCTGGATCATCGAAAAGCGGTTCATTGTGGCCGAAGAATCGCGGCTGCGGACCAAATTTGGCGTCGCCTTCCACCGCTACACCCAAACCACGCGCCGCTGGGTTTGATCCGGTCAGGGTGACGTTAGGGCATCAGCGCACAAGAACTGAGGCATGAGCGCACAGAAACTGTGAGCGCTCACATGCATGAACCGCCCCACGCTTGCCTTGTGAAATTATCTTGCGCGCTATAATGCATCCTGAACGGATGGCTTGCGAGGGGGAATTGCCCGTGAAGATTGGTGCACCGAAAGAGATTTTTGAAGGCGAAGCCCGGGTTGCGATGACGCCCGCTTCGGCGCTGGAGCTGCAAAAGCTTGGGCATACCTGCGTCATCGAGAGTGGGGCCGGGCAACTGGCCGGTTTCTCGGACGCGGCTTACAAGGAGGCCGGTGTTGAGGTCGTCAAGACCGCCGCCGCCCTTTGGAAGGCCGCTGAGGTCGTCGTCAAGGTCAGGCCCCCGTCCGAGACGGAAGCCAAACGATTGCAGGACGGACAAACCCTCATCTCCTTCTTCTGGCCGGGCCAGAACGAAGAGCTGATGAAGCTGGCCGCCAGCAAGGGCGCCACGGTCATCGCCATGGACATGGTGCCCCGCATCAGCCGGGCGCAGAAGATGGATGCCCTGTCGTCGATGGCCAATATCGCGGGCTACCGCGCCGTTATCGAGGCAGGTAACAACTTTGGCCGCTTCTTCACCGGTCAGGTCACCGCTGCAGGTAAGGTTCCCCCGGCCAAGGTGCTGGTTGTCGGCGCAGGCGTCGCGGGTCTTGCCGCTATCGGCACCTCGACCTCGCTGGGTGCAATCACCTACGCCTTTGACGTGCGCCCCGAAGTGGCCGAGCAGATTGAATCGATGGGCGCCGAGTTCGTGTTCCTTGAATTCGACGCCAGCGAATTGCCTGATGGTGCCGCGACCGGTGGCTATGCCCCACCCTCGTCGCCCGAGTTTCAGGCCAAGCAGCTTGCCAAGTTCCGCGAAATTGCGCCGGACATGGACATCGTCATCACCACGGCCCTGATCCCCGGCCGCCCGGCCCCCAAGCTTTGGACCAAGGATATGGTCGAAGCGATGAAGCCCGGTTCGGTCGTGATCGACCTCGCGGCGGAACGCGGTGGCAACTGCGATCTGACCGTGATGGACGAAAAGGTCGTGACCGATAACGGCGTGACCATCATCGGCTATACCGATTTCCCCAGCCGGATGGCGGCACAGGCCTCGACACTGTACTCCAACAACATCCGTCACATGATGGCGGATTTGACACCGGGCAAGGACGGCGTCGTCAACCACAACATGGAAGACGACGTGATCCGGGGGGCGACAGCCACCTACAAGAACGAGATCACCTTCCCGCCGCCGCCGCCCAAGGTGCAGGCCATTGCAGCTGCCCCCAAGAAGGACAAGCCCAAGGAACTCACCGCCGAAGAAAAGCGCGCGCAGGAAGTCGCCGCCTTCAAGACAGAGACCCGCAACCAAGTGGCCCTTTTGGTCGTCGGTGCGGTGCTTTTGCTGGCTGTCGGTCTGGTCGCTCCGGCCAGCTTCATGCAGCACTTCATCGTGTTTGTTCTGGCGGTGTTCGTCGGCTTTCAGGTCATCTGGGGGGTCGCGCATTCGCTGCACACGCCCCTCATGGCCGTGACCAACGCCATCTCCTCGATCATCATTCTGGGGGCTTTGACCCAGATCGGATCGGGCTCTGTTCTTGTGGTCATCCTGGCGGCCCTGGCGGTCTTCATGACGGGCATCAACATTTTCGGCGGCTTCCTCGTGACACGGCGCATGCTCGCCATGTTCCAAAAGTCGTAAGGGAGTTCGGATTATGGAATTCGGTTTCACAACAGCGGCTTATGTCGTTGCGGCCATCCTGTTCATCCTGTCGCTTGGCGGTTTGTCGGGACAGGAAAGCGCCAAGCGCGCTGTATGGTACGGCATTGCCGGCATGGCGCTTGCCATTGCGGCGACGCTGATCGGCCCGGGCTCGGGCCTGTGGCTCTTGTCGATCATCCTGATCGGCGGCGGCGGGGTGATTGGTTACATCCTGGCAACACGGGTACAGATGACCCAGATGCCAGAGCTTGTGGCCGCAATGCACAGCCTTGTCGGTCTGGCGGCGGTCCTCGTCGGTCTGATCGCGCATTTTGAGATTGTGCGGGTCACGTCCCTGATGGCCTCGGGCTTTGACGGGTCGGAATTCGCAACCTTCGGCGCGCTGATCGCCAAGAAGTCGGCGGTAGAGCTGAACATTCTGCGCGTCGAATTATTCCTTGGTATCTTCATCGGTGCGGTGACCTTTACCGGTTCCGTCATTGCCTATGGCAAGCTGGCGGGCCGGGTGAATTCGGCCGCCAAGAAGCTGCCCGGCGGGCAAATGCTGAATGCCGGAGCGGCAGTCCTCTCGCTCCTTTGCCTGATCTGGTACTTCAACTCTGGCGGTTTCTTCCCGCTGTTCCTGATGACTCTGGCCGCTCTCTTTATCGGCTACCACCTGATCATGGGCATCGGCGGGGCTGATATGCCGGTCGTTGTGTCCATGCTGAACAGCTATTCGGGCTGGGCCGCGGCGGCGATTGGCTTCAGCCTTGGCAACGATCTTCTGATCGTGGTCGGTGCGCTGGTCGGCTCGTCCGGTGCGATCCTGTCCTACATCATGTGTAAGGCGATGAACCGGTCCTTTGTGAGCGTCATTCTGGGCGGCTTTGGTGGCCCGGCGGGCGAACAGATGGCCATCGATGGTGAGCAGATCGCCATCGACAGCGACGGTGTCGCCACCGCGCTGAACGAGGCTGACAGCGTCATCATCATCCCAGGCTATGGCATGGCCGTGGCACAGGCCCAGTCGGCTGTTGCCGAACTGACCCGCAAGCTGCGCGCCGCTGGCAAGGAGGTTCGCTTTGCGATCCACCCCGTCGCCGGTCGTCTGCCCGGCCACATGAACGTGCTCTTGGCCGAGGCCAAGGTGCCCTATGACATCGTGCTGGAAATGGACGAGATCAACGAGGACTTCCCCAAGACCGACGTGGCCATCGTCATCGGCTCGAACGACATCGTGAACCCTGCCGCACAGGACGATCCCAACAGCCCCATCGCTGGCATGCCAGTGCTTGAGTGCTGGAAGGCCAAGCAGGTCTTTGTGTCCAAGCGTGGTCAGGGCACTGGCTATTCGGGTATCGAGAACCCGCTGTTCTTCAAAGAGAACACGCGCATGTTCTACGGCGACGCCAAGAAGTCGCTGGACGAGCTTTTGCCCAAGATCAACTGATCCGTCGGCAATCAATCGGATTGAAAAGGGGCCCGGCGGAAACGCCGGGCCCTTTGTCATTGACCCCTTTGGAGCCTTCTTCGGGACAACGACGCGCCACAACAGGCCACCGTCAGGGTCTGCCATGGGCCCTCACTCACGGGCTGGCAGCCCCTTTCGGGGCCAAGGGCGCGGCAACCGTGGTGATGCAGGTTGCCACGCCGGAGCGTCAGGCAAGGTACGTGTTGAACCACGCCAGCGTGCGGTCCCAGGCCAGTTCTGCCGCCGCCTCATCATAGCGCGGTGTGCTGTCGTTGTGAAAACCGTGGTTCACATCCGGATAGATATGGGCCTCATACACCTTGTCATTGGCGATAAGGGCGGCCTCCATCTCGGGCCAGCCTGCGTTGATCCGGTCGTCGAGCCCTGCGTATTGCAGCAGTAGGGGGCCGCGATTTTTGGCACATCCGCCGCAGCGGCCTGGCGCCCATAGAAGGGCACACCTGCGCTTAGCTCGGGGTCGGCCACGGCAATCGCATTGACGACGCCGCCGCCATAGCAAAAGCCTGTCGCCCCGACTTTGCCGGTGCTGTCGGGATGGGCAAACAGGAATTCGAACCCGGCGAAAAAGTCGTTCATCAGCTTGGTGGCGTCGACCGATGACTGCAAATCGCGTTCATCGGCGTCGTTGCCGGGGTATCCGCCGACCGAGGTCAGCCCGTCGGGGGCAAGCGCCATGAAGCCTGCCTTGGCAAGGCGGCGGGCAACATCCTCGATATAGGGGTTTAGGCCGCGGTTCTCATGCACGACTAGCACAGCGGGCAGGGGGCCTGTTGCGTTGGCAGGCTTCACCAGATAGCCGCGCACGTCTCCATGCCCGTTGGGCGAAGGGTACATGATGTATTCGGGCAGGATGTCCGCATCGTTAAAGTTGACCTGCTGGGCCAGCGCGTAATTGGGCGACATCATGTTGAGCAGGGCGAGGGCTGTCACCCCTCCGACGGCGAATTTGCCTGCGCGGTCCAGAAACTCACGTTTGGTGATCTTGCCGTGAGCGTAAAAGTCGTAAAGTTCCAGCAGTTCCTGGTCAAAGTCCTTGGCCGTCATCCGGGTCATTGGGCATTCTCCTGTTGGAAAGGCTTTCCGTGGCGGTCGTGTTCCGGAAGATAAGTCACCTGCCGGGGCTGGCAAATCACATTTGCGCCGGCCCGCTCAGGCGTCGCGCCATGTGCCGGGGGCAATTCCGTCCAGCGACCAGTCCCCGATCCGCCAGCGCACCAGCCGCAGGGTAGGAAAGCCGATGGCGGCGGTCATCCGCCGGACCTGACGATTGCGGCCTTCGCGCAGGGTGACCTCGATCCAGGTGTCCGGGACCGATTTGCGATAGCGCACCGGCGGGGTGCGGGGCCACAGGTCCGGTGGCGCGATCAGCCGCGCCCCGGCGGGCAGGGTGGGCCCGTCGTTCAGCGTCAGGCCTTGGCGCAGGGGGGCCAGATCTGCCTCTGTTGGCGCACCTTCCACCTGCACAAGGTAGGTCTTGGGCTGCTTGTGGGCCGGATCGGCAATGCGGGCCTGAAGGCGGCCATCATCGGTCAGGACCATCAACCCTTCGCTGTCCCGGTCCAGACGGCCTGCCGGATAAACCCCCGGAACATCTATGAAATCCGAAAGTGTCGCCCGCGGCGTCGGGCTGCGCGCGTCGGTGAATTGCGACAGGACGTCAAATGGTTTATTAAAGAGTAGAACCTTCGCCATGCCCTTGCCTAGCGCCTGAAAGGACCCCCAGTCCATCCCGCAAAAACAATTTTCGGGAAGACTGCATTTTCTTCTTGATTAGAATCCGGTTTGGCCCCAAATCGCCGCTCAGACGCCAACGCACGCGCCTCTGGCCACGCTGGGACGAGCCCTCGATCAAGGGTAACACCCCGACCCGGCACGCGTTTATGCAGCGACGGTAACGTCTCCCTTGGAACTGAGCGGTCATGAATGGCCGAGTCTACTGGAGATGACCGATGACACTGCATGTAAACGGCGCAACCGCGCCGCGCCCTTCTGTCCCGTCCCGCCTTGACACTTTCATTGCGGACAATGAGTTCGATCAGCCCACGCTGGTGATCGACGTGGATCAGGTCGAAACCCAATACGGCGCGCTGAAAGCTGGCCTTGGCCACGCCGACATCCACTATGCGGTCAAGGCAAACCCCGCCCGCGAGATCCTAGAGCGGCTGGTCGCGCTTGGTTCGCATTTTGATGCCGCCTCGCGGGGCGAGATTGAGCTTTGCCTGTCCCTTGGTGCCCGGCCCGAGACGATTTCCTTTGGCAACACCGTCAAGCGGGCGTCCGACATCGCCTTTGCCTGGCATGCCGGGATCACCCTGTTCTCGGCCGATGCCGAGGAAGAGCTTGAAAAAATTGCCGAACATGCGCCGGGTGCAAGCGTCTATATCCGCCTGATTGTCGAGCTGTCTCAGGCCGATTGGCCGCTGAGCCGCAAGTTTGGTTGTGATCAGGACACCGCGCTGCGCCTGCTGGACTACGCCAAAGATCTGGGCCTGACACCCGTCGGCTTTTCCTTCCACGTCGGTTCGCAAACCCGCCGGGCCGACATGTGGGGCCCAACCCTGGCCGAGCTGGCCAAGACCTGGCATGCCGCCCGCGAGGCGGGTCACGAACTGACCCTGCTCAACATCGGGGGAGGCTTCCCGGCGTTTTATGGTGAAGCAATCGAGGCACCGACTTCTTATGCCGCACGGGTGATGGCGCAGCTGCAAGAGCATTTCGGCGACATTCCCCAGATCATGGCAGAGCCGGGCCGCGGCCTTGTGGCCGAGGCTGGTGCCATCGTGGCCGAGGTGATGCTGGTCAGCCGCAAATCCGACCGGGACATGCACCGTTGGGTCTATCTGTCCATCGGTCGGTTTTCGGGCCTGGCCGAGACCGAGGGCGAAGCGATCCGCTACGAGTTTCAGACCGCTCGCGACGGCGATCCGACCGGCCCCTGCATCATGGCAGGCCCCTCGTGTGACAGCGCCGATGTGCTTTATGAGAAACGCCCGATGCATTTGCCGCTGACGCTGAAGTCCGGCGACAAGATCGTTATCCGCAACACCGGGGCTTACACGTCGACCTATTCCTCGGTCTGTTTCAATGGCTTCCCGCCTCTCGCGGTCGCGGTCATCTAGGCCACTGCCTGCCCTCATGCGGCGCACGGTATACCGTCGTGCGCCGCTAAGCATTTCAAAAATCGACATTTCTTCTGTTTACAGCCGGGCAAAGACCATTAGTTTGCGCACATCATCCAGCGCTGAGGTCCTCCCAGAATGAGCCCCATAACCGACCATCCCCTGCGCTATGCGCTAGCCAACGAATTGCACGCCCGACCATTTCCGTCTCTCAAGGCGCCGGCGCGGGCGGCTTATCTTGCGCTCAAGCCTGCAGAGAACGCGGCGGGGCGGGACAGGGAACTGGACCGGGCCCATCTGATCCGCTTGCTCGACCGTTTCGGGGCCCAGCACCCGCAGCCCGGTGCGACCCATTACTCGGGCCAGATCGGCCGACATCAGCTGAAATGGGAAAGCCATACCGAATTTGTGACCTACACCATCTTTGGCGAGGGTGTGGCCCAAAACCCGTTCGACGCGGCCACCTTTGCAGTCTTTCCCGAAGACTGGCTTGCCGAGGCTCCGGGCACCCGCATCACTTCGGCCCTGATCCGCATCGAACAGGCAGAGACAGACGACGGCATCAAGGAAAAGATGGAGCAATGGTTTGTCCCGGAAAGTCTAGCGATCAGCCGGGTCCTTGATGGGGACCTGATCATCGGTGCCGATTTCCGCATCGATTCGACGGGTCATCTTCGCTTTGCCGTCTTTGCCCGCCCGACCACGGGCGACCGCCGCATAGGGCGCGTGGTGCAGCGCCTGTGCGAGATCGAAACTTACAAATCGATGTCGATGCTGGGTCTTGCCCGCGCCCGCGAATTATATCCGCGCATGGCTGCGATGGACGTCAACCTGGCGGCCTTGGTCAAGGACATGTGCGGTCCGATGACCGATCCGGCCGCGACGTTGCAATCGCTTTTGACGATTTCGGCCGAGCTTGAGAATACGGTCGCTGAATCGAGCTTTCGCTTTGGCGCTACGGGGGCTTATGAGACCATCGTCAACCAGCGGATCGAGATCCTGCGTGAAGAGCGGTTCGGGGGCCGCCAGACCTTTGCCGAATTCATGATGCGCCGCTTTGACCCCGCCATGCGGACGGTCAAATCGACAGAAGCCCGTCTGCACGCCATGTCGGCCCGCGCGGTCCGGGCCGCCGAACTGCTGCGAACCCGTGTCGATGTTGAACGGTCCGCCCAGAACCAGGAGATCCTGGGCAGCATGGATCGCCGCGCCGACCTGCAACTGCGCCTGCAGCGCACCGTCGAAGGTCTGTCGGTGGTTGCGATCAGTTACTATGCCGTCAACCTCGTCCTCTATGTGGCGGCCCCGCTTGAATATGCTCTGCATATCGGCAAGCCGGTACTGACGGCTGTGGCCACACCGCTCGTAATTCTGGCGGTCTGGTGGATGGTCCACCGCATTCGCAAGGCGATGGAATAGGGAGAGGCGGAATCGGGGGCGACCTTGCCCGTCTGCCGCCTTTCCCTGTGCCTGCAACTGCGGTATCGCGGGGCCGAACCGATCAAGGGGCCGACCGATGCCAGATATTCCAAAGCAGGTGATCTGCATCAACTGGGGCACCAAATACGGGCCGACCTATATCAACCGGCTTTATGGAATGGTGTCGCGCAACATCACGCCGCCCTTCACCTTTACCTGTTTTACCGACAATCGGACTGGTATCCGGCCCGAGGTTCTGTGCGAGGATCTGCCCGATTTTGAGGTTGAATGGCCGACCAACACCTTGGGTATCTGGCCCAAATCCCGCCTTTGGGGGCCCACGCTTGGCAATCTCAAAGGGCCGGTTCTGTTCATGGACCTTGACCTTGTGGTGACCGGCAGCCTCGACGGCTTTTTCAGCGAGGGCGGCCCCGACGACGTCATCCTGTCGCGCAATCCAAGCACTCCGCTTGAGAAGATGGGCCAGACCTCGGTGTTCCGTTTTCCGGTGGGGGCCTTGCTGCCATTGCAGGAAAAGTTCGCTGCCGATCCGCAGGGCGTGGCCGACACCTACCGGTTTGAACAGCGCTATGTGACCCGCAATGCCCCGGGGGGGATCAAGTTCTTTCCCAACGGCTGGATTCGCCATTTCCGGCGTCACTGCCGCTGGCCGTTCCCGTTGAACTACGTTCTGGCCCCACGGTTGCCCGCCGACGCCCGTATCGTGATTTTCCCCGGCGATCTTGAGCCGTATCACGCTATCGAGGGCCGCTATGGCTACATGATCCCACAAAACACCCCGCTGGCGCATCTGGCCGGATTGTTCCGCAAGGGCCGACCCAAGTCGCCCTTGACCTATCTGCGACACTATATCCGGCCCACGCCCTGGGTGGCCAAGTACTGGCGCGAGTAAAGGGGCTGTCACCCGCCGGATTGCTGCACTAGCGTAAAGGGGCGTCCTGCCGGAGACCTCCATGCCCCAAATCCTGTCCGCCCGCGACCTGATGGACCGCCTTGTCGCCTTTCCCACGGTCAGCCGGGACAGCAATCTTGACCTTATCGACTTTGTCGAAGGATACCTGTCGGATCATGGTATCGCCTCGGTCCGGGTGCCCAATGAAGACGGAACCAAGGCGGCCCTTTATGCCCAGGTCGGTCCTGATCTGCCGGGAGGGGTCATTCTGTCCGGCCATACCGATGTCGTACCGGTAGAGGGGCAGAACTGGACCAGTGACCCCTTTACTGTGACCGAACGGGAGGGTCGGCTGTATGGCCGGGGCACCTGCGACATGAAGGGTTTTGACGCGCTGGCCATCGCCGCGATGGTTGAGGCACAGGACATGCAGCTGACCCGCCCGCTGCAACTTGCGCTCAGCTATGACGAAGAGGTCGGGTGCCTTGGTGCCCCGCCGATGATCGACCATATGCTGGCCAATGGCCTGCCCAAGGCCGATCTGGTCATCGTGGGTGAGCCGTCCATGATGAAGGTGGTCACCGGCCACAAGGGCAGCACCGGCTACGATGTCCATGCGAGGGGCTATGAGGTGCATTCCTCCCTCATGCATCAGGGTGTCAGCGCGATCATGGAGGCGGCCAAGCTGATCCAATGGGCTACCGCCTGCAACGCCGAGAACCGGGCCAAGGTTCCGGGTCCCGCAGGCGCTGCCTTTGATCCGCCCTGGACCACCGTCCACATCGGCAAGATTGCCGGTGGAACGGCCAAGAACATCACCGCAGGCGATTGCCATATGGCGCTGGAAATCCGGGTTCTGCCCGGCGAAACCCCCGCCGACTGGCAGGCCCGGTTCGAGGCCGAGGTTGCCAGGCTGAACACCGAAATGCAGGCCGTCCGCCCAGAGGCGGGGATCAGCTACCACCGCTGGTCCGGTGTGCCACCGCTGGTGCCCGAGGCCGACGGCGCTGCCGAGCGGTTGTTGCGGCAACTCACTGGCGACAACGGTGCCCACGTGGTCAGTTACGGCACCGAGGCCGGGCAATTCCAGCAGCGCGGCTATTCTGCGGCGATCTGTGGTCCCGGTGACATCGCTCAGGCCCATCAGGCTGACGAATACATCAGCACCGCCCAGTTCGAGGCGGGCGAGGCTTTCATGGCGAGGCTGCTGGAAAGTCTTTCGGCATGATCCCCTTTCCCTTTTCCGCTCAGACACCTGTCGCCTATCCAGACCCGCCGCCCACGTCCGCCGATGTCGTCGTCGTTGGGGGCGGGATCATCGGGGTAATGGCCGGATGGCATCTGGCCAAGACGGGCTTGCGGGCGGTTGTCGTCGAAAAGGGGCGGGTGGCAGGCGAGCAGTCGTCGCGCAACTGGGGCTGGATCAGGGTGCAAGGCCGCCACCCATCCGAGATCCCCATCGCTATCGAGGCCGGACAGCAATGGCGCGAAATCGCCGGGACAATCGGCGAGGACATTGGCCTGCGCCAGACCGGGGTGATGTATCTGGCCAATACCGTCGCCCATACCATCGCCCACTAAAACTGGTTGGCCACGGCGCAGCCCTACGACCTCGACTCGCGGCTCTTGAGCACGGGCGAGGTGGGTGGGTTGATCCCGCTTGCTGCAACCCACTGGCGCAGCGGGCTGTGGACCGCTTCGGACATGCGGGCAGAGCCTTGGCTGGCGGTGCCCGCCCTGGCCCGTGCGGCGGTGCGCGACGGGCTGATCATTGTCGAGGAGTGCGCGGTGCGCGGCCTCGACATCGCGGCGGGGCGCATCGCCGGGGTGGTGACAGAGGCGGGCCGGATTACAGCCCCGGCGGTCGTTGTCGCGGGCGGGGCTTGGTCGTCCTTGTTGCTGCGCCGGCACGGGATCGACATCCCGCAACTGTCGGTCCGGGCGACCGTTGTTGCGACAGAACCGATGGAAGAGGTCTTTGCCGGCGGCGCGGTCGATTCCCGGTTGGCCTTCCGGCGGCGTGTGGATGGTGGATACTCGATCGCGCCGGACTTTACCCACGATATGTTCGTGGGGCGGGATGCCTTCCGGAACCTTCGGCAGTATCTGCCGCAACTGCTTGCCGACCCGATGGGAACCCGGTTCTACCCCGCCGCCCCCCGCGGCTATCCCGATGCCTGGAGCACACCGCGCCGCTGGTCGGAGGATGCGGTGTCACCATTCGAGGAGATGCGGGTCCTTAACCCCGGGCCGGGCCGGGGATTGGTGAGCAAGCTTTTGAAAATGTTTGCGCAGACCTTCCCGACTTTGCCCGCCCCCCAGGCCCGGGTCGCCTGGGGCGGAATGATCGATTTGATGCCCGATGTCCTGCCGGTGGTCGACACCGTGGCGGCCTTGCCCGGCCTGACCATCGCCACGGGGATGAGCGGTCATGGCTTTGGCATCGGACCCGCCTTTGGCCGGATCGCCGCGGCGCTGGCCAGCGGGACCGATCCCGGCCATGACCTGAGCAGTTTTCGCCTGTCCCGCTTTGGCGCGCGCAAAGGCTGAGCAAAGCGTGGATCAAAGGGTGGTTTAAAGGGGGCAGTGCCTTGCCCCCGCCCGGTTGATGGGACAGGTTCACGACAGTACCCATCACCCGGAGAGACCGATGCCCATCAAGAACCGTTTCGCCGAACTCTTGCCCGAGATCACCGCCTGGCGGCGTGATCTGCACGAAAACCCCGAGCTCATGTTCGATACCCACCGGACTGCCGCGATGGTCGCTGAAAAGCTGCGCGCCTTTGGCTGTGACGAGGTCACGACTGGCATCGGCCGGACCGGCGTCGTGGGGGTGATCAAAGGGCGGAGCAATGGTTCGGGCCGGGTGATCGGGCTGCGGGCGGATATGGATGCCCTGCCAATCATGGAAGCGACGGGTGTTCCCTATGCCTCAAAGGTGCCGGGCAAAATGCATGCCTGCGGGCATGATGGCCATACGGCGATGCTTTTGGGCGCGGCACAGTACCTGTCCGAGACGCGGAACTTTGACGGGACGGTCGTGGTCATCTTCCAGCCCGCCGAAGAAGGTGGTGGCGGTGGCCATGAGATGTGCGCCGATGGGCTGATGGACCGCTGGAAGATTGACGAGGTCTACGGGATGCACAACTGGCCGGGTCGCCCCTTGGGCAGTTTTGCCATCCGCCCGGGCAGCTTTTTCGCGGCCACCGACCAGTTCGAGGTCATTGTGACTGGCAAGGGCGGCCATGCTGCCAAGCCGCATGAAACAATCGATCCCACCCTGGTGGGCAGCCAGATCGTGGTGGCGCTTCAGTCCATCGTCAGCCGGACGGCGGACCCGGTGGCGCAGCTGGTCGTGTCCGTGACGTCGTTTGAGACCGCGTCCAAGGCCTTCAACGTGATCCCGCCGTCCGTCCACCTGAAAGGCACGGTCAGAAGTCTTGATGCGGATCTGCGAACCCATGCAATGGAGCGGCTGACGGCCATCGCCCAAAGCACGGCACAGGCATATGGGGCGGTGGCAGAGGTGATCCATCATCCCGGCTACCCCGTGATGGTCAATTCCCCCGAACAGACCGCATTCGCCGCCGAGGTCGCCACCCGTGTGGCCGGACATTGCGACGAGGCCCCGCTGATCATGGGGGGCGAGGATTTTGCCTATATGCTGGAAGAGCGGCCCGGCGCCTATATCCTTGTCGGCAACGGCGATACCGCCCCGGTTCATCATCCCGAATACAACTTCAACGACGAGGCCATCCCCGCAGGCTGTTCCTGGTGGGCGGAGATCGTCGAACAGCGGATGCCGGTGGGATAGAGGGCGAGGGGCTTTTGGGGGCTCTGCCCCCGCCGCCCTGCGGGCGCCTCCCCCGGGATATTTATGACGAGATGAGGATCAGGAGCCTTTCAGGAGGTCCCTGTAGATTGCCGTGAGGGCGGCGGCCTCGTGTTCGATCTTGAAATGGGCTTCGGCACGGGGGCGGCATGCGCTGGCCCATTCTTTCAGTGTGCTTGGGGTTTGCAGGGCGGAGCGGATCGCGCCTTCCAGTTCGGCGGGGTCCTCGGGCGGGATCAGTCGCCCGGTTTCGCCGTCTTGGACGATTTCCTCGAATGCTCCGACGCGGGTGGCGATGCAGGGCACGCCGCAGGACATCGCCTCGAGCGGGGTGAGGCCGAAGCCTTCGGACCGTTGCGGCGCGATGTAAAGGTCTATCGCCTGGAACCATGGGGCGATGGTCCAGCCCTTGTCCTCGGGCAGGATCCTGAGCCGGTCGGTCAGGCCGGCGTCCGCGATCCTGTCTTTGAGCGTTTGAGCGAAGGACCCGAATTTGTCCGTGACGCCCCCCATGACGATCCCCTGTGCCTTGGGATGATCGGGCAGGATGCGGCACATCGCCTCGACGAAGAGGTCCGTCCCCTTGGAGGGCCGGATCCGCCCGAAGCAGCCCAGCAGGATGGCGTCGGGGTCCAGCCCGAGGGAGCGGCGCAGGGCGGCCCGGTCATCGCTTGGGGCGAAATGGTCGGTATCGATGCCGTGGTGGATGACCTGCGCGGGATGGTCGAGGAAACTGGCTGACCGGGCGGAGGTGGCGACGAGCCTGTCCATCTGGCCGATGAGCCATTTGGTGTAGCCGCTGTGCTGCCGTTGAGCGGCGGATGTGAACATCAGCCGCAAGCGTTTGCGCAAGACCTTCTTGAGCACGATCCCGGCCAGCATTTCGGTGTTCCGCCTTGCGTGCCAGACCCGCGGGCCGTCAGGGCCGGATCGCCCCATCGTCACAAGGTCGCGCAGCCGGATCTGAGGTACGTCGGCCGGCAGAACCGGCCCGACCGAGGCAATCGCGATCTGCCGGGCCTGAAGCGGCACCAGCCGGACCACGGTCGATGTGACGCCCGAGTAGCGCTTTTTGAGGTTGGGGGCGATCACAGAGATCTGTGCGGGGTTGCGATAGGTCATGGGCTGTCCTTTGCGAGCAGAAGGGACAGGAGGCTTTGCGCCGTGACCCCGAGGGCGGTTCCATTGGCGCTTTGCGCCTTTTGCGCGTTCTGGCCAAGGGTGCGCGCCCGGTCGGGGTGCCGGAGCAGATCGTGGAGTGTAGGGCCAAGCGTCATGTCCGTGACCGTCATCACAGCATTGGCAGCCGACAGGCTGGCATAGTCGGCGGCGGCGTTCTCGACATAGGGCCCGGTCAGAAGGGCGGTGCCGAGTGCCGCCCCTTCCCATGGGTTATGCCCGCCGTTTGGGGTCAGAGAGCCGCCCATGAAGGTGATTGGGGCCAGCCGCAGCCATAGCCCCATTTCGCCCAAGGTATCGGCCAGATAGACCTGATCGGTCGGGCCCTGCCCAAGGGACCGCCGGGTCAGGCCAAGCCCTGCGTCCACAATCATCCCGGCCACCTTGTCGGCCCGCTCGGGGTGTCGGGGCACAAGGATCAGCCTCAGGTCGGGCCAGTTTGCCAAGAGCCGCTTGTGTGCCTCTAGGATCAGCGCCTCTTCGCCCGGGTGGGTGGAGGCGGCCAGCCAGCAGGGTGCGGCGCCAAGGCTGTGTCGAAGGTCCGCAAGCGCCGTTGCGTCGGCAGGGGGCGGCGGGGCGGCGGCCTTCATGTTGCCGCCGGTTCGGATCCTGTCCTGCTGGCCGGTCAGCTTGCCCAGGGCCTGTGCAGTTTCCTCGGTCTGGGTTACGATCAGGCGAAAACGGCCGAACAGGGCCTGTGCCGTCCGCCCAAACCTGGCCCAGTTGCGCAAGGACCCCCGCGACAGGCGGGCATTGAGCAGAACGAGGGGAATGCCCTTGTCGTCTGTGCGGCAGATCATCTGGGGCCAAAGCTCGCTTTCCACCAGCACCGCGAGGTCCGGCTTCCAATGCGACAGGAACCGGTCCAGGACTGCCCTGCTGTCGAGGGGGGCGAACTGATGCAGCGCCCCGTTTGGCAGGCGGTCGGCCATGATCTGGGCCGAACTGGCGGTGCCGCTGGTCAACAGAATCCGCAGATCGGGGCGGGCCGCTTGCATCATGGTCAAAAGCGGCAGGATCGACAGGCTTTCCCCGACGCTGGCCGCATGGAACCAGACAAGCCGACCTTCGGGACGGGGCAGGGTTGCCCGGCCCATCCGTTCGGCGGCCCGTTTGGGGCTGATCCCCTGATCCGTCAACCGGGCCACGATACGTCGCGCCAGCAAGGGCACTGACAGGTTGGCCAGCGCGGCATAGGCCGACAGGACAAGGGTCGCGGGCGAAGACGGAGCGGAGGATGCCATCGGCCTAGCCGCCGGTATGGCTCATGTGTCGGCTGATCTGGCCGTCGACGGTCTGGCGTGAATAGTCAAAGTCGTGCCCCTTGGGTTTCAGCCCGATGGCAGTCCGGATCGCCGCCTCAAGCGGGGCGTCCTCGGCCGTGGCCCGAAGCGGACCGCGCAGGTCGGAATGCCCTTCCTGACCAAGGCATGTATAAATCTCGCCGGTACAGGTGACGCGCACCCGGTTGCAGCTTTCGCAGAAATTATGGCTCAGCGGCGTGATAAAGCCGATCTTCGCCCCAGTGTCATTCACCCGGACATAGCGGGCCGGACCGCCGGACCGTTCGGCCAAATCGGTCAGATCATGCCGCTCGGCCAGACGGGCGCGCAGATCCTTGAGCGACCAGTATTGATCAAGCCGGTCTTCGTTCCCCAGGTCGCCCATCGGCATGACCTCGATAAAGGTCAGATCCATGTCCCGCTCGGCGCACCAGTCGGTCAGGGTGAACAACTCGTCCTCGTTAAAGCCTTTGAGGGCGACGGCGTTTATCTTGACCCGTAGCCCTGCGGCCTGGGCTGCATCGATGCCGCGCAGGACCTGGGGCAGGCGGCCCCAGCGGGTGATCTGGGCAAACTTGGCCTCATCCAGCGTATCAAGGGACACGTTGATCCGGCGCACGCCTGCTGCGAAGAGGTCGGCCGCGAATTTCTCAAGCTGGCTGCCGTTGGTCGTGACGGTCAGTTCCTTGAGCGCGCCGCTGTCCAGATGCCGGGACATGGCGCGGAAAAAGGTCATGATGTCGCGCCGGACCAGCGGTTCCCCGCCGGTGATCCTCAGCTTTTCAACGCCAAGGCGGATAAAGTTTGAACAGAGGCGATCCAGCTCTTCGAGCGTCAGAAGCTCTTTCTTGGGCAAGAAGGTCATGTTTTCGGACATGCAATAGACGCAGCGAAAATCGCAGCGGTCGGTGACCGAGACCCGAAGGTAGCGGATCGCGCGGTCAAAGGGGTCTATCAGCTCTGTCATGGCGCGAACCTATGTGCGGGGGCTGGGGCGTGCAAGCGGGCAATGCACAATGGGCAGAGTTGCCAAGGGGACGTTGCGCCGCCTAGCCTTGGGGGATGAGAGTTTTGATTCTGATCGGCGCCCTGTCCTTGTCAGCCTGCACGCAGGCCGACCTCAACGCCCAGTTTCCCCCGGCAGAGACCGTCGAGGCTGAGCCGGTCGTGCTCTTGCCGCCGCCACCGCCACCGCCCGCCGATGCCCGCACGGCGGATGAGTTCGACACCACTAGCGCCGAAGACCGCGCCGTTGCCCTTGCCGCGCCGGCCACTTCGGGCGAGCAGCGCCTTGGCACGACGCTGGCCACCCTTGGGTCGCCTGCCGATCCGGGGATCTGGATCGAAACGCCTTTGGTCAGCGAGGTGACCCTTGGCCGGGTTGAGGTCACCGCCACGGGTAAGTCGGTGTCGCTGGAACTGCGTCCCTCGGGCGGGGAGCCGGGGTCGGGCAGCCAGATCAGCCTGCCCGCCATGCGCCTTTTGGAGGTTCCGTTGACCGCCATTCAAGAGCTGACGGTCTATGCGGGTGGGGCCGCCTGAGCCAGCTACCTGAGCCAGCTACCTGAGCC